>CANHKZ010000043.1 GCA_947461425.1 Flavobacteriaceae bacterium | reverse complement strand
TAATTTCATCTTGATATTGTTTTTGATATTGTTTTTTGTAATTCTACAGTATTCGTTTCATCGTCATGGACTTGTTCACACTTTCCTTCCATTCTTTTTCAGGAATGCTGTCTTTCGTAATGCCGCAACCCATGTACAAATGCGCTTGATTATTTTTAATTTGCATACAACGCAAATTTACAAACAAATCAGATGCAAAATTCTGATTCAATTCGCCCAAAAATCCGGTGTAAAAACTACGATCATAACCCTCGTTAGCCATAATAAATGCTTTCGAAATTTCTTTGGGTACGCCACAAACCGCCGGAGTGGGATGCAATAACTCAATCGCTTTGTTCAAATCTAACTCTTGTCCAAACACAGCCGAAATATCCGTTTTAATATGCCAAAGACTACCCGCTTTAAGACTATAGGCCTCCGAAACGCGTATTTCGGGACTCAACGTTTTTAATTTTGAGACAATATAATCGGTTACAAATTGTTGTTCTTCTTGTTCTTTTTGTGGCCAAATAACGCTTCCTTCTCCTGCATCTTTTTGCGTTCCCGCCAAAGCCATGGTTTCAAATGAAGCTGCAGTCGCCTTCAATAATTGTTCTGGAGTTGCTCCTAACCAAGTGCCAATTTTTGGGTGATAAAAACAATACACAAAAGCAGAACGGTATTCTTGAACCAATTTTTGAAAAGTGGTTACCAAATCAAAATGAGCTACAGCTAGGCTTTCCAATCGTGACAAAACCACTTTTTGAAATTCATTATTCTGTATGGCTAAAATTCCTTTACCAACTAGATGCTGAAAATTAATTTGTGCTGATTGAGTGTTTATTGTATCAAAATCTTTAGGTGGAATAGTTATAGGGTTAGTTATCCAATCTTCGCTCCACTGTTCCGATTCATTGTCAGGAATGATATAGTTTTGACTTCCGTCAAAAGAAGCAAAAACAAAACCTTTTTCAGTAAAATCACGAACTTCAAATAATTTATCATTGCGCTGAAATAAACCCAAAACGGTATCCGAATTAGGCTTGCAATACACTACAAAAGGTAGGTTTTGCCCTTGATGTAGGAGAATTTTATCGACTAATGAAATCATAGGAATATTTTCTTATTATTCGATTTTTCGTTTTGGCAAGACCATATTAGTCAATTTGCAAAGCGAAATTAAACTGCCTTTTTCATCAACTATTCGGATTTCCCATAGATGAATACTTTTTCCTTTGTGAATGATTTTGGCAGTAGCAGTTACTATTCCTTCACGTTTTGCTTTTAAATGATTTGCTGAAATTTCAATGCCACGCACTTCACTCACATCAGAATTAACAAACAACATCGATGCTGCGCTTCCTACACTTTCTGCTAGAGCAACTGTAGCTCCGCCATGCAACAAGCCCATAGGCTGATGTACAGATGGATTAACGGGCATAGTGGCAACTAAGAAATCTTCTCCAGCATCTGTATATTCAATGTGTAAAGTTCCCATCAAAGTGGTTGCAGCATATCCGTTGCAATAATCTAGTATCTTTTGTTTATCGAATGTCATGGTGTATTGTTTGAAGTTGTAAAAATAGAATATAAATAATAAGTCGAAAAATAAAAATGAAATAAAGATATCAGAGTAAATGCCAATTATGGATTAGTTTGCATAATAATTTTCTAATTAATCGTTATTTTTACCAAAAATATTTATCAATGCAGCTGAATCGATTGTTCTTACTTATCGGAATCTTAGTTACGGTTTGTGCCTGCCGTTCCGATTTTGAGACCGTTGCAAGTAAAGGAGATTTAGTTTTTTCTCAGGACACTATTTATTTAGATACTGTTTTTAGTACCATTGGTTCTAGTACCTTCCAGCTTAAAGTCTACAACAAAAGTAAGAAAGACATCTCTATTCCTTCCATTCAATTGGGCAAAGGTCTGAATTCTAAATACCGAATGACGGTGGACGGCATGTCTGGTAATCAAGGAAAACTATTTCAGAATGTGACACTTTTAGCAAAAGACAGTCTCTATATTTTTATTGAATCTACCGTCAATGCAGCAGATGCGAATCCGACCGACTTTTTATACACTGACCAAATCCAATTTGATAAAGGAATAAACCTTCAAAAGGTGGAATTAGTAACTTTAGTAAAAGATGCCGTTTTTCTTTTTCCGCAACGATTGTCTAACGGTATGAAAGAAACAATACCTGTTGGAAACAAGACGATAGAAGGTTTTTATTTAGACGATAATGAACTCCATTTTACCAATCAAAAAGCCTATGTTATTTATGGTTATGCGGGAGTTCCTTCCGGAAAAACAGCCGTCTTCGATGCGGGAACAAGAGTCTATTTTCATGCTAATTCTGGATTGATTGTAGGTAACAATGCATCCATACAAATTAAAGGAACTAATTCTTCCACTAGCCAACTCGAAAACGAAGTAATCTTTCAAGGCGACCGTCTCCAAGCTGACTATGATAATGTGCCTGGGCAATGGGAAACGGTTTGGCTGAATGAAGGAGCTACCAACAATAGCATTAATCACTTAACGATTAAAAACGCATCAATTGGTTTGTTAATTCAAAATAATAAAGGCGCTGAGATACAAATTAAAAACACACAAATCTTGAATTCTACTCACTACGGAATTTTAGCTCAAAACGGAAAAATTACTGCTGAAAACTTGGTTATTAATAGGGCTGGACAAGCCGGTTTAGCATGTGTATATGGAGGAAATTACTCGTTCACACATTGTACTTTCAACAACAATTGGAGTAATTCTAGTCAAACGGCAGTCACATTAAGCAATTACCGATTGGGCGCCGTTCCAGAAACGAATGCGCTTAGTAAAGCGACTTTCAACAATTGTATTATATATGGCGCCTACTCAAACGAGTTGCAATTAAGTAAAAAAACAGGAGCTGCTTTCGAATACCAATTCAACCATTGCCTCATCAAGATGGATTCCAAATCTGTAGCTACTAATCCGTTGTATCAATTTACAACAGATGCCAGTCGATACAATGCAATAATTTTAAATCAAGATCCTAAATTTCAAAGTATTCCTAAAAATAAACTCAATATTGATGGGACTTCGGCTGGTTTTAAAAAAGGGAGTTCCTCCTATTTAATTCCGTTAGATATCAAGGGAGCGACTCGAACATTACCTCCAGATTTAGGAGCGTACCAAAGCAAGCCTTTTGTTAACTAATTTTTAATAAGTCTTTACTTTTGGTATTTGCCCGCACTATTAATTTACACTAAATTTGCATTATAATACAACAAACACCACACAATGATTCATTTCTTTGAAAACCAAAGTAAAACCGTTTTTGCCATTCAAACGCAAAACCAAATTTCGGCTGAAGACATTTCAAAACTAAACTGGCTTTTTGCCGACGCACATAAAATTGAAAAATCCGTATTAGCGGATTTTTTTGTTGGTCCACGTGCCACAATGATTACGCCTTGGAGCACTAATGCTGTTGAAATTACGCAAAACATGGGGATTTCAGGAATCATCCGAATTGAGGAATTTCATCCCGCTACGAAAGATTTTACCGATTTCGATCCGATGCTTTCGCAAAAATATACCGAATTACATCAAGATATTTTTACGATTGATATCCAGCCTGAATCTATTTTAAATATAGAAGACATTGATGCCTACAATAAAAAAGAAGGTTTGGCTTTAAGCCCGGACGAAGTGGAATATTTAGATAATTTATCCACCAAACTAGATCGTAAATTAACCGATTCTGAAATTTTCGCCTTTTCTCAAGCTAATTCAGAACACTGTCGTCATAAAATTTTCAACGGAACTTTTGTAATTGATGGACAAGAAAAAGAAACCTCATTATTCAAATTAATTAAGAAAACGTCTCAAGAAAATCCAAACGATATTGTTTCGGCTTACAAAGACAATGTGGCATTTGTAAAAGGGCCAAAAGTGACACAATTTGCACCAAAAAGTGCTGACAAACCTGATTTTTACGAAGAAAAAGAATTTGATTCGGTGCTTTCCTTAAAAGCTGAAACGCATAACTTCCCAACCACGGTGGAACCTTTTAACGGAGCTGCTACTGGTTCAGGTGGTGAGATTAGAGACCGTTTGGCAGGTGGTCAAGGTTCATTGCCTTTGGCTGGAACTGCGGTATATATGACTTCGTACTCTCGATTAGAAGGAAATAGAAATTGGGAAAATGGTGTTGCCGAGAGAAAATGGCTCTACCAAACCCCAATGGATATTTTAATCAAAGCGTCGAATGGTGCTTCTGATTTTGGAAATAAATTTGGACAACCCCTAATTACAGGTTCCGTTTTAACTTTTGAACACCAAGAAAATAACCGCAAAATTGGGTACGATAAAGTAATCATGCAAGCGGGTGGAATTGGTTACGGAAAATTAGATCAAGCAATAAAACACAAACCTTCAGCAGGCGATAAAATCGTTATTTTAGGAGGTGAGAATTATAGAATTGGAATGGGCGGTGCTGCGGTTTCTTCAGCAGATACAGGAGCTTTTGGTTCAGGAATTGAATTGAATGCCATTCAACGATCCAATCCAGAAATGCAAAAACGTGCTGCCAATGCCATTCGTGGTTTGGTCGAAAGCGACCATAATCCTATTGTGTCGATCCACGATCACGGTGCAGGTGGACACTTGAACTGTCTTTCGGAATTAGTAGAAGAAACAGGGGGTTTGATTGATTTAGATCAATTACCCGTGGGCGACCCAACGCTTTCTGCTAAAGAAATTATTGGTAACGAATCACAAGAAAGAATGGGATTGGTTATTGGTAAAAAAGATATTGATACCTTACAACGTATTGCCGACAGAGAACGTGCTCCTATGTACCAAGTAGGTGACGTAACCGCTGATAATCGTTTTACTTTCGAATCGAAATCGACTGGGTTGAAACCCATGGATTATGCTTTAGAAGATTTCTTTGGTAGTTCGCCAAAAACCATCATGACGGATACAACAGTTACGTATAATTATAAAGAGGTTCAATACGACACCAACCTATTTACTTCGTATTTAAAAGAGGTATTACAAATAGAAGCGGTTGCTTGTAAAGACTGGTTGACCAATAAAGTAGACCGCTGTGTGGGTGGAAAAGTAGCCAAACAACAATGTGCAGGTCCGTTACAATTACCCCTAAATAATTGTGGTGTAATGGCTTTGGATTATAATGGAAAGGAAGGAATTGCAACCTCTATTGGTCATGCTCCTATTGCTGCCTTAATTGATCCTGTAGCGGGAAGTAGAAATGCTATTGCCGAATCGTTATCAAATATTATTTGGGCACCAATCAAAGGCGGATTAAAAGGAATTTCGCTTTCAGCTAACTGGATGTGGGCTTGTAAAAATAAAGGAGAAGATGCACGATTGTATGCTGCAGTGGAAGGATGTTCGGATTTTGCTATCGAATTAGGAATCAATATCCCAACAGGGAAAGATTCACTTTCTATGAAACAAAAATATCCGAATGACGAAGTTATTGCGCCAGGAACAGTAATTATTTCAGCTGGTGGAAACTGTACTGATATTAAAAAAGTAGTAGAACCCGTATTACAAAAAAACGGTGGTTCTTTGTATTATATCAATTTATCGCAAGACGAATTCCAATTAGGCGGTTCTTCTTTTGCTCAAATTTTGAAAACGATTGGTGCTGAAACTTCAACTATTAAAGATGCGGCTTTCTTCAAAAAAGCATTTAATACCATTCAAGAATTAATTGGTGACAACCAAATTGTAGCTGGACACGATATTGGAAGTGGTGGATTAATTACTACTCTTTTAGAACTGTGCTTTGCCGATATCAATTTAGGAGCGCAATTGGATTTTAATGCTTTCGCAGAAAAAGACCTTATTAAAATTCTTTTTGCTGAAAATATCGGATTGGTGCTTCAAGCAAAATCAGATACTGAAGTAGAAGCCAAATTAAAGGCTAACCAAATTGAATTTTTTAAAATTGGTAAAGTGACTCATACAGCTACTTTAGAAATTGCTAATTATAAATTAGACATTGCTGAATATCGAGATATTTGGTTCAAAACTTCGTTTTTATTAGACCAAAAACAAGCTAAAAACGGAACAGCCAAAGAACGTTTCGACAATTATAAAAACCAAGCCTTACAATTTAGTTTTCCAATTCATTTTACGGGGAAAAAACCTGTGATTGACGCCAGCAAACCACGTCCTAAAGCAGCTATTATTCGGGAAAAAGGAAGTAATTCGGAACGCGAAATGGCCAATGCAATGTTCTTAGCTGGATTTGATGTAAAAGACGTTCATATGACCGACTTGATTTCAGGACGTGAGAATTTGGAAGACATTCAGTTTATTGGGGCTGTTGGTGGATTTTCTAACTCGGATGTTTTAGGATCTGCCAAAGGTTGGGCTGGTGCGTTTTTATACAACGAAAAAGCAAAAACGGCTTTGACCAACTTCTACAAAAGAGAAGATACTTTATCTGTAGGTATTTGCAACGGATGCCAATTATTGATGGAATTGGAATTAATTAATCCGGAACACGAAGTACACGGAAAAATGCACCATAATAATAGTCACAAACACGAAAGTATCTTTACTTCAGTGACAATACAAGATAACAATTCGGTAATGTTGTCAAGTTTTGTTGGCAGTACTTTAGGAGTTTGGGTATCGCATGGTGAAGGAAAATTTAACTTACCATTAAGTGAAGAAAAGTATAACATTGTAGCAAAATACGGTTACGAAGACTATCCTGCTAATCCAAATGGTTCTGATTACAACACCGCCATGATGTGTGATGTAACTGGGCGTCACTTAGTGATGATGCCACATATTGAGCGTTCAACATTTCCTTGGAACTGGGCTAATTATCCAAAAGATAGAAACGACGAAGTGTCTCCATGGGAAGAAGCCTTTGTCAATGCTAGGAAATGGATTGAAAATAGATAATAAAAAAAGCGACCAAACGGTCGCTTTTTTTATTAGAAATTAATGTTCTGATAATTTTTTATCCATTATTCGTGCCATATAATCTTGTATAAAAGCTTTACATTTAATTTCAATGCGATTCATTTCAGGATTTCGTTTTGAAATTAAATTGTATTTTAAATCTTTATCTTTTTTGTCATAAAAGCCAACTACTTTACTTCCGTCGAAAGTACAAATGTAATTACCACTCATATATTGGTATAAATTAGCTGAGTAGCGAATTACAAATGGTGGTATTTTTTTCTCATTTACTAAACTTCTCCCCCAACTTCTAAAAGGTTTATCGTAACCAACCAAATCCAATAAAGTTGGGTATAAATCAATTTGTTGCGCGTACTCTGATGATTCTCCAATTAACTTAGAATTGGGTTTATAAATCATCATTCCTACAGTATTTTTATTCATTTCTTTCTTGTATTCGTCATAGAAAATAGTATTTCCATGATCGCCAACAAATACAAAAATAGTATTATTGAACCACGCTTTCTTTCTCGCAGAGGCGAAAAATTGTTTCAATGCAAAATCGGTATATCCAATGCATTTATGAATATTAACATCGCCTTTTGGAAATTTCCCTTTATATTGATCTGGAACTTGGTAAGGTTCGTGAGAACTAACAGAAAACAACGTAGCCATAAAGGGTTGTTTTTTCTGACTTATTGTTTTATTAAAATATTGAAAAAAGGGTTCGTCCCAAATTCCCCAAACCCCGTCAAAATCGGCGTCGTTATTGTATTCATTCTTTCCGTAATACGCATCAAAGCCTAAAATATTAGCATAGCCTAAAAATCCCATTGAGCCATTTGGTGCGCCGTGAAAAAATGAGGTAGCATACCCTTCGCTCTTTAGGGTAGAAATCAATGATTCTGTGTTTTGTTTTGGATAAGGAGAAGACGTAAACGCATCTTTAAAGGATGGAATTCCCGCCAAAACTGAAGACATTGCATGAATAGATTTATAGCCGTTAGCATACGCATTGGTATAAATCAAACTGTGTTGTGATAAGGAATCTACAAAAGGTGTATATCCTTTGTAATTAGGAATTTTAGTATTTTTATTAAAGGATCCGAAATACTCTTTAGCATTGCTTTCTAAAATAAAAATTACAATATTGGGTTTAGTTTTGGGATTGCTTTTATACTGCTTTATGGGTTGTACCAAAGAGTCTATAACTACTTGGTTGACAAAATTCATCTTTTTAAAATTATTACTAAACATAGTTCTAATTAAGGTAAAAGGAGTGTTTAGAACAACATCAGCCTGAGAAACATTTTTAACATCCCTACTTGCATCGATTAAATTAATAGGTCGCGTACTTTTTTTAAAATCACCACGAATACCCCCAATTAATAAAGTACCTATTAGTAAAAAACTAAGAAAAGAAGTTCCGAAATAAGCTATACCAGAATGGTTATTAGTTAATTGTACCGATACCTTTTTGTAGAGATAAATCCATAAAAAAGAAATCATAAAGAACAACACAAAAACGTGCCAGTAATTAATCATAAAATTAATTAACAATAAAGATTTATTGCTTTCATGTTGTAATAATTCAAATGCTGCAATAGTAGACCTTCCAAAATTAAATCGATAATAAATAAAGTCAATAAAATTAGTTGCATAACCAAGTAAATTTGGAATAAAATACAAATAGAACAAAAATGTTTGATACTTTATATTGTGATTAACTCGAAATGGAAGTATTGAAAAAATGATGAACAACATATTTAAATACAAAATAGCAGTTGTATCAAAAGCTACTCCATGATAACACATGGAAACAATATCATAAACGCTTTCTATTTGAATTAAATCACTGTTGTAAAAGAAGAATAATAATCGGGCTATAAAATAAAATAAGTAAACGAGTAAAATTCTAAAAAATAGCACTTTATACTCTTGAAATCTCGGAAATCGATTCATAGTATTAAAAAAAATATAATTTGTAAAAATAGACATTTCAAACAAACAATTTAAAATTATCAACAATTATTGGGAATTCGTATAAATTAATTAATTTGCGTGAAAATTTTAATTTATGGTATCAATCACGAGACTTTTTGACTTTCCTTACTATCAGCAAGAAAACTTTAACATTGCAGATTCTTTAGTTACCAAGCAAGATGGTGAATGGATTAAAACATCAACTGATGAATATATATCTCAAGCCAATGCAATATCGAGGGCTTTACTACAAATTGGTGTGGAAAAGGACGAAAAAATTGCTATAATTTCTACCAATAATAGAACAGAATGGAATATTATGGATATTGGGATATTACAAACTGGAGCACAAACTGTTCCAATATATCCGACAATTTCTGAAGAGGACTATCAATACATTCTAAATCACTCAGAATCTATTTATTGCTTTGTTTCTGATGAAGCAATTTTACGAAAAATAAATGCTATTAAAAATAATCTCCCAAAATTAAAAGAAGTCTATTCCTTTAATAAAATTGAAGGATGTAAACATTGGAGCGAATTATTAGAACTTGGGAAAGACGATACTAATCAATCTGATGTTGAAAACAGAAAAGCTAACGTAAAAAGTGGCGATTTAGCTACTATAATTTATACTTCAGGAACAACAGGGAAACCAAAAGGTGTAATGCTTTCCCACAATAACATTGTTTCAAATGTTATTAATAGCGCCCCAAGAATACCTTTTGAAAAAGGAAAAAGTCGTGCCTTAAGTTTTCTTCCCGTTTGTCATATTTTCGAACGAGTGATTTTGTATCTATACCAATACTATGGCGTTTCGATTTATTTTGGGGAATCCATCGAAAAAATCAGTGACAATATAAAAGAAGTACACCCTAATGTAATGTCAGCGGTTCCAAGACTCTTAGAAAAAGTGTATGACAGTATTTTTGCAAAGGGAACTCAGTTAACCGGTATTAAAAAGAAATTATTTTTTTGGGCAATTGATTTAGGCCTACGATTTGAACCCTATGGTGCTAATGGGGCTTGGTATGAATTTCAGCTTAAAATAGCACGTAAACTGATTTTTAGCAAATGGAAAGAAGGTTTAGGTGGAAACTTAGATCTTATGGTCTCTGGTAGTGCTGCGCTTCAACCTAGATTAGCGCGCGTTTTTGCTGCAGCGGAAATACCTGTTATGGAAGGGTACGGTTTAACTGAAACTTCTCCTGTAATTACGGTTAATGATATGAGAAATTTTGGTTTCAGAGTTGGAACAGTAGGTAAAATAATTGATGGCGTTGAAGTGAAAATTGCTAAGGATGGCGAAATACTTTGCAAAGGCCCTAATGTAATGATGGGCTATTATAAAGATGAAAAACTCACTGAGGAGGTAATTAAAGACGGCTACTTTCATACAGGTGATATTGGCGAATTGGATTCAGACGGTTTCTTAAAAATTACAGATCGTAAAAAAGAAATGTTCAAAACATCCGGCGGAAAATACATTGCTCCTCAACTAATTGAGAATGTAATGAAACAATCCCGTTTTATCGAACAAATTATGGTTATTGGTGACGGACAGAAAATGCCTGCTGCTTTTATTCAACCTAATTTTGAATTCATAAAAGAATGGGCAAAAATTCATAAAATTAACTTAGGCAATTCTAATAATGAAATTATTAGTAATTTAAAAGTAATTGAACGCATAGAAGAAGAAGTAAATACACTCAACGAAAAATTTGGAAATTGGGAAAAAATCAAGCGATTTGAACTTACTCCCGACTTGTGGAGTATCGATGGAGGACATTTAACTCCAACACTCAAATTAAAGAGAAAAGTTGTGATGGAAAAATACGCTGATTTATATCAAAAAATATACAATTAAAACCCTGTTTTATGTTTCAAAATCCCCTGACAAAAATATCAGGGGATTTTTTTTGAAAAAAATTAATGAATTTATTATGCGTGCATAGTATTTTTTTTTATATTTGAAATCGATATAGTAAATAATGAAAGAAAAAACAATTGATTACATACTTAGAGCCACTTGGCAAGCGGTCTCAAGGATGTATAACGAAGAAGCTTCTAAATATGAAGCAACAATGGCTACAGGGTTTGTTCTGTTAAGTATTGATAAAGATAAAGGAACTCCTTCCACCACACTCGGACCTAAAATGGGAATGGAAGCTACAAGCTTAACAAGAACATTAAAGTCAATGGAGGAAAGAGGCTTGCTAACACGAAAAAAAAATCCTGATGATGGTAGGGGTGTTTTGATTTATTTAACAAAACTTGGCAAGGAGAAAAGAGAACTTTCTAAAAATACGGTGCTGAAATTCAACGAAACAATAAAAGAATTTGTTTCAGAAGAAAAATTAAATCACTTCAAAGAGGTTACAGAAGTTATTAATGAATTAATTCAAAATAAAAAAATATTTAATCAAACGGATACTATAAACAATGAAACGAATCATTAAAAAAGTAGCAGTAGTTGGTTCCGGAATAATGGGTTCTGGGATTGCGTGTCATTTGGCAAACATAGGCTTAGAAGTCGTACTTCTTGATATTGTTCCAAATACTTTAACAGAGGCCGAGGAAAAAAAGGGATTTACTCTAGAAAGTAAAGCAGTTCGTAATCGAATAGTGAATGATCATTTGGCAAATGCATTAAAATCAAAGCCCTCTCCTATTTATCATATAAAATTTGCCAACCGAATTACAACCGGTAATACGACGGATGATATGTCCAAAATTGCTTCTTGTGATTGGATTATTGAAGTGGTTGTAGAACGTTTAGATATTAAAAAATTAGTTTTTGAACAAATAGATAAATATAGAAAACCTGGTACACTTGTAACTTCGAATACCTCTGGAATACCGATCCATTTTATGAGTGAAGGACGTTCAGAAGATTTTCAAGCCCATTTTTGCGGTACGCACTTTTTTAACCCAGCACGTTATCTAAAATTATTCGAAATTATTCCAGGTCCAAAAACCAATCCAGAAGTATTGGATTTTTTAACTGAATATGGTTCCCAATTTTTAGGTAAAACTTCGGTGGTTGCCAAAGACACTCCTGCCTTCATTGGTAACCGAATTGGAATTTTCGGAATTCAAAGTTTATTCCATTTAGTTAAAGAAATGGGATTAACAATTGAAGAAGTTGATAAATTGACTGGTCCTGTGATTGGTCGCCCAAAATCCGCTACGTTTAGAACAGTTGATGTAGTTGGATTGGATACTTTAGTGCATGTTGCTAATGGAATTTATGACAACTGCCCGAATGATGAAGCACATGACTTGTTTCAACTTCCAGATTTTATTTCTAAAATGATGGAAAACAAATGGTTGGGTAGTAAATCAGGGCAAGGTTTTTATAAAAAAGAAGGAAAAGAAATTTTGTCTTTGGACTTAAATACATTGGAATACAGAGCTTCTAAAAGAGCTTCGTTTGCCACTTTAGAATTAACCAAAACAATTGATAAACCAATTGATCGTTTCAAAATATTGGTAAAAGGGAAAGACAAAGCGGGTGAATTTTATAGAAAAAATTTCGCCGCTATGTTTGCCTACTGTTCGAACCGAATTCCTGAAATTTCAGACGATTTCTACAAAATTGACGATGCCATGAAAGCTGGTTTTGGATGGGAAAACGGTCCATTCGAAATTTGGGATGCCATTGGAGTTGAAAAAGGAATCGAATTAATGAAAGCTGAAGGTTACAAGCCAGCGACTTGGGTTAACGAAATGATAACTTCAGGAAGTAGGAGTTTTTACACCGTAAAAGAAGGAGCAACTTATGCCTATTCTATACCATCTAAATCACAAGCTAAATTACCAGGACAAGATGCCTTTATCATTTTAAATAACATTCGCGAAAGCAAAAAAATATGGAGTAATAGTGGTGCTATTATCCAACATTTAGGAGATGGAATTTTAAATTTAGAATTCCAATCTAAAATGAATACGATTGGTGGCGATGTGTTACAAGCCATTAAAAAAGCCATTGACTTAGCTGAAAAAGAATACAACGGTTTGGTCATTGGAAATCAAGGAGCAAATTTCACTGTAGGTGCCAATATTGGGATGATATTCATGATGGCAGTTGAGCAAGAATACGACGAATTGAACATGGCAATCAAAATGTTTCAAGATACCATGATGCGCGTTCGTTATTCGGCAACTCCTGTAGTGGTTGCTCCTCACGGAATGACATTGGGTGGTGGTTGTGAAATGACCATGCATGCCGACCGAGTGGTAGCTGCTGCTGAAACCTATATTGGTTTAGTTGAATTTGGAGTTGGAGTAATTCCAGGAGGTGGAGGTTCCAAAGAAATGGCACTTCGAGCTTCAGATTTATTTCATAAGAATGATGTTGAATTGAACGTTTTGCAAGAATATTTCCTAACCGTTGGAATGGCAAAAGTAGCCACGTCGGCTTATGAAGCTTTCGACATTGGTGTCTTACAAAAAGGAAAAGATATTGTAGTAGTCAATAAAGACCGCCAAATAGCTGTTGCAAAACAAGTGGCATTACAAATGGCTGAACAAGGTTACACTCAACCAATTCAAAGAAAAGACGTTAAAGTACTTGGAAAACAAGCTTTAGGAATGTTCCTAGTAGGTACTGACCAAATGCAAGCTGGTAAATACATCTCAGAACACGACCGAAAAATTGCTAACAAATTGGCTTATGTAATGGCAGGTGGTGATTTATCTGAACCAACATTGGTAAGCGAGCAATACTTGTTAGACATTGAGCGTGAAGCTTTCCTCAGTTTGTGTACTGAGAGAAAAACATTAGAAAGAATCCAATTTATGTTAACCAAAGGAAAACCATTGAGAAACTAGTTTCAAGACGGTTGTATTAAGTATTAAGACTTTAATCTAATTATTAAGACTTTAATCTAATTTAAATTAAATTAAGGTTTTTTAAAAAAAAAAATAATTAAATAAAAATAAACCTGAATGAGTGTCTTGATTCCTAAAACTCAAATTTTAATTCAATATAGACTATGCACAATTTTGAAAAACTAAAAGTCTGGCAAAAAGCAATGGATATTGCAGAAGAAGTTTATAAATTATGTTTATTACTTCCAGATGATGAAAAATTTAATTTGATTCATCAAATAAAAAAATGTGCAGTTTCTATTCCTTCTAATATAGCAGAAGGTTCAGGAAGAAATTATAATAAAGAATTTATTCAATTTTTAGGAATTGCAAATGGGTCTACTTTTGAATTAATTACTCAATTAATTTTAGCTAAAAGATTAAAATTAGTATTTGAGGAAATAGTTCAACCTTTAATAAATCAATTAGTCGAAGTAAGTAACATGAGTTTTTCTTTTCAAAAAACTTTAAAACAAAATATTTAATAACGATTGGATAGTCTTAATTCTTAATACTCCAATCTTAATACCAAAAATATGAAAACAGCATATATTGTAAAAGCATACAGAACAGCCGTTGGAAAAGCTCCAAAAGGGGTTTTTCGATTCAAAAGACCTGATGAATTGGCTGCAGAAACCATTCAATTCATGATGAATGAGTTACCTGATTTCGACAAAACACGAATTGACGATGTCATGGTAGGAAACGCCATGCCAGAAGCTGAACAAGGTTTGAACGTAGGTCGATTAATTTCATTAATGGGTTTAAAAGTTACTGATGTACCAGGTGTAACCGTGAATAGATATTGTGCTTCAGGGTTGGAAACTATCGGAATGGCTACAGCTAAAATTCAAAGTGGAATGGCTCATTGCATAATTGCAGGTGGTGCCGAAAGTATGTCTTTTATTCCGATGGGTGGATATAAACCTACTCCTGATTATGGTGTGGCTGCGGCAGGAAATGAAGATTACTATTGGGGAATGGGATTGACCGCTGAAGCTGTTGCAAAACAATACAGTGTCTCTCGTGAAGACCAAGATGAATTTGCTTTCAATTCTCACCAAAAAGCATTGAAAGCACAAGCTGAAGGAAAATTTGACAAACAAATAGTTCCTATCACTGTTGAACAAACATTTATAAACGAGAACGGTAAAAAAGAAACCAAAACGTACACAGTATCCAAAGATGAAGGTCCAAGAGCCGATACAACTATAGCTGCTTTAGGAAATTTGAAACCAGTCTTTTCTGCTGATGGAAGCGTTACTGCTGGAAACTCATCACAGATGAGTGATGGAGCTGCCTTTGTTTTGGTAATGAGTGAAGAAATGGTAAAAGAATTAGGCATAAATCCAATAGCAAGATTAGTCAATTTTGCGTCAGCTGGAGTTGAACCAAGAATTATGGGAATTGGGCCAGTTAAAGCCATTCCGAAAGCACTTAAACAAGCCGGATTGACATTAAATGATATTGACTTAATAGAGTTAAACGAGGCTTTTGCATCTCAATCCTTAGCAGTTGTTCGAGAATTGGATTTAAATCCTGAAATCGTTAATGTAAATGGTGGAGCTATTGCACTTGGACATCCGCTAGGTTGTACGGGAGCTAAATTATCTGTTCAATTATTTGACGAAATGAAACGTCGTGGCAGTAAATACGGAGTTGTTAGTATGTGTGTAGGAACAGGTCAAGGTTCCGCAGGCATATTTGAATTGATTTAAATAGAAAGTGAATACAGATTTAAAAATCTAAAAAAATAATAAAATATAAAACAATGGAAGATATAACTAGAGGAGGTCAATTCCTTGTAAAAGAAACTAAATGTGAAACTATTTTCACGCCAGAAGATTTTTCAGAAGAACAAATGATGATGCGTGATTCGGTAAAAGAATTCGTGGATAAAGAAATTTGGCCCTTTAAAGACCGATTTGAAAAGAAAGATTATGCATTAACCGAAGAAACCATGCGCAAAGCAGGTGAAATGGGATTCTTAAGTATTGCCGTACCAGAGTCCTATGGCGGAATGGGAATGGGATTTGTGGATACTTGCTTAGTTTGCGATTACATTTCTGGTGCAACAGGTTCATTTTCAACTGCTTTTGGAGCACATACCGGAATTGGAACAATGCCAATTACTTTATATGGTAGTGAAGAACAAAAACAAAAGTATGTTCCTAAATTAGCATCTGGCGAATGGTTTGGGGCTTATTGTTTAACTGAGCCAGGAGCTGGTAGTGATGCCAATTCTGGTAAAACAAAAGCGGTTTTGTCTGAAGATGGGACACATTACAAAATTACGGGTCAAAAAATGTGGATTTCTAATGCTGGATTTTGTTCTGTTTTCATCGTTTTTGCTCGAATTGGAGAGGATAAAAATATTACTGG
>CANHKZ010000042.1 GCA_947461425.1 Flavobacteriaceae bacterium | reverse complement strand
GACGGTGATACCGTTTTTGTAGAGCCATGGAGAAGTAGAGCCTTCCCGGTTATCAAAGATTTAGTAGTAGACAGAAGTGCCTTCGACAGAATCCAACAAGCGGGAGGTTTCGTATCGGTAAATACTTCAGGAAACACCATTGACGCTAATGCTACTCCAGTTCCAAAAGAGGATGCAGATAAAGCATTTATGGCAGCAGCATGTATTGGTTGCGGAGCTTGTGTAGCTACTTGTAAAAATGGTTCAGCGATGTTATTTGTAGGAGCTAAAGTATCTCAATATGCTTTGTTACCACAAGGTAAAGTAGAGGCAACAACTCGTGTATTGAACATGGTACGTCAAATGGACGAAGAAGGTTTTGGCAACTGTACGAATACAGGAGCTTGTGAAGTAGAATGTCCAAAAGGAATTTCACTTGAAAACATTGCTCGTATGAACAGAGAATACTTGGTAGCAAGTGTAATCTAATTCAATACCGCATTAAAATAAAAAAACGCATTCCAGAATTGGGATGCGTTTTTTATTGCTAGTCTTTCCAACCCCAAGGTGCGGTAGGATTCGGGACTGTTTTAGTCAAATCAAATTTCACAGTAAACAATCGGTCTGAACCAATGCGTCTTAGATTGTAGGTGAACGTATTTTCATCAATAGTTATCCACCATACATTTGCGGCAGCATTTGGAATGATAGTAAAGGTTTCCTGATCAGCTGGAAAAATTTGAACTGATGCCGAACCTGGATTTGTACTCATCCCGCCGTATTGTGTAACTTTATCCTCAGATCCATCTTCGTGACGGTGATCGTGTTTTAATTTGATTCGGTTATTTTCTAAAGTAAGCACCCATGTTCTAGATTTATCTTCACCCACAAAAAATGGAATTCGTATGGTTTTTTCATCACAATTTCGAACATGCATTACTAATTTTTTATCTTTAAAAGTGTCATTGTTTCCTGCGGCAACTTCTCCTTCAAACGATTTTCCGCATTGTTTTTTTAGGTTTTCAAAAAATAATTCAGCTCCTGATTTTTCTTGAGCGGTAAGTAATATGGTGCTTAACAGAAGTAGGGTAGATAATGTTTTTTTCATGCTATAATTTTTAACGAATATAAGTAAGTTTTACTAAGTTCATATTTCTTATTTTTATAAAAAAATTAGCATGAAAGTAGCACTTATTCAATCGGCATTAGTTTGGGAAGACCCAAAATTGAATCGAGATTATTTCGAACAAAAAATCAATTCGATTGAAGCAGGAACGGATTTGATTGTGCTTCCCGAAATGTTTACGACAGGTTTTACCATGCAGCCAGAACCCGTTGCCGAGACGATGCAAGGCGAAACGGTTGTGTGGATGCAAACTTTGGCAAAAGCCAATAATTGTGCCATCACAGGGAGCTTGGCGATCATTGAAGAGGGAAACTATTACAATAGATTACTATTTGTTTTTCCAACAGGAGAAATACAATATTACAACAAACGTCATTTGTTTACTTTAGCAGGAGAAGACAAAAGCTATATTGGAGGAACTCACAAAGTAATAATAGCATACAAAGGTTGGAGAATCTGTCCGCTCATTTGTTATGATTTGCGTTTTCCAGTATTTTCTCGCAATATCGAAAATTATGATTTGCTTATTTATGTAGCTAATTGGCCAAAAACCCGAATCAATGCCTGGGATACTTTATTAAAAGCCCGTGCGATTGAGAACATGAGTTACACGATTGGTGTGAATCGTTTGGGAATAGATAACAATAACTTAGAGTATATTGGACACAGCCAAATTGTAGATTATTTAGGAAATTCGGTGATCGAACCACAAAAAGGAGAGGGCGTTTTTATTGCTGAATTAGACAAAGAAGCCTTGCTTGAAACCCGAAAAAAGCTTGACTTTTTAAAGGATAAAGATCATTTTGAATTGTTATAATCGTTATTTTCTAATCTCTTTTTTTGTTTCCTTTTTCACTTTTGGTTCTGGAGTGTACGGAATACTTAAATCGAAGGCTTGCACCACATCCCAATTGGCGCGAACTTCTACTTCTTTAGAAAAGTAAATGACTTCCTCGGCGTATTGTTTTGCCAAGAAATTTCCCGGATCGTACATCTTGTTTTTATTGTCGTCATAAATGGCGCGCAAGGTATATTTTGCGGGTTGAATTAAGCCTAAATCTAATGTTGTTTCCTTTTCAGTATAACTGGCAAACTTAGTTTCGCCCTTTTCATTGGTTAATTCGACAAGAACAGGAAAGCGTTTCGCGTTTTGAAGATTGACAATTACATTGCCATAATTATCCAATGAATTGGGATTGATTTTAAAATCCAAACTATCATTTTCTTTTTCATAGAAATCTGTTACAGCTCCAGCAGCTAATTTGAATTGGTATTCTTCATCGGCTTCACGTTTAAAATCTAAATAAAGCAATTGCATAAACGCATCATATTCTGTTGTAAACGGAATAACTTTAGACTGTTTGTTGATCAAACTCATTTTAGTTTTGTCAAATTGTATTAGTGGTGTGGCACTTTCTAGGACAAAACGTTCTTTGGGATTCAAGCTTCCTTGTTGGTTTATTTTTATCTGTAAACTGTCTCTCTTTTGCTCTTTAATTTTAAAACTAAAGTCTTTACTATAATTTTTTAGTGCTACAGTTACGCTTAGCGAATCTGTTTTTATGGGTTTATACCAAACTTGTAAAGAGTCTTTTTTAGGAAATTGAGTAATAACAGAAGACAAAATTTGCTCTTTATTTTTCAATGTAATTGTAGGTCTATTTTCTTTTAATTTTAAATTGCCTTCATAACCCAAAAGCAATCGATTTCCTGACGCTATCGAAGGCTTAAATGCTTTAAAAGGCAAATTTTCTTTAAACAATTCCAACTCATAAACGGTATCGTTAGGAACTGAAATGAATTGTTTTAAAAACCCAATTTTGTCCTTTTTAGGATCAAATTTATTATTAGAATTATAATCTTTCATGGCTACCAAAAGGTATTTTCCTGCTTTCAGATTCTCTAGACGAAAGGTTTTTAAACTATCTAAAGTATTGGTAACATACCTTGGCGTTTGTTTATACACAATCGAGTCATTGTAATTGGCATTCACATCATACAACATGACCGAAACAAAAGATTCCACGTCTTTGAAATAGGCGTCTTTTACTTTTCCGCTAATAGCTAAGGAGTCAATTGTTTTTCCAGTAGAAAACACATATTTGAACTGGTTGAAAGCATTGCCTTCGTTATTATCTGTTATACTTTGCCCGAAGTTGAAACTATAAGTGGTATTGTCTTGTAACGTGTCGTTGATTTTAATAGTGATAATTTTGCTGGGGGTACTTGGGAGCAGCAACGGTTCATTTTTAAGAGGGGGCGAAATAATGAGTTGTTTTTTCAGGTCTTTTAATTTGATGAATTCGTTAAAAGTCAATTTGATGGTATTGCCTTTAAACTCGCTACTAAAATTTTTTGGAAAACTAGCAGTTAAAACGGGTGCAATCGTGTCTTTTGCACCTCCTGTAATGTTGCCTCTTTTGGCACAACTTGCCAAAATCAAAACGCATAAAGCAACACTATATTTTAAAATGGTCTTCCCCATAATCAATTTAAAAATTTGATGTCACAAAATAACAACTATATTTATTGGAACGGAAACATTTTATAGAAATATTATACCAATCCGATTCAGGAAATTACTTGAATTTCTGTATTTTTAAACTTTAATTGAATTGTATGAGAAAAATAGAACATATCGGAATTGCAGTAAAAGATCTGGATGTTTCCAATACTCTTTTCGAAAAATTATTTGGCGCACCCCCTTACAAAGCTGAAGTTGTAGCTATTGAAGGCGTAACCACTTCATTTTTTAAGAATGGACCTAACAAAATCGAATTATTGGCAGCGACAAATGCCGATAGTCCGATTGCTAAATTTATTGAGAAAAAAGGGGAAGGGATTCATCATATTGCTTTTGATGTGGAAGATATCGTTTCTGAAATTGCCCGACTTCAACAAGAAGGTTTTGTAGTATTGAATGAAACACCAAAAAAAGGTGCCGATAATAAGTTGGTTGCCTTCTTACACCCCAAAAGCACCAATGGGGTTTTAATAGAATTATGTCAAGAAATAAAAGAATAGTTGCTTCAAAATCAGCTTGTTCCTTTTAAAGAATAGGATAAACATTCCGTTTTTTAAATTCTACTTTAAAAATAGTTGTGGCAAATTAAAAATAGTAGTAATATTGCACTCTCATAACCGGTCCTATAGCTCAGCTGGTTAGAGCACCTGACTCATAATCAGGTGGTCCCTGGTTCGAGCCCAGGTGGGACCACAATAAAACCCTTGTAAGTATCAGTATTTACAAGGGTTTCTTATTAAAAAGACGAGCAAAAAGTTGAGTATAACACCGTTCTCAACTTTCTTTATAATTATTTATATGAAAAAAATGATGTATTTTCATTATCATAAGAATGTATTATTATAAATTTATATTATTAAGATTTTCTAGTTATAATTTTTCATAGTGAAATTGAATATTTTTTAGAAACTTAATGTTCTTGTTTTATTTATTCTATTCTTAATAATATACCTAATTGAAATGTTTTGTCTATTTGTATAGATTAGAAAATTACATAATAAAAAAAGCAATTAAATTTTTGTTATTGAAAGGATTTAATTTTCTTACATTTGTTTTGCGGCCTATTCTTTTGGATTATTGAAGTTAATAATATTTAAAATATTTAATTTAGAAACGTAATGGATATAATTTTGACTGTACAATCCTGTAATTACAACAAATTTAGATTAGGTATTAGCACAAGAGATTCAAGAGAACTTTTCAAGTATAGAGGATTTGAGATTAAGTTGATGATTGAAAAAAAAAGTTTTATAACCAAGACTAAATGCGGGCCAATTAATTATGATATTATTAGAGGGAAAAAATGCTATGATTTATATGATATTAGGATAGATAGTTGGATAAAAGAAAATGGATTTGATTTATACAATAGAAATAATTTTAGAAACCCTAAAAAATTATTGTTTAAATATAATCAAATAAAAAAAGAGTTAAAATATGTTAGAGAAATTAATCATTAACTATATTAATCATAACTTAATAATATTTTTGGTTATGCTTTTTTATAATTTTTCTTTTTGCCAAGAACTTACGGAAAAATATATTAAAACAACGGAATATGTCGATACTAAGAAAAGAAGAGATTTATTTTACAATTCGGACATGAAACTTGTAAAAGAAATATATTATTCTGATGATTATCAAAAAATAATTAATATTGTAAATTATACCGCTGATGGAAAAGTTGAAAGATTTCAAGGATTCAAGGAATATCCAAAAATTTATATTGATGTAGATTATTTGAAAGGCACATATAGTGTTCCAAGTGATGAACTGTATCTAAGATTTAATAATAATTACCAATTTAACGGAGTTCAAAAAAGCGAAAAAATAGTTGTAAATTATTTTGAGAATAAGAGAAACGGCAGGTTAATTCAAACGGATTCTGCAGTTTTTGGTAGCAAAACAATAATTAACAAAAAGGCGGACATTAAAATTTTGTTGAAGTTCAATATATTGAAATTCTATAATGAAGTTGGGTCACAAGATAATTATAAATTATTCAGAGGTTTAATTCTAAATTTCAAGAACGATTTGCTAGAAGGTGAACAAAGAGGATTTTATGTAAATGGGAAAGTCAAGTTAAATTCATTTTTTTCCCAAGGCAAAATCAAATCTTATATGGCTTTAGATAAAGAAGGGGCACTCCAAACAAAAATAATTGCAGATAGTAATTGTGTAGTTAAATCGCCGTATATTTTGAATGGCGTATTAAATGAAAATGCAGCTAATATTTATTTTAAAAATGATGAATTAAATTCAGTAGGATTAATTCAACGGCGTGATGACTTTGAGTTTGAAGGTGGTGGATGGAATAATTATAGGCTCTATGACTATTCTTCCTCAAGTGAAAGTTTAAGGTGGATTAGTGACACTTCTCATATTTCGGTTCGGGGAAAGAAAGTAATTACAAATGAAGACGGGACCAAGGCTTATTCAAACTTTTTTGACCAAAACTCTTTAAATCGATTAGATTTAAAAAGTGAATTTGATAAAAATAAATTGATAATTGAGTATAACAATCCCAATATTTTAAGAGTATTAATGTATATCCCAATGTTTTATATCAAAACATATAATTTTAATAAAAATGACCAGACTGAATTAATTTCGGTTGAAATGAATTAGAGAATAATATAAACATTTATAAATTTATTCCCTCACAAAGTCAATTTGATTTGTAGGGGATTTTAATTTAACTCTAGATTTAGTAATCAGCAAAATTTATACTTCAACCTCAACCTTCAATGCTTTTCCAATTCGTTGATTAGCTGAATTAAATCTTTTAATATCTATATTTCTTATGACATAAATATCACCTAATTTTTCATAAAGTCCTTTGCTCTTTGCTTATTATGGCATGTCATTGTAGTTTTAATAGATTGTTTTACCGATGGCTTTATTAATTGAAACATGGTTTTTGAATGTTCCGTGACAAGTAAATATAATTAAAAAATGTTGAGCAAGCAGTTGAGCAAAACGCTCTGCTCAACTCTTAAAACACCCTTTTTTTATTGTAACTAACTGATTATTAATACTAAATTTTTTAAAAAAAGTTAAAAAAAGTCCAACTGGGACCACAAAAGCCTTTCAATTGATTGAAAGGCTTTTTTTATGGAAAATTATTTTTTTATTATTCCGTCTGGAAGCGTAAGGGCGTTTTAGGATGTCGTTGCTATTTGAAAAAATACTAAAGGATTAGTGATTGGGGAATTTTCAATAGTATAAAACTAAAGAGATATCAATATAAGACAATCTCTTTAGTTTTGATTAATTTATAATGTATTTAAAAAATCAATGAGTTCTTTTAAGTTAGATTCCTCACTAAATGATATTTTTTTGTCGTTTAAAAATGATTCAATAGGTTCCTTATGGTTGGGAAACAATTTTATAAGTTCCGATTTTTTCATTGGAAATTCGGTCATGCCATCAGGCATTGAAATATAATATTTGCTTTTATCAATAGCATATGAGGCGGGTTTTTCTTTTCCATAAGTAGAGTTAGGAATATATTCGGGAACAAATTTCACTTTGTCTTTTTTGTATAAGATGTGTTTCGGATTATTTAATTTGTTTAAAATCATCAAATACCCGCCCTTTTTTTCTTTATTATAACTGTCAAAATATTTGTAAGAGTTATTGCCTACCGAAATGATACAACTATCATTTTTTTTAACATAATACAATTTATTATCCAGAATAAACTCCATTTCTTCTTTAAAAACATTATAACGAATAGGAGGGGTTTTTTCAGTTAAGCAAGAGATTTCAGAAGGCAAAAAATCTTTATTTATGTATTGGGAACCTTCAATATTAGTTTTTGGCTCATCTGACGGATTAGCACTAAAAAATGTTAAAAAATTGGAACTTTGAACCGCAAAAGTATTGTTCTGACCCCATAGATTGGCAGAAAAAACGATTAGCAACAAAAACATAAATTTAGTATTCATAGCGGCAATATTTAAAAATTAAAGAATTCAAATCTATAAAATAATAATTGATTTTTTTACTTTTATTTATCTTATATTTTTTTGATAAAATTATTTTGTGAACTCCTTTAAAAATGAGTTTTCATCAACAGGACTTCTTGGAAAAGGCGCTAGGAAGTTTCTTATCGATTCCCGTACAAACGACTCACATACTTCCCAATCACATCAAACTCCAAATTGATTACCGTGCCCATTTGAAACGCATTGAAATTAGTGTGCTCGTAAGTGTATGGAATAATGGCTACACTAAACTGATTTTGCTTGGAATTGACTACCGTCAAACTAACTCCGTTTACAGTAATGGATCCTTTTTCAATGGTAATGTTGTTAGCCGCTGAGTCGTATTCAAAAGTGTAGTGCCAACTTCCGCCCGCTTCTTCAATAGCAATGCAGATTCCAGTTTGATCTACATGACCTTGAACGATGTGGCCGTCCAAACGATCGCCTAGTTTCATGGCGCGTTCTAAATTGACGGTGTCGTTCACTTTCCAGTGTGATAAATTGGTTTTATTAATGGTTTCGGCAATGGCAGTTACGGTATAGGTATTGTCTTTTATAGCAACCACCGTCAGGCAAACGCCGTTATGGGCTACACTTTGGTCAATTTTCAATTCGCCAGTGATGCTTGATGCCACCCTTATATGAACATTGCCTTGGTCTTTTTGTATTTCTTGAACTCTTCCTAGTGTTTCTATAATCCCTGTAAACATTTCTTGTTTTATTTTACTAAATTTGCACTTCAAAATTAGTAATAAATAACCTCAGGGCAGTATGAAAAAAGCAGAAAATATAATTGTTGGAATTTCGATTGGAGATTTAAACGGTATTGGAAGCGAAGTGGTGCTAAAAACATTCGAAGATGCAAGAATGTTAGAATTGTGTACGCCCGTTATTTTTGCTAATGTAAAACAGCTTTCTTTTATTAAGCGTAATCTAGAATCAGAGATTCAACTTCACGGAATCGACCGTTTGGATCAATTGGTTTTAGGAAAAGTAAATGTGCTGAATGTGTGGAAAGAAGGTTTTGATTTGAATTTGGGGACAAATGATGAAACAGTTGGCGAGTTTGCAATCAAATCATTTGTAACCGCTACCCAAGCATTAAAAGAAGGAACTATCGATGTGCTTGTAACAGCACCTATTAATAAATACAACAGTCAATCGGAAACGTTTAAATTTCCAGGTCATACGGATTATTTAGCCCAAGAACTAGAAGGTGATGCTTTGATGTTTATGGTACAAGACAAGTTGCGCGTAGGATTATTGACAGATCATATTCCGGTAAGTGAGGTAGCCTCACATTTAACTGAGGCGTTGATTGTGAAGAAAATAGAAACGATTAAACAATCGTTGATTCAAGATTTTAGCATTAACAAACCTAGAATTGCGGTTTTGGGAGTGAATCCACATTGTGGAGACGGTGGTGTTATTGGTAATGAAGACGATGCTATATTAAAACCAACCTTGAAAAAGATTTTTGAAAAAGGCACTTTGGTTTTTGGACCTTTTCCAGCAGATGGTTTTTTTGGCAGCAACCAATACGAAAAATACGATGCGGTAATCGCAACCTACCACGATCAAGGTTTAATTCCATTTAAGACCTTATCTTTTGGTAATGGCGTCAATTATACAGCAGGTTTAAATAAAATTAGAACATCACCAGACCACGGCACAGCTTATGATATTGCTGGAAAAGGAATTGCTGATTACAATTCATTTAAGGAAGCAGTGTATTTGGCAATTGATATATACCATTCAAGAAATCAATACCAAGAAATCAGTCAAAATCCTCTGAAAATAAGGCCAAAACAAGAGTTTTCAAAAAAAGGAGAATAAGGCTATTGGATTTATAATAATTTTATATCTTTGCGCTCCCGTAGTGGAAAGTTAAATGCTGTTGAAATGAAGAAGACTAAAGAATTTTTAATTCCGTTTGTAGGATTAAAACTAGGAAAACATCATTTTGAATATCAAATAGACAAATCGTTCTTTGACAACTTTGAGTATGACGAATTTCAAAATTCGGAGATCAAAGTAAGTGTAGTTTTAGAGAAAAAATCCAACATGCTCGAAATCAGTTTCAAGCACCAAGGGTTTGTTCAAGTTCCCTGTGATGTTACAGGAGAAGATTTTAACTTGCCTATCAAAAGCAAAATGAAATTGATTGTTCGCTTTGGCGAAGAATTCAATAATGATAATGAAGAGTTATTGATTTTGCCTTTCGGCGAATTTGAACTAGATATTGCACAGTACATCTATGAAATGATTGTACTTTCAGTTCCTCTAAGACGAGTTCATCCAGGAGTTAAAGACGGGACTTTAGAGTCAGAAGCGTTAAAAAAACTGAATGAATTAGCGGTTAAAGAAACCAAAAAAGAGAATAAAAAAGAAGAAAATATTGACCCTCGCTGGGACAAATTAAAGCAACTATTAACGGATAAATAATATAGTAAAATGGCACATCCTAAGAGAAAAATCTCGAAAACAAGAAGAGATAAGAGAAGAACACATTATAAAGCAACTGTAGCTCAAATCGCTACTTGTCCTATTACAGGAGAAGCACATTTATACCACAGAGCTTACTGGCACGAAGGTAAAATGTACTACAGAGGACAGGTGGTTATTGATAAATCAGAAGCTGTTGCTTAATACATTTTTGTAGCTAAAATAGAACTCTCACCATGTGAGAGTTTTTTTTGTTGTCTATAATTTTCATCAAATTAGAGTGCTAAAAGGTTCGGATTAGAATTTTTTTTGTAATTTTCAAGTCTTTTAAAAATTTCTCAAATGCCCGGCATTTGTTTGCAATAAATGAATACAATGAGTACAATTACAGCCGCAATTACCGCTGTTGGAGCCTATGTTCCAGAATTTGTTTTGACCAACGATATTTTAGAAACGATGGTCGATACGAATGACGAGTGGATTACCGCTCGCACCGGAATTAAAGAAAGGCGTATTCTTAAAGACGATAGTAAAGGAACTTCTTACCTTGCTATTATGGCCGCTAAAGATTTAATGGCTAAAGCTAATTTAGATCCTTTGGATATCGATTTAGTAATTGTGGCTACTGCTACGCCTGATATGCCGGTTGCAGCTACTGCTGCATATGTAGCAACTGAAATTGGCGCAATTAATGCATTTGGATACGATTTACAAGCAGCTTGTTCTAGCTTTTTATTTGGAATGTCAACTGCTGCTGCCTATATTCAATCAGGAAGATATAAAAAAGTACTACTTATTGGTGCCGATAAAATGTCGTCTATTGTAGATTACAAAGACCGTGCTACCTGTATTATTTTTGGTGACGGAGGTGGCGCTGTTTTGTTTGAGCCTAACTATGAAGGTTTAGGATTGCAAGACGAGTACTTACGCTCTGATGGTGTGGGACGCGATTTTTTAAAAATCCCTGCAGGAGGTTCTTTAATACCTACAACTATAGCTACTGTTAAAGAAAATTTACACAATATAATTCAAGATGGGAAAGCTGTTTTCAAATATGCAGTAACCAATATGGCAGATGCAAGTGAGCTAATTTTGAAGCGAAATCATTTGACTAATGAAGACGTGAATTGGTTAGTGCCACATCAAGCTAATAAACGCATCATTGATGCCACTGCAAACAGAATGAATTTAGAAGAAAATAAAGTATTGATGAATATTGAACGATATGGCAATACGACTTCGGCAACATTGCCGTTAGTTTTAAGTGATTTCGAAAATCAATTTAAAAAAGGGGATACGCTAATATTTGCCGCTTTTGGTGGCGGATTTACTTGGGGCGCTATTTACTTGAAATGGGCTTACGACAAAAAATAAATGTAAACTAAAAACAAATCATTATGGATTTAAAAGAAATTCAAAACCTAATCAAATTTGTTGCAAACTCAGGAGTTGCAGAGGTTAAGTTGGAAATGGACGATGTAAAAGTTACCATTAGAACCACTTTAGAAGGAAACAATACAGAAACAACTTATGTGCAACAAATGCCAGCACAACCAATCTTGCAACAAGCAGTAGCGCCTCAAACAGTAGCTCCAGCAGCGGCAGCTACTACTCCAGCAGCTCCAGTTGCAGAAGAGTCTAAATATGTGATTATCAAATCGCCAATTATTGGAACATTCTATAGAAAACCTTCTCCAGACAAACCTGTTTTTGTTGAGGTAGGAAGTAGTATCGCAAAAGGGGATGTTTTGTGTGTAATTGAAGCCATGAAATTATTTAACGAAATTGAATCAGAAATATCTGGCAAAATCGTTAAAATATTAGTAGATGATATGTCTCCAGTAGAATTTGACCAACCATTATTCTTAGTAGATCCATCATAATTTGAAAAAATGTAATCATTTGAATTCATTTTCAAATTTTCAAATTGTTTAATTTTCAAATTAAAATCTATGTTTAAAAAAATATTAATAGCAAATAGGGGAGAAATTGCTCTTCGTGTCATACGAACGTGTAAGGAGATGGGAATCAAAACAGTTGCTGTTTATTCTACTGCCGATGCGGAAAGTTTGCATGTAAAATTTGCAGACGAAGCAGTTTGTATTGGCCCTCCACCAAGTAATTTATCGTATTTAAAAATGTCTAATATTATTGCTGCTGCAGAGATTACCAATGCAGATGCAATTCATCCAGGATACGGTTTTCTTTCAGAAAATTCAAAATTTTCAAAAATTTGTCAAGAACACGGCATCAAATTTATTGGCGCTGCTCCAGAAATGATTGATAGAATGGGAGATAAGGCTTCTGCTAAATCGACTATGATTGAAGCGGGTGTTCCTTGTGTACCAGGTTCAGTTGGGATTTTAGAATCGTATGAGCAAGCAGCAGAATTAGCTAATAAATTTGGTTACCCAGTGATGCTAAAAGCTACTGCTGGTGGTGGTGGAAAAGGGATGCGCGCCGTTTGGAAGGAAGAAGACTTATTAAAAGCTTGGGAAAGTGCGCGTCAAGAGTCAGCAGCTGCTTTTGGAAATGACGGAATGTACTTGGAGAAATTAATTGAAGAGCCTCGCCATATCGAAATCCAAGTAGTGGGCGATTCGTATGGTAAAGCTTGTCACCTTTCTGAAAGAGATTGTTCTGTACAACGTCGTCACCAAAAGTTAACTGAAGAAACACCTTCACCATTTATGACGGATGAATTGCGTCAAAAAATGGGAGAAGCTGCAGTAAAAGCTGCAGAATATATTAAATATGAAGGCGCGGGAACAGTAGAGTTCTTGGTTGACAAGCACCGCAATTTCTATTTCATGGAAATGAATACGCGTATCCAAGTCGAACATCCAATTACCGAGCAAGTAATTGATTATGACTTGATTCGTGAGCAAATATTAGTAGCAGCAGGTGTGCCAATTTCAGGTAAAAATTATTTACC
This sequence comes from Flavobacteriaceae bacterium, assembly GCA_947461425.1. GTDB lineage: Bacteria > Bacteroidota > Bacteroidia > Flavobacteriales > Flavobacteriaceae > Flavobacterium. The sequence continues at coordinate 3,347 of CANHKZ010000042.1, read as the reverse complement.
ACAATTGCATGCTATTGAATGCCGTATTAATGCGGAAGACCCTTATAATGATTTTCGCCCTTCACCAGGAAAAATCACGACCTTGCACATGCCAGGCGGTCATGGTGTGCGTTTGGATACCCATGTATATTCAGGATATTCTATTCCGCCAAACTACGATTCAATGATAGCGAAGTTGATTACCACTGCACAAACTCGTGAAGAGGCGATTAGCAAAATGAGAAGAGCTTTAGATGAATTTGTTATCGAAGGTATTAAAACAACAATTCCATTCCACAGGCAGTTGATGGATGATCCTCGTTACATTTCGGGCGATTATACTACTGCATTTATGGATACGTTTAAAATGAATGATCCAGAATAAAAAATAAAAATACAATTAATAGAAAACCTTGCAGCAATGCAAGGTTTTTTTGTATGATGGAGAGTTTAACAATAAAGGAATTATAAACCAATTAATTACTTTTTTAGGTGGTTTCTTCACTTCAGATTCGAAAATTTATTTAAGTTTCAAATAATACGTTATTCATTAAGATGAAATTTCCTTTCCCAATTAAATTTTTTATATTTTTGGTTAGCTTAGCATTAAATTACTGAAAAAGGAAACATGACAAATAACTTAGACTCTTTATTACACAAATTAGAATCACAGATTTCAAAACATGAAAATTTTAATTTACAAGTGTCACAATCAACAGTAGGATGGCAAATAGAACATTCTCTTTTAACTATAAATGGTATTGTTAACGCGATACAGCAATCCAATCCTAAAGACTATAAATGGAAGTTTAGCTTTATAAAGATGGTTGTATTGACTACTAAAAAAATTCCAAGAGGAAAAGCAAAGGCTCCAAAAATTGTTGTTCCAAAAACGGAAATAAATAAAGACGATTTACAACTACATGTAAATACAACAAGAGAAACAATTAAAGGATTAGAAACGGTTTCTGAAGATCATTTTTTTCCACATCCCTATTTTGGAAATTTAAAAAAGAAAGATACTATTCGTTTTTTAGAAATCCACACCAAACATCATTTGGATATTATTTGCGATATTGTTAGTTAATTCCAATTAAGTTAAAACAAACGACTCTCTATTTATGGTGAAATTGAAGCGAATTTTGTATCAAATTTCTATCTGGTTTTTTGGACTTTCTGTTTTTTTAGTGGTCTTTTTTAAATTTGTCCCAGTGCCATTTACTCCTTTAATGGGTATCCGAATCGTTGAAAATAAGTGGGCAAAAAAACCAATTTATTTTGAACACAATTGGGAGCCCATTGAGAATATTTCTATGAATTTGCAGAAAGCCGTAATTGCTAGTGAAGACGGAACTTTTTTACACCATCATGGTTTTGATTTTAGTGCTATGAAAAAAGCATTTCAGAACAACGCTAACGGAAAAAGAATAAAAGGGGGCAGTACCATTTCGCAACAGACAGCCAAAAATGTTTTTCTATGGCAAGGCCGAAGTTATTTTAGAAAAGCGTTGGAAGCTTATTTTACTGTTTTAATCGAATTGATTTGGGGTAAAGAACGCATCATGGAAGTATACTTAAATAGTATTGAAATGGGAAATGGTATTTATGGAGCACATGCAGCTACACAGTATTGGTATGGAAAAGAGGCCACGAGTTTAACCAAAATGGAGGCAGCAGGTATAGCCGCTATTTTACCCAATCCAAGAAAATTCAAAGCGTCTAATTCTACTGCATTTATAAATAAAAGAAAAACAAGGATCGTTCGCGTCATGCGACATATTGGAAAAATTGAGTATTAAAAAAACCTGTCAATTTACTTAAAAGCCTTTAAGAGTTGGAGATTAAAATCTTAAATTGAATCAAGTAATTGATTTTTATAGGGTTATAATTCCAAATAGAATAGACAAGTTGGTTTAATAAATGAATTAGACTTAAAATAATTAATTCCTTAGTATAATGATTAACAAAATAACGCCAATACTATTTTTATTCCTAGCGCTTACAGGTTATGCACAGGTAAAACTTAACGATATACCCTTACAAGATGAAGTTAAAAATTATACTTTAGAACTTGTGGTTTCAGGTATTCCAATACCTTGGGGAATGACATGGCTACCAGACGGAACCATGTTGGTAACCGAAAAAAGCGGCATTCTTTACCAAGTAAAAAAGGGTGTAAAAACAGAAATCAATAATGTCCCAAAAGTGTATAATCGAGGACAAGGAGGTTTATTAGATATCGTCGTACATCCTGATTATTCAAAAAATGGGTGGATTTACATTACTTATGCTTCAACTGAAGGAGAAGGAGAGGGCGGTAATACAAAACTCATAAGAGCCAAATTGGAGGATGAAAAACTCACGCAAATTGAATCGCTGTATAAAGCAGGTCCTAACACTACCAAAGGGCAGCATTTTGGTTCCAGAATTATTTTTGACAAAGAAGGATTTCTTTATTTCTCAGCTGGAGAAAGAGGGAATCATTTTGTAAATCCACAAGATATTACTCGAGATAACGGAAAAATATACCGTTTAAATGCCGATGGGAGTATTCCTAAAGACAACCCTTTTGTGGGGAAAGAAGGAGCAAAAGAAGGCATTTATTCTTTTGGACATAGAAATCCGCAAGGATTAGCAATCAACCCCTTTACAGGAGCAATTTGGGAACATGAACATGGTCCACAAGGAGGTGATGAAATCAATATCATAAAAAAAGCGGCTAATTATGGATGGGCAATTGTAACTTATGGAATTGATTATGATGGAACTTCTATTAGTGCCGAAAGTGAAAAACCAGGGATTGAAAATCCCATTTCTTATTGGCTTCCTTCCATTGCTCCGTCAGGGATGGCCTTTGTTACGAGCAACTTTTATTCGGATTGGAAAGGTCATTTACTAGTAGGTTCATTAAAATTTCAATACTTAGAATTGCTAAAGTTGAAAGGGGATACCGTAATTGGCCGACAAAAAATCGCAACGAATATTGGACGTGTACGAAACGTAGTTCAAGGTCCGGATGGCTACATTTATATAGGTGTGGAAGGGAAAGGAATATTTAAAATTATCCCTAATTAATATGATAACATCCAAATTAAGTATTGGTTTAACCCTATTTTTTTCTTATCCTTTTATTTTTTATGGGGTTACTAATTACGATTATTTAGCTATTCCAAAAAACAATCAAGAAAAAATTACATTAGAAAAAAGTATTGCAAACGGTAAAGACATTTATGCAGATTTTTGTGTGCAATGTCATCTAGTAAATGGTAAAGGCGATTCTAAAAATTTTCCACCACTAGATGGTTCAGATTGGATTGACAATAAAATAACCCAAAGTATTCATGCTATTAAATTTGGTCTAAGCGGTG
>CANHKZ010000041.1 GCA_947461425.1 Flavobacteriaceae bacterium | reverse complement strand
GGTGGAATTTCGCAACAACGCGTTCAGAATTTATTAGATGCGGTGAATAATGAAGAAAAGAAAATTCAAAATAAAGTCAATGCCCAAAAAGTAAAAGGAAAACCAGTTCAAACAGAAAAAGACTGGTAAGTAATTTGAAATAGAATACCATTTTAACAACCAATGAAAAAGTATATACTGCTATTATTAATCAGTTTTCAAGGACTTTTAGCTCAAGTACAATTTGAGGCAAAAGTCAGCAGAAACTCGCTCGGTCTTAATGAAAGGCTTCGAGTAGATTTTATAATGAATGTAGACGGAGATAATTTTGTTCAACCCAATTTTGAAGGTTTTAGAGTAATTGCAGGACCCAGTCAGCAAATTAGTCAATCGTGGATTAACGGACGAAGTTCGTTTGAAAAAGTATACTCCTATTTTTTATTGCCTTTGCAAAAAGGGAATCTAGTCATCAAACAAGCGGTAATTGAGTTCAATGGACAATTGTATAAAACGGCTCCTATTCGTGTTACGGTAACTAATCCGGCGCAACAACAAGCCGATCCAAACGATCCAAATACACCCCAAATATCTGCCGATGATAACATTTACCTTGTTGCCGATATTTCTAAAACCAATCCGTACATCAACGAACCGATAACGGTAGTGTATAAATTGTATTTCAGCTTTAATATTGGAATTACTAATTGGCGCGAACTCGACAAACCCAAATACAATGATTTTTGGAGTCAAAATATCGACATCAAACAATTAGTTGCCGAAGAAGGGATGTTTAAAGGACAACGCTATCGCTATGTAACTTTACGTAAAACAGTCTTGTATCCTCAAAAATCAGGGAAACTAAAAATCGCGCCTTTATCGCTAGATATTGATGTGCAATTACCAACTAATCGTAGAGATATGTTTGGACGGGTACTAATTACCGAGGGCAACAAACGGGTTTCCGCAGGAACCAAAACGATCAATGTAAAAGCACTTCCTGAAGCTGGTAAACCAGAGGGATTTACAGGAGCAGTGGGTAATTTTGATTTTAAAGTAACACCCACAAAAACCAATTTGAAAAACGGAGAAAGTTTGGATTTGGTTGTAAGTGTAAGCGGGAAAGGGAATCTGAAATTATTTGATTTACCTAAACCAGTAGCGCCCAATGCGCTTGAAATGTATGATGCGGTTCACAAGGAAAAAGTGACTACAGGATTGTCCGGAATGTTAGGAAAAATATCGGATAGTTACACGATTGTGCCGCAATACAAAGGAAAATACCCAATTAAACCCATGCAGTTTAGTTATTTTGACCTAAGTTCGGGAACCTACAAAACGCTTACATCGGAAGAAATTCTGATCAATGTATTGGACGGACCAACACCGACACCTTCTGTCGCATCAAATACAGGAGGCAATAAAAACAAAATTGAAAAACTAGAACAATTCAAATACATTAAACTGAAAACCAAATTATTGCCTTTGAAGCGACATGATTTCTTCGGATCATTATGGTATTATATACTGCTGTTATTGCCATTTATTACTTTGCCAATAATGGTACTTTTAAGAAGAAGAAAAGAAGCGTTGGATGGAGACATTACTGGAAATAGAATCCGAATGAACAACCGCTTAGCTAAAAAATATTTGTCAGAAGCCAAAAAACAAATTAACAATAAAGAACCGTTTTATGTGGCTTTGGAAAAAGCAATGCACAATTTCTTGAAAGCCAAATTACACATTGAAACATCAGAGATGAGTAAAGACAATATTCAAGAAGTATTGTTATCTCGCAACGCCAATCCAGATGTGGTTACTGATTTTATTGCCTTGACAGAAAGTTGTGAGTTGGCTCGTTATGCACCAGCCTCAAGCACATCAATTCAAAATGATTTTGATAAAGCAGTGGTGATTATTTCAGCATTGGAAAAACAGATATAACAATTGATAATTCAAAATTAACAATTGATAATTAAAACGAAATGAAAAATTTAGTTTACATATTTTTATGCATCACTTCTTTTGTATTCGCTCAAAGCGGATTCGAAAAAGGGAATGCGTTGTATCAAAAAGGGCAATACAAACAAGCGATTCAGGCGTATGAAAGCGTGTTGGATAATCATCAGCAATCAGCCGAATTGTATTTTAATTTAGGAAATTGTTACTACAAATTGAATAAAGTAGCGCCGTCAATTTATAATTTTGAAAAAGCATTGGTGTTAGCTCCCGAAGATCTTGATATTACCAACAACCTAAAATTCGCTCAGAAATTAACTATTGATGAGGTAAAAGAGGTCCCGAAAGTGGGCTTTGCCAAATTAGTACGCGATTTTACGGGGATGTATCATTACAATACTTGGGCCTGGATTTCGGTGGTATTTGGATTGTTGTTTTTAGGGTTTTTTATTGGGTACTATTTTTCTCCAACTACAGTGTCAAAACGCATTTTCTTTTTTGGAATGTTTGTGTGGATTGTGTTGCTGTTAGTAAGCGTAGGGGCGGGTATTGTTGAAAAAAATCATTTTCTAAACGAACGCCCAGCTATTGTTTTTGCGGAAGTTACTGAAGTGAAAAGCGAACCTCAAAAAGCCAGTCCAGCCACTTTTGTAATCCACGAAGGGACTAAAGTTTTTGTTCAAGAAACCTTGGGCAAATGGAAAAAAATTCAACTCACTGACGGCACTGAGGGTTGGATTCAGTCTGAAGCTATTAGAGAAGTGAAGTAGTGTTTTATTTTTTAATTATAGGTTTAAATGAAGATTTTCTAATAATTAAATTGGTTTTTATTTCTATTGTTTTGTGGATTGTTGTATTTGAGGAATTTATTTCTTCAATTAAATAATCAACAGATAATTTTCCAATTCTATTGCCAGGTTGATCTACACTTGAAAGATTAGGCCTTATGATTGTGCAAAACTTAGAATTACTAAATCCTACAACTGCAATTTCTTCAGGAATTTTTATTTTATGTTTTTTCAATTCCTGAATAGCACCAATGCCCGCTTCATCACTTATTGTAAAAATAGCATCTGGAATTTCTTGACAACTTAAAAGATTTCTTGTAAGTCTCCTCCCTTCTTCAATAGATAAATTTTCGCTACTTATTATTAAATCTTCATTTATTGGAAGATGATTTTCATTTAAAGCTTTAAGATAGCCTTGAAATCTTCTTTCTGAAATGTTTGAAGTGTCTGATTCTTTTATGATAGCAATTTTTGTTTTACCCACATTTATGAGATGTTGAACAGCCTTGTAAGATGCATCTTCATCGTCAATTACAATCTGAGTACATGGAACTTTGGAAGAAATTCGGTCAAACATAATCAATGGAATATGTTCCATCATATCTAGAATCTCGTCTACGTTTTTTGTTTTTTTTGTTAATGACAACAGGATTCCATCTACTCCAAATTGAATCATTGTTTCCATTAATTCAGATTGTTTTTGTTCGTCATTAAATGATTCGCATATAATTACCCGGAATCCGTTTATCTCTGCATTTTGAATAATTCCCCGCAATAAAGTAGCCGTAAAGCTATGTTCTATATTTGGAATTATGACCCCAATAATGTTAGATTTATGTGATCTAAACCCTTTTGCAAATAAATTGGGGATGTATTTAACTTTATTGGCATATAATTTTACTTTTTCTTTAGTCTCGTCACTAATGTCTGGATGATTATTTAATGATCTTGAAATAGTAGATATAGATAACCCTAAATCCGTGGCTATTTTCTTTAAAGTAACGATGTTTTTTTTTGACATAAGATGAAGTTTGGGACCAAATTATATAATTATTTTTATTATCGCAAACGTTTGTGCAAACGTTTGCGTAATTTTTTTATCAAAATTGAGAATCTTTTTATAATAAACGCATATAGTTTTGACAGGCAAATAACATTAATTTAATCAACCAAAAATTATGAAAAATTTTATCCAAGTAATTATTCTTTTAATAGGAATAAGTTCTTATTCACAAACCGCAGTCAAGGGAGTGGTGACTGATGAAAAAAACAATCCGCTTCCACAAGTTAATATTGTTGTTGTTGGGAGTAATGTGTCTACAACTACAGATTTAGATGGAAAATTTTCATTAGTATCTAATCTGAAAGGAGTTCAAAAAATAAAAGCAACTTACTTAGGCTATTTATCTCAAACCAAGAGTTTTAATATGTCTGAGAATAGCTCTTTAAATTTTGTAATGAAAGAAAGTTCAGAGACTTTAAATGAAGTGGTAATGACAGCTACATCAGTAAAACGTTCTCAGAAAGAAACACCATTGTCAATTACATCATTTAGTGCCAAAGATTTAGTTAAATTAAACACAAGTAGCCAAGCTAATATATTAAGAAGTGTGCCTGGTATCACAACAGAAAACGGTGGTGGTGAGGTAGCTTCTAATGTTTTTGTTAGAGGTTTACCATCCGGAGGACAGTTTCAGTTTAATCCATTACAAATTGACGGAATGCCTGTTCTTTCCACTTTTGGGTTGAATTCCTCAGCTCATGATGTCTATTTTAGAACAGATATTGGAATGAAGAGTCTTGAATTTATTCGTGGCGGATCTTCAGTGCTACACGGTGCAGGATCAGTAGCAGGTATTATTAACTATACAAGTGAGACTGGTTCAGAAGAGTCAAAAAACATTTTGAGAGTTGAAACAGGTAATAATTCAAGATATAAAGCCGATTTTCTTTCAAGCGGTCAATTAGGAGGAAAAGATTCAAATTTATTTTATGCATTAACAGGATTTTACAGATATGACGAAGGACCTATCAAAACGGGTTTACCAACAGAAGGGTATCAAATAAGAGCTAATGTGAAAAAAGTTACCGAAAAAGGGTCGATTACTTTCTCTGGTCAAATTATAGATGATAAAGTTCAATTTTTTCTTCCTTACCCACTGATTGGAGGGTCAAGAGAAAGACCAATAGGAAGTGATGGTAAAGAGATAATCACATTACAAACTTCAGCGGTATCAAATATTTCTTATGCCACACCTGATGGTATGTTTACTTCTAAAATAAGAGATGGTGTTGCAACCAAAGGGGGGTATTTTATGACAAATTTTATTCATAACTTTTCTGATACTTTTACTATAGATGCTAAAGTAAGAAAGTCTCAATATGATCATCAGTTTAATTTTTTTACTGATGGAAGTGGAGTTTCAGGAGCGAAAGCGGTAGAAACTCAAAGTCAATATAAGGCAGCTAGAAGGCTAACATCAGGGAACTTCACTTATTTAAATGGGCAAGCATTACCAGCTAATGCACGTTTGTATGAAAACAGAATTGTAGATAGAATTCGTCCTTTAGACGAACTGGTTTCAGAAGTAAAAGTTGTTAAAAAGATCAATAATCATACATTAACAGGTGGAACATTTATGTCTAGATCTTCTGCTGGAGATTTAAATATTACTACTAGTTATTTGAGTGAGTATACTAATACACCTCAGTTAATTAATCTATCTGGTTACACTAGAAACGGAGTTACTAATACAGGGACATCGTATTTGAATAGAAATCTAACAAGTAATAAATTAGCATTCTTTTTAACAGATCAAATTAAATTAGAAAAATGGAATTTTGATTTTGGTGTTAGACATGAAAGAGTTTCGGGGACAATTCAAAATGAAAAAACAGCAAACTTTACTTCAGGGAATACAGGTATAACAGGAATAGATGTAGTACAATGGGGAACAGGAGCATTTCAGAGCGCTAAAGTTTCAACTGATGATTATGCAATCTCTTTAGCAGCATTATATAAAGTAAATTCAAATTTAAGTGCTTATGCTAATTATTCTAAAGGGTATTTCTTTCCTGAATTGCGTTCTGTAAGATTCAATGGTTTAGATCAACCAGCTACATATTCTCCTGAAAAAATAATTCAATCTGAAGCTGGGGTAAAATATGGTAATGGAACTTTTTCAGGGACATTAGCTTTGTACTCTGCTAATTTATCTGACAGAAGGAATGTACAATTTATAAACGATCCGGCAAATCCAGGTGGTTTCATAGAAAAAGTAGATTTACAGGACACGAAATCATATGGAATTGAAGGAACATGGAACTGGAGATTTACAGAGGGATTTTCATTTAATGGAGGATTTACTTATCAAAAACACGAGTTAACAAAATCCGAGAACAACCCATTATTTGTTGGGAATAAAATAGCAAGACAGCCTGATTTTATGGGTAAACTTGGATTTTCTTATGACAAATCTAATTTCGATTTAAACCTTGATTATAATTATGCAGGAGACAAGTTTACTAATGATGCAAACACAATCAAATTAGATGGTTTTGGTATTGTTGATTTAGGTATTGGATATACTTTTAAAGTTGGTAACGAAAAAGAAACAATGCGACTTGGGGTGCAGTCTTTTAATTTATTTAATTCTACTGGAATTACAGAAGGATCTCCAAGACTTGGTGAGAACCAAACAGAAGAAGAGTTTTTCGTAGGAAGACCTATCATCCCTAGAACGGCAGTTGTTAATCTTACTTTTAACTTCTAGTGTTATAATTTAAATAATTTTTTAAGATGCCTAGATATTATATCTAGGCATCTTTTATAAAACATACATACTATGTCAATTGGATTAATTGAACAAGCTCAAAACATTCTAAACACAAATTTTCAACCAGGAGGCTATACAATTCCATGTAAAGGTTTATATCCATTTCAATGGAAATGGGATGCAGGATTTATTGCAATTGGATACGCACACTATGACATAGAGAAAGCAAAAACGGAAATCAATAGTTTACTCAGTTCACAGTGGTTAAATGGATTTATTCCTCATATCGTTTTTCATCAAGAAAGCGATACCTATTTCCCAGGACCCGATTTCCATCAAGCAGAGTTAAATCCTTTGTCAAATAAAAATTATCCTTCAACAGGAATGACTCAGCCACCTGTAGTAGGATTTACACTAGAAAAAATATATCATATTGCAAAAGACAAAAAGGATATTTTGCATTTTATCAAAGAAAATATTGATAAAGTATATTCCAATCACAACTATTTTTACAGCAATAGAGATCCAAAAAATGAAGGGTTAGTTTATATTTATCACAATTGGGAATCAGGCACGGATAATTCGCCAGTATGGGATGATATTTGGTTAACAATGAATCCGCCCGAATATAAAGTTGAAAGGAAAGATATTAAAATAGTTGATCCTTCAGAGCGACCTACCAACAGAGAATATGATCATTATTTACATATTATCGATATTGCCAAAGAGCATAATTATGATGATAAAAAAATCGCAGAACTTTCACCTTTTTTAGTACAAGATCCGCTTTTTAATACATTACTAATTAAATCAAATCAATCCTTAATTAATCTCTATCAAATTATTGAAGGGAATGAAGATAAAATCAAACAATTGAAAGAATGGCAAACGAAAAGTATAAATTCATTTAATGATAAATTATATAATACTGATTTAGGCGCTTATGTGTATTATGATTTAAGAAATGAAAAATACATCAATCAAATAAGTTCATCCTCTTTTGCACCCTTATATGCAGGAATACCTTCAAACGAACAAGCTGCAAATATAGTAGCAACTATGTTAGATAAATTTGGCGGGGAGAATCGTTATTTATGCGCATCATTTGATCCAGGAAGTAATCGTTTTAACCCAAAAAAATATTGGAGAGGACCAGTTTGGATCAATATGAACTGGTTTTTGTATTATGGATTATTAGACTATGACTATGATGAGTTGGCAAATAAAATTAAGTCAGATAGTATAGAGTTAATCACAAAAGCAGGATTTTATGAGTACTTTAACCCAAATAAAGAAGTATATAAATATGAAAATGGTGGTTATGGAGGAAGCGATTTTTCATGGACTGCTGCTTTGTATATTGATTTAATTAATAATTAAAATAGAATATATGAATTCGATTGATTATCTAATTGTAATTATCTATTTAGCCTTAATGGTCTATTTAGGAATCCGATTTAAAAAAAATTCAGAGAGCAATGATTATTTCTTAGGGGGTAAAAATTTCGGTTGGTTTAGCCTTTGCTTATCTACTATGGCGACACAGCTTTCTGTAATCAGTTTTGTTTCTGCCCCTGCTTTTGTAGGATTAAGAGAAGGTGGAGGGATGCAATGGCTCACTTTTGAATTTGGAGTTCCTATAGCAATGATTATTTTAATTACGGTTATTGGCCCCGTTCTTTATAATTCTGGTATTGTAAGCGTTTACGAATTTTTGGAAAAAAGATTTAATAGAACTTCAAGGCTTTTAATTAGCAGTATGTTTTTAATCAGTAGGTCTTTTGCTACCGGGGTAACTATATATGCTGTAGGATTAATTTTATCGTCTATTTTGCAAATATCCTTTTGGCAAACCATGGTAATAGTTGGATTTATTACCATTATTTACTCACTTGAAGGAGGAATGAAAGCTATCGTGTACAGCGAAGTAGCTCAAATGATTATAAAATTTATGGGAATAGTCATTATCATAATTGCAGGCCTATATTATATTGGTGGTTGGAACAATTTTCTAACTCATTTAGATTATGATCGACTTACCGTTATTGATTTTTCTAAGTCAGGATTTGATGGATCAGAGTATGGCTTTTTTCCGATGCTTTTTGGGGGTATATTTCTTTATACTTCTTACTATGGCACTGATCAAATTCAGGTCCAAAGATTGTTGTCTGCAAAAAACGAATTAACAGTAAAAAAACTATTACTTTTTAACGGTTTATTTAGATTTCCTATCACTTTAGCCTACTGTTTTGGGGGATTAATATTAGGAGCATTTGCTAATTCTAATCAAAATTTTGCAAATCTTATTCCGGCTGAAAAACCAGATTTAATGATTCCATTATTTATCACCAATTATCTCCCACATGGTATAATTGGAGTTATAGTTGTAGCAATAATTGCTGCGGGAATGTCTGCCTACAGTTCTACATTGAATTCTCTTAGCGCAGTTACCATGGAAGATTTTGTCACAAAAAAATGGGACACTTCTGGAAAGAAATATGTGCTATATAGCAAGTTAACAGGTTTAGGATGGGGTTTATTAACCATGTTTTTTGCTTTTTATGTTGGCGATATTGCTAAAACGGTAATTGAAGCAATAAATAAAATTGGTTCTATGTTTTATGGACCTATATTAGCTATGTTTTTATTGGCAATTATTGGCAATAAGATCAAAGCTACTGCAGCAAATATTGGACTTGTTTGTGGAGTATTAACCAATGTTGTGATTTGGTTGTTTTTTGAAAATATTTTCTGGTTTTGGTGGAATGCTATTGGCGCAATAGTTACATTATTTTTGGGCACTTTAATTAGTTTTATTATGCCTCAGAAAAGTAAAGCGTCTAATTCAAAAATCACTCTAGGAAAATTATTAGTTAAAGAGAATATTATTTTGTTTGTGTTTTTCTTGCTGATACTTACGTTCTGTTATTTATTGCCAATTGTGTTAGTTAAACCCTAGCTTTTAATGAAAATAATTTTAGCACCTGATAAATTTAAAGGTTCACTCTCTGCCATTGAAGTATGCAATGCTATCGAAAAGGGTATAAAAAGGTTTGACCAATCCGTTCAAATTATCAAACATCCATTAGCAGATGGAGGCGAAGGGACTTTAACAATTCTAAATAACTTTTTTAAATTAAAGAAGAGAAACCTAATTGTAAATAACCCTTTATTTAGGCCTTGTGAGGCAACCTATTTAGTAAGTAATGACACTGCCTATATTGAAATGGCAACCGCTTCGGGACTTCAATTACTTTCTAAACATGAAAGAAATTGCTTTTATACTAGTTCCTACGGGACGGGCGAATTAATCCTAGATGCAGTTAATAATGGGTATAAAAACATAGTATTATTTATTGGAGGCAGTGCTACAAATGATGCAGGAATAGGAATGGCTTCTGCATTAGGGTATAATTTTTACAACTCAAATAATCAATTAGTTATTCCTATTGGAAAGGAATTAAATAATATTGTTAGAATAGAAAAAACGGATCTCAAGATTGATCTTAATTCTATTAAATGCACGGTTATTTGTGATGTTAAAAATGAATTATATGGACCTAATGGGGCAGCATATATTTATGCATCTCAAAAAGGATCGAATGCTGATCAAATAGAACAATTAAATCAAGGATTAATTAATTTTAGTAATCAAGTAGAATTATTTTTAGATAAAAAAATTGCAGCAATTCCTGGAGCTGGAGCTGCTGGGGGTATAGGAGCCGGGGCTTTTTGTTTTCTAAATGCAAAGCTTCAATCCGGAATTGATTTTGTTTTGGAGCATACAAATTTTAATACAATAGTCAATTCTGATATTGACCTCATAATTACAGGAGAAGGAAGTGTAGACAAACAAACTTTAGAAGGCAAGGTGGTTAGCGGAGTTGCTAGTAAAGCCTCCTTGTTTAAAATCCCTTTTATTATTGTTTCAGGCATCGCTCAGGACGTTAAACAATTACAAAGCGCATTCAATCCAACCGCTATGTATTCCATAATGGATTTAGGCGTTACTCAAAAAGAAGCAATAGCTGAAGCTTCAAAATATTTAAATGATATTGGATTTCATTTGATTCAGCAATTTACTAGTAATAAATATAATTAATAATGATTTTAGAAATACATTCAGAAGACAATAAAGACTCAGTATTTAATAAAGTACAGCATTTTTTACAGCAAAATGAATTTAAAATATCCAATCAAGACCAATCGAGACCATGGGGAGGTTTTTTTGTAATTGATGAAAATCAAGCTAGTTATTTTGCCTCTGTTTTCTTTCCTCATTTAAAAATGTCAGATATCCAAGTTACGGCTAAATTGAGTCCTAAAATATTAATTGTAGCTCCAAAAGAGCGTTTGTCTTGGCAATTTCATTATCGAAGATCCGAAATTTGGAAAGTAATTAACGGCCAAGTGGGTTTTGTGAGTAGTTTGAATGATTATGAGAATCCTAGTAAAATACTTGTAACGGGTGATTGCGTGAGGCTAGATAAAGAAGAACGACATAGATTAATTGGTCTTGAATCTTGGGCAATTATTGCAGAAATATGGCAACATACAGATATAGAAAATCCATCTAATGAAGAGGATATAGTTCGTCTTCAGGATGATTTTGGGAGATAGTTCATTTTTATGGTTATGGTTTGTTAAAATGAATTGATTATACCCGTTATTTATAACGGGTATTTTTATTTTTTCGTAGCTGATTGATACAATTTCTGAATCGACGGAAAAATAAAATCACCCGTTTTTTTAATCGGATGAAAGAAAATAGAATTATCTAAACTGCTTTTTTTTGCTAAGAAATTATTGTAGTTGAGCTTTTCGAAAACAGTAAAAAAGACACTTACAATTAAAACCGTTTTCAATACTCTAAAAAACCCGCCTCCGGCTTTATTAATACACCCTAAATAAGCAAAGCTCGCAAATTTAGTCAGGAATTTCCCCGCCAAAGACACTCCAATTATCACCGCCAAAAAAGTCACAATAAAAGCAATGACTTGTACCGTATATGGATTCCATTTTACTACTCCTGCCAAAGCTGTTTTTGCCATTGACGAAAATTGTATTGCGATATAAATCCCTGCAATCAATGAGAAAAAGGAAGCGAGCTCTACAAAAAGTCCGTTTTGGATTCCTTTGAAAGCGGCATAAATTAATAAGGCCGCAATAATGATGTCTAAAATTCCCATATTTTTACTTTTTGTGTGCAAAGATAAAAGAATTGTGGATTGTCCATTCTCTATTTTCTACTTCTTATCTTTGCTGCATAAATTTTGGTTTTTATTTCAGAAAGTCTGCAATCAGAAATCGTTAATCAAAAATCTAAAATCAGATGTCAAGAGACACACAATTGAAAGAACGCTGGGAACAGCTTGTAGTTATATTATCCGATCGGTTTTCGCAAGGTGAAAATTTGGATTTGGATTCCATCATTTACTTAATCGGAGTTCAAGAATTAGGTAAATTACATCGAGAATTCAAAAAAGACGAAAAATTGAATTTAATGCATATTGCCATTTGCCGATTGCTAGAACCATACGGCTATTACGAATTTGAATTTTTTGATGACGAAGGTTGGCCGCATTACAAAGTAAAAGAAGAATTACCTCCATTAAAAGCAGGCGAGCAATCGGTGTTGATGAAAGAAGCCATTGTGAATTATTTTCTGGAAAGAGAATTAATTAAGTAAGAGCCTTTAGTAATTAGACCCATTTAAACCGAATCACGAATCACCAAACGAAGTTTTAGTTTTCACCAAAAAAACGTAATTTTGTACCCTTACCAAAAGACGGATGATAGACAAGATAAAAGAATATATTAGCGAAGCACAAGGATTTACCTCACAAGATCCAGCAGAACTAGAAGCTTTCAGAATTAAATTTCTAGGAAGTAAAGGCCTTCTGAAAGAATTGTTTGCCGAATTTAAAAATGTTCCTAACGAACAGAAAAAAGAATTTGGGCAAGTAATCAATTTATTAAAAACCTCTGCCGAAGACAAAGTAAAGTCGATTCAAGATGCTTTGGAAAGTAAAGAAGAAAGTAAAGGATTTTATGGAGATTTAACCCGAACCGCAGAGCCTGTTTCGATAGGGTCTCGACACCCAATTTCGTTGGTGAAAAATCAAATAATCGATATTTTTTCTACCCTAGGTTTCAACGTGTCTGAAGGTCCGGAAATCGAAGACGACTGGCACAATTTTACTGCGTTGAACTTGCCCGAATACCATCCAGCTCGAGACATGCAGGACACCTTTTTTATACAAACGAATCCCGATATTTTGTTGCGTACGCATACTTCTTCAGTTCAAGTGCGTTACATGGAAAATAATAAACCGCCAATTAGAACGATTTCTCCGGGACGAGTTTTTCGTAATGAAGCCGTTTCGTCACGTTCCCACTGTATTTTCCACCAAGTAGAAGGATTGTATATCGATAAAGATGTTTCTTTTGCCGATTTAAAACAAACCTTATTGTATTTCACTAAAGAGATGTTTGGGAAGTCAAAAATCCGATTAAGACCTTCCTATTTTCCTTTTACAGAACCAAGTGCCGAAATTGACATTTATTGGGGCTTGAAAACCGAAACGGATTACCGCATTACAAAAGGAACAGGTTGGTTAGAAATTGGAGGTTGCGGAATGGTAGATCCGAATGTATTGGTAAATTGCGGAATTGATCCTGAAGAATACAATGGTTTTGCTTTCGGAATGGGAGTAGAGCGTATTGCTATGTTACTCTACCAAATTGGTGATATTAGAATGTTTTATGAAAATGATGTTCGTTTCTTAGAACAATTCAAATCAATAGTATAATTATAATTTGCCCTTTTTGAAATTACATTTAGAAAGGGTTTTTCACACATATGAAAAAAGATATTATCATCCCCGAAGCAGAAAATGTTTTTATGGCAGTTGTTCAAGAATGGAGCGATGATTTCATGGAAAAAGTTTGGTATGCTTATTTAGTAAACGATTCTGATTTTCAATTGGATGGTGTGATGGTCGTTTCTAAAGCGTTTGGAACAATAGCC
This sequence comes from Flavobacteriaceae bacterium, assembly GCA_947461425.1. Classification (GTDB taxonomy): domain Bacteria; phylum Bacteroidota; class Bacteroidia; order Flavobacteriales; family Flavobacteriaceae; genus Flavobacterium. Next base: position 2,895 of record CANHKZ010000041.1, on the reverse strand, counting down.
GGAGAGATGAAAAAAACATCGGTTTTGCGTCATGCTTTTGCAGAAGTTACTGCAGTTTCTGTTGCCAAAATTGAATTGATTGAAAAAAGTGTATTGACCTTAAATAATGAGTTTATGGTTACTTTTTTCATTGGAAACACTTTGTATGATAAAAAATTTATTTTCAAATCCAATTCTATTCAGGAAACCAATCAAGAAGAAGTACCAATTCTATTTGTGGAGGGTGTAATTGTCCGTTAATTATTTGCCTTCTCTACGTTTCTTAGCTGTCCAGCTTGAGTATCCAAGTACAAAAATTCCAAATATAATATAACCAACTGCTCTGAAGTAGTAACTGTTGTCTGCAAATTGGTTTGCTAGTGGTGTTGAGCCAAACAGGGACCATGTAGAAAATCCTATCATAAAAAGTCCCCAAAAGATGCCTGTTTTAATTTGAAATCTCCATCTTTCGCTCATAATTTTATATTTAATCTAATTCGTCGCTCAAATTTTTGAATACTTTTTTCGCGTTTTTTTCTTCATATAAAATGCTATATACTGCATCAATAATTGGAGTGTCGGCCCCGTAACTTTGATTCAATTTATAAGCACTTTTAGTGGCATAATAACCTTCGGCAACCATACTCATTTCCATCATAGCACTTTTCACAGTGTAACCTTTTCCAATCATATTTCCGAACATTCTATTTCTTGAAAAAACAGAATAGCCCGTTACCAATAAATCACCTAAATAAGCAGAGTCATTGATGTTCCGTTTCATCTTATGTACTTTTTTGATGAATTTTTTCATCTCCCGAATCGCATTACTCATCAAAACCGATTGGAAATTATCTCCGTATCCTAATCCATGTGCCATTCCTGCGGCTATTGCATAAATATTTTTAAGCATCGCCGCATACTCAGTACCAATGATATCATCCGTAATTTTAGTTTTGATGTAATTACTGGATAAATTATTTGCTACAATAGTTGCTTTTTCAGGATCTCCACACGCTATAGTCAGATAGGAAAGACGTTCTAGCGCCACTTCTTCGGCATGACAAGGTCCTGTGATTACTCCTATATTAGCATAGGGAATACCATAATTGATGTGGAAATGTTCTCCCACTATCAAACTAGTTTCAGGAACAATACCTTTAATGGCAGAAAAAATTATTTTGTTTTCAATCGAGTGAGTCAAATGGGCTAATTCAGATTCTAAAAAAGCTGATGGGATTGCAAAAATGAGATAATCAGCATAAGCAACTGCTTCGTTGATATCCGAAGTTAAATGTAGTTTTGAGGTATCAAATTCTACAGAACTTAAGTAATTAGGATTGTGTTTTTCAGTTTTGATATGTTCAATTGCAGCTTCGTTGCGCATGTACCATGAAATTTCAGGTAAATTAGCACTCAGCATCTTTACAATGGCGGTAGCCCAACTACCTCCTCCGATTACTGCAAATTTTAAATTTTCGGCCATTTTATATTTAGGATTTATTCAAAAGTAGGTAAAAAAATAAAAATCACCAATTTATTAGTGTTGCTACACTTTGAACAGAAAGGGTTTTGCAATTTAAAGAATCTGTATTATTTATTTTTAGTGTTACACAATAAAAAACTACTAATTCACGTTGTTAAATAATAGGTATCACTGTTTTGTATTTGGTTACACTTTGAGTTAGTTAGTTTTTGTTTTTTTTGTGCTTGAAAAAGGCGTTCCACAATGAGCTAGTAGAACGTCTTTTTACATATAAATTAGTAACTTAACTCCACAATTTGTCGAAGTTTTTCTAAAGTGATGTTTTGTTTTTCTCCCAATGCAATCCAACCTCTTTTTTCAAAACGATTCACAATAAAATCAGCCGTTTTTTCAATGTCAGAAGCGTTTTCAGAAATTTTGGTTTTCATTCCCATGGTATGGTAAAAAGCCACAGTTGATTCAATTGCCTGATGTGCTATTTCTTCATCACTTCCCGTTAATTGGAATACTCTTTTTCCGTATTGTGCTAACTTTTCTTTTTTGGTTTCAAATAAAACACGGAAAAGATTAGGGCCAATAATAGCCAATGTTCTCGCGTGGTCAATATTGTATAAGGCAGTTAATTCGTGGCCTATCATGTGAGTTGCCCAATCTGACGGAACCCCTTTTTGAATCAATCCGTTCAGTGCCATGGTACAACACCACATAAAGTTGGAAGAAAGCGCATAGTCAGTTGGTTTTTCTACAACTTGAGGCCCTATTTCAATTAAAGTTTGCAGGATACTTTCAGCCAAGCGATCTTGTAAATAACCCTCATGTGGATAGGTTAAGTATTGTTCTAAAACATGAACATACGCATCAATAACCCCATTTTGTAATTGTCTTTTTGGCAAAGAAGTAATTACGGTTGGATCACAAATAGAGAATTTCGGAAACATTGCCGCTCCACCAAAATCACGTTTTTCTTGTGTCGCTTTTATAGAAACTACCGACCCCGAATTCATTTCACTTCCGGTTGCAGGCAAGGTTAAAACCGTTCCAAAAGGCACTACCTCAGCCCCCTCTTTAAAGATAATTCGTTGGTGCAAAATGTCTAACGGATTGCCATCAAATTTAACGGCTGCCGAAATGAATTTTACTCCGTCGATAACGCTTCCTCCACCCACTGCTAAGATAAAATCTATTTTTTGTTCGCGAACGATTTCCACCGCTAACATTAAAGTTTCATAATATGGATTGGCTTCAATTCCCCCAAATTCAACAACTGTATACCCTTTCAAAGCAGATTTTACTTGATCGTAAATGCCGTTTTTAAAGATACTCCCGCCTCCATAAGCTATTAAAACTTTCGCGTCTTGCGGAATAAGTGTTGGTAATTTTTCTATTTGTCCTTTTCCAAAAATTAATTTGACAGGATTGTATAATTCAAAGTT
>CANHKZ010000040.1 GCA_947461425.1 Flavobacteriaceae bacterium | reverse complement strand
TCTAAAGGAAAAACGGGTGAGCCGCAAACGGTTAAAATTGGGAATAAGGACTATTCTTTCTTTTTTGGAAGTAAAACCTATGAATTGCCGTTCACCATTAAATTGAATGATTTTATTGCTACAAAGTATCCAGGAACAGAGAAAAGTTATTCCGCTTTTGAAAGTCAGGTGAGTGTTAAAGAAGCAGCAACTTCTTTTGATGCTCAAATTTATATGAATCATGTTTTAGATTATGATGGCTATCGCTTTTTTCAGTCGGGATTTGACCCAGATGAGAAAGGAACTATTTTATCGGTTAGTCATGATTTTTGGGGAACTAATATTACCTATTTAGGTTACTTTTTATTGTATTTTGCTATGATGGCTATTTTGTTTACTAAATATTCACGATTTGCAGACTTAAAAAGAAAACTAGAAGGGGTAAAATTGAAGAAAGCTAAAATGGTAACGGTTATTTTACTCTTATTAGCTGGAACTACTTGGGCGCAAGATCACGATCATGATCATCAGGGACACCAACACAGTGCCAAAGAAGAAAAAGCATCGGCACATGCTAACACGATGATGTCCTTGCAAGAAACCGAAACCTTGATTTCAAAATATACGGTAGATAAAGCACATGCTAGAAAATTTGGACGTCTAATAATTCAAGATGCTGGGGGTAGAATGAAACCTATTAACACTTTCTCCTCTGAATTATTGCGAAAAGTAAGTCATTCCGATACCTACAAGGATATGAATTCCGATCAAGTGTTTTTGTCAATGACTCAGTATGCAAGTGCTTGGATTCAAGTTCCCATTATTTATATTAAATCGGGTAATGATAGTATCCGTAAGATTATTGGAATTGATGCTAAAGCAGGATTTGCCCCTTTTGTTTCGTTTTTTGACGCCAAGGGAAATTACAAATTAACGCCTTATTTAGAAGATGCTTTTAAAAGTGCTAATCCCAATCAATTTGAGAAAGATTTCATTGAAACTGATAAAAAGGTAAATTTGATGGAATCAGCTTTGAGTGGTCGGATCTTGAAAATATTTCCTATACCGAATGATCCGAATAATAAATGGATTTCCTACCTTGAATTAAACGAGTCCGGAATGAAAGGCATGGATGCTACCTACACAAAAAGCATTTTGCCTTTGTATTTTGGTACACTTAATAATGCAACTATTACTAAAGAGTATAAGTCGGCTGATGAGCTTTTAGCTAGTTTGAATGGTTTTCAAAAAAAGTTTGGAAGTAGCGTTATGCCATCTGAAAATAAAATAGATCTTGAGATTGCTTATAATAGGTATGACGTGTTTAAAAAATTACCGTATTGGTATTTGACAGCTGCGGTTTTGATGCTATTATTATGTATTATAGATATCTATAAATCAAGAAAAGCAGTACGTGTAAGTATCAATGTGATGCATGTTGCTATAGGATTATTATTTATTTCACATACTTTAGGATTAATTGCGCGTTGGTTCATTTCTGGACACGCACCTTGGAGCAATGCGTATGAATCAATCATTTATGTAGCCTGGGCCACCATGTTTTTTGGTTTGGCTTTTGATAGAAAATCTAAATTGACAGTAGCTTCTTCAGCATTTGTTACGGCGATGATTTTGATGGCTGCCTACATGAATTGGATTGATCCTGAAATTGCGAATTTACAACCTGTTTTGAATTCCTATTGGTTAATGATTCACGTGGCAGTAATAGTAGCGAGTTATGGCCCTTTTGCCTTGGGAATGATTCTAGGATTCGTTTCCTTAGTATTGATTTTGTTTACCAATGAAAAGAACAAAGCTAAGATGGATTTGAATATTCAAGAAATTACGTATATCAATGAAATGGCGCTAACTATTGGATTGATTATGTTAACTATTGGCAACTTCTTAGGAGGTCAATGGGCTAATGAAAGTTGGGGACGCTATTGGGGGTGGGATCCAAAAGAGACTTGGGCATTGATTAGTATTTTTGTGTATGCATTTGTCATTCACGCCCGATTTGTTCCAGCTTTAAGAGGTAAATGGGTATTCAATGTATTGAGTATGTTGGCTTTTATTTCGATTTTATTTACTTATTATGGAGTCAATTTTCACTTAGTTGGTTTGCATTCCTACGCCAGTGGCGAAGCAAAATCATTGAGTTGGATTTGGCAATCGTTAGGTGGAATTCTACTTTTAGCAGCAGTTACCTATCCCAAGTACAGAAAGTATTATAAAAAATAATTTACTAAAGGTAACTTTATGTATGGCTCAACTCTCGTTGAGCTTTTTTTTACACCACTATTTATCAATTATTTAACGTTGGTTTTCATTTTTAAATTTTACATTTACAATTCATTTAAAACAAATACTAATGAAACTAGCTGCTTTAACCTGTTGTATTGCATTATTGTTTAGTTGCCAGAACAAGGCACAAACTGCTATGACAACTACTACTAATTATTCTGTACCAATGACCAAACAATCCATCCATCAATTTAAAGTGACTGATTTGTCCGGAAACACTTTTGATTTCGCCACTTTAAAAGGGAAAAAAGTAATCGTAGTAAATACCGCTTCTAAATGTGGGTTGACGCCTCAATACAAAGATTTAGAAACCTTGTATGCAACTTATAAAGACAAAGGTTTGGTAATTGTGGGTTTTCCAGCCAACAACTTTTTCTCTCAAGAACCAGGAACTAATGAAGAAATTGCACAGTTTTGTCAATTGAATTATGGTGTTACTTTTCCAATGATGTCGAAAGTGTCGGTAAAAGGAAAAGACATGTGTGAAGTGTACCAATTTTTGACGCAACAAGCTAAAAACGGAGTAGAGGATTCGGATGTAGAATGGAATTTTCAAAAATACTTGTTGAATGAAAACGGCGAATTGGAAAAAGTAATTTCGCCAAGAACGAAACCTTTGGACGATGAAATTGTCAATTGGGTAAAAGGATAATAACTATATATTTATTATAAAAAAGGAGATTTTCAGCTAATGAAAATCTCCTTTTTTATTTTATTCTGCTGCCAAAATTTCTTTTACTGCCAATTCGTAATTACGAATACTCTTACTTTTATTAATCTTTTTCAACACCTTTTGTGGATTGGAAAAAATAACCGAAAAGTACTCCCACAAATGATGCATTTTCAATAGAATGTGCGATGGACCAGAAAGTGATTCGCTGTAACCTTGGTATAAAGTATCGTGAAAATCACTGAACAATGCTATTTTATTTGTTGGATAATCAGTCGTGTTTTTCTTGATCATACTCGGCAAGAAAGGATCGGCTATTAGACCTCTGCCAATCATCCAATGATCAATAGTTGGAAAACGCTCTTGCATTTCTCTAAACTTTGCTACAGAAGTTATATCACCGTTGTAATATAGTTTGTGTTTTGTGGTGTTGACACATTCTTGAAAAGCATCTAAATGCACGCCACCTTTATACAATTGTTTTCCAAGGCGCGCGTGAATGGCAATATTTTTTAAAGGAAACGTATCCAAAATAGGGAAAACATCTAGAATTTCTTGTGTAGTTTCATAGCCCAAACGCATTTTCATTGAAACTAAAATATCCGATTCGGAATGTGCTCTTTCTAAAATAGAACGGATTCTTTCAGTATTACTTATTAGTCCCGAACCCATTCCTGATTTAGTCACCATTGGATAAGGACAACCCAAATTCCAATTCAGTTCTTTGTACCCTAATTCCCGAACGTATTTGGCAACAAACAAAAATTCATCGGCATCATTTGTGATCACTTGCGGAATCACTTCTAAACCCAAATTGTTTTCAGGTAATAAATCTCTTTCGTAAGAAGATTTAATAACTAATTTTCCGTTCAAACGAATGTAAGGCGAATAGTAAGTGTCAATTCCTCCAAAATAGGTATTGATGGCATTTCTAAAACGAAAATCAGTAAATCCTTGTAAAGGTGAAGAGAGTAAAGTAAAATCCATATTATTTGTTAGGAAACAAAGATACGATTGTTTTTAGTCTAAAATCAATTGGACAAAAACGGAGTCAAGCCATCTTCCGAATTTGAATCCGGATTCTTTAATAATACCCACCGTTGTAAAACCAAATAGATGATGAAAGTCAATACTGTTTTGGTTTTCGGCATCAATCACTCCAATCATGGTATGTAATCCTTGTTGTTTTGCCAAATGAATTAACTCGCTTAGCAATAGTTTTCCAATGCCTAATCCTTGATGATTATGACTTACATAAACAGAATGTTCTACGGTAAACTTATACGCTTGTCTAAATCGGAATTCAGCATACATTCCAAACCCAACAACGGCACCATTATTCTCTGCTACAATTACAGGAAATCCAGCTTGTATTTTTGCTTCTAAAATAGCTTCTTGCTGTGCTAAAGTTCGAATAGTATAATCATACAAAGCTGTAGCGTTCAATATATTATAATTAATTATATCAAGTAGTGCCAGAGCGTCTGATTTTTGGTATTTCCGAATGGTAATCGCCATTATTTTTTTGTTTTTGCGGTAGGTTTAGTAGCGGCTTTTTTTCTAATTAATAGGTCGGCTAGTAATTTGTCGGCTTCTTTTCCATCCCAACCCATTGTATCACTGTATGCCTTAGCTTTTTTTGTCATTGAAATGGCAAAAGGAATATTATTTAATTTTCGATATACACGAGCTTCAAGCAATAATCCATCATAGGATTCTTCTAATTCATTCGAATGTTTAATCCAACTTAATGATTGGTCCAAACTTGGTGTATCCGTAGAATTTCGCATGACATTTAACACAATGTCTTTAATTATTTTCGGAGTATTCCAAGCGTATTTATTAATATTTTCCGACGCTACTTTTTTATATTTTGTCCAATCTTTATTGGTTTCAAAATGATCTAAATCATATTGAAATAGTAAAGAATCAATAACCGGAGCTGTAATCATTTTTGCAACTGCACGTTGTTTAGTGTAATTGGAAGTATCACTCGTTTTAACAATAGGTTTTAACAATTCTACTACTGTATTGACAAACTTATCATTAACACGTTTTGGAGAAGTAATAGCTGCAAATGCTTGTTGGTTTACGATTACGAATTGGTATTCTCTCGATTCAATATCAGTTACTCCATTGGTGAATATTTTCCAATTGACTTCATTGACCATCTTATCATCGGCTATTTTTTCAAAATAATCATGAGCAATTGGGTTCAACTCTTTTCTGTCGTTTCCTTTTTTTAAAACTACTAAATAGCGCATCAAATTAACTCCATTGGATTTGTCTTTTTCATATTCAGCTTTTAGAAAAGGCAACTGTTGCTTCGGATTCAAAGCGTTTTTTGCTTCTGCAATAAATTTTTCTTTTTTCAATTCACCAGTAAACCGGGCAAGCTCGACGCCATTTTCATCTAAAACTAAAAAAGTAGGAAAGGTTTTGACGTTGTATTTAGTTTTAAAATCTTCGGACCCTGGTTTTTCAAAATCCAAACCTGCAAAAACATAATTGGCATTCATAAATGCAATTACTTCTGGATCTTGTAACACATTTTTTTTAATATTATTACAATACACACACCAGTTGGCATAAATCATGTAAAAAACTGGTTTTTTTTCAACTTTTGAACGCTGAAAAACCGTTTCTAAACCACTTTCATCAAAGCGAATTGAGTCTTGCGCTTGAATAGAGAAAGTTAAAAATAATAAAAATGAACAAATTAAGTTGCGAAAGTGGGGCTTCATAAATTTTGAAATTTTAACATTTATGCAAATATATTTTGTTTTTTAGTATCCACCTCAAATTTTAATTGGATTTTACTAACAGAATAGAATTACAATTGTAAATTTGTTCAAGTTATTCTAAAAGAATTAAAAACAACCATGATATACCCCAAAATACCTTTAGCACAAAGTATCCTTGAGATTTTCTTAGCCAAAGGAATTACCACCATAATTATTTCTCCAGGTTCCCGTAATGCTCCATTAACAATTGGATTTGCTTCCCATCCAGCGTTCACATGCTACAGTATTGCCGACGAGCGTTCGGCTGCATTTTTTGGTTTAGGAATTGCGCAACAAACAAAAAAACCTGTCGCTTTAGTTTGTACTTCTGGTTCCGCATTATTGAACTATTATCCCGCTTTTGCGGAAGCATTTTACAGTCAAATTCCCTTAATTGTTCTTTCAGCTGACCGTCCACAGTCTAAAATTGATATTGGTGATGGTCAAACGATTCGTCAAGAAAATGTATTTGCCAATCATTCGTTATACAATGCTAATTTACAGGAAGTAGTAAGCCTAGAAAATGATTTAAAAATTAATGAAGCTTTAGATACGGCTTTCGCCAAAAAAGGTCCAGTACACATTAATGCTCCGTTTGAAGAGCCCTTGTATGAAACGGTACCAGCACTTTCTGTACAACCCTATATTTCTAACAGCATTCATCCTGAAAGTAAGAACGAAGATTTGAATTCTTTTGCTGAAATTTGGAATCAATCTACTAAAAAAATGGTATTGGTGGGAGTAAATGATCCCAATGCAATTGATGCTGTTACAATTGATTTCTTAGCCAATGAAGAGTCGGTATCTGTTTGGACAGAAACCACATCCAACTTGCACCATCATAGTTTTATAACTAATATTGATACCATAATTACGCCTTTTACTACAGAAGATTTCGAAATTTTCCAACCTGATATTCTCATTACTTTTGGAGGCATGGTCGTGTCAAAACGGATCAAAGCTTTTTTACGAAAATTCAAACCCAAACACCACTGGCATATTGATTCGTTAAGGGCTTATGATACTTATGGAGCTTTAACGCATCATTTTGAAATTGATCCACAGTTGTTTTTTAATCACTTTATTCCGTTGACGAAACCGAAATCAAGTGACTATTCGCAACGTTTGAGTGAAGTAATCGCAGTTAGAAAAATCAAACATGCCGCTTATTTAGCGTCTGTTCCTTTTTCAGATTTTAAAGTCTTTGAGCAAGTTATTCCGAGTTTGCCCAAAAATAGTCAACTTCAAGTAGGGAACAGTTCTGCTATTCGTTACGCGCAATTAATACCCACTGATGCTTCTATTGATGTGTATTGTAATAGAGGAACAAGCGGTATTGACGGCTGTACTTCAACTGCTATTGGTGCGGCTGTTGCCAATGGAAAACCAACTATTTTTATCACAGGCGATGTTGGTTTTTTATACGATACCAATGCGCTTTGGAACGATTATATTCCGAAGAATTTCAAAATTATTTTAATTAATAATGGGGGAGGAGGAATTTTTAGAATTTTACCTGGGCATGAAGAAACGCCAGTTTTTAATACTTTTTTCGAAACTTCTCATTGCCACACAGCGGAACATTTAGCAAAAATGTATGGGTTCAATTACAGTATAGCAAGTGATGAAAAAAGCTTAGAAAAAGCGTTGTTTGAGTTGTATTCAAAAAATGATCAACCTGGATTGTTGGAAATATTTACTCCCACTAGAAAAAACGATTCGATTTTGCTAAATTATTTTAAGAATTTAGTATAAAAAAAGGAGTTCAAATTTCGAACTCCTTTTTTTATTATTTCACTGGAACTGGAAATATCGGCAAACTAGCATGACCTAATTCATCAACTGACTGGACGGCAAATAAAAAGTTATCCTTTGAATACGGAATTGTAACTGATGTATCTTTTACGAAGATCGTTTTTTCCCATTGCGATGCAGACGTTTCACGAACAAGCACATTGTAACCATAAACAGCTTTTCCTTCGGGTGCATTCCAAACTAAATCAGAGAAATTAGTCAATTCAGTTATTTTGATACCCACGTTTTTAGGTGCTTTTGGTGCCCAAGCTAAATTACTTAATGTGGCCAAATTTGAAGTAGTTACTTTTCGCATGTATTCAAAATCCATAAACTCAGGCAAATCTCCAAATTGATTTCCTTTTTCCAATCGTACATCTTGGTGTTGGTGATCGTAGTTTTCGTTCATTTCGCAAAAACGAATGGCCGTAAATCCATTTTGACTGAAGGGAGTATGATCTCCGCCACGAAGAAATCGGTCATTGCGATATACCAAATTAATATTCAATTGGTCCACATATTGATTTGTAGTTGTTTTAATATAACGAGCCAATAAACGCGACGGACTGTCATTTTCACGATTTGTTGATTTTCTTACTTTAGCTTCGGCCTCAGTTTCTAAATAGGGAATGGCTTCACTAAAAACACGCACGTTTAGGTTGTCACGCAAAGCTGTTCCATTGGACAAACTATTTCCAATCATATCGTTATTCAACATGGCTATTATGTTCCAATTTTCAGCTTTAGCTTTGTCAGCCAAATGTTTGGCTCCATACAAACCTTGTTCTTCACCTACAACAGTAACAAAAACTATAGTAAATGGAAATTCTCTTTTACTCATAATTCTACTTATTTCTAACACTGCTGCTACACCTGAGCCGTCATCATTTGCACCCGGAGCATCAATAGCTGCATTCATAACATCAGAAGCACGAGAATCTAAATGGCCACTAATGATTAGCACTCTATTATCAGTTGGATCAGTTCCTTTTAAAGTTGCCATCACATTCCCTAATTGGCTATCAACGGCAATTCTTCTGCCATCTGCTTTTATAGTGAAATAATCAATTTCAGCAGTTAATCTTCCATTGGATTCTTTGGCATACTTATCAAATTCAGATTTAACCCAACGTTGTGCCGCTCCAATTCCACGAGTGGCACTTTTGGTATCACTTAATGTGTGACGTGTACCAAAAGATACTAATCTACGAACGGTTGATTCCATGTTAGTTGCACTAACTTCCGCAACCATATTTTTGATTTCAGTATCGTAAGTAGTCGATTGTGCATAGTTATTTTGAACAATGAATCCCAAAAAAAGGGCGCATACAATAGAGGAAATTTTCATATTTTAAGATATTTGTGGATTTCAAATTTAGTAAAAGAGATTGAATTAATTCTATTTTATAAATTCAATTATTTTATGAATCACTTTAGCGTCTCCTAATATTTTCCGGTGCCCTAATCCTTGTGTAAGCATCAATTCACTATTTGGCGCATGTTGATGAATATGTATTCCGGCTCCAACTGGGACTTCATAATCATTTTCATCATGAACAACTAAAATAGGCTTGGAAATTGCGGCTGCCGCTTTGAAAGCAGCGTAATTGTCCATTTTTTCTTTGTATTTATTTTCAAAGTAGTTGCGAAGTTTTAAGCTAATAATCGGTTTGAGTTCTAATTTTTTAATAAAATCATTGATAATATCTTGTACAATATCTCCACTTCCAATGACAACAATTTTGTTGGTTTTGAATCCAGATTTTGCAGCATTGAGCACTGCCATTCCACCTAAAGAGTGCCCTATTGCAATTTCAAAAGGACCAAATTGTTTTTCCAATTCAAAAATTGAAGCAATAAATTCTAGCATAATACTAGAATTCCCAGGAGATTTTCCGTGAGCAGGTGCATCAAAACTGATAGTTGAATAACCTTCTTTTCGCAAAGCATCTGCAATTTTAAAAAGTTGGGTGCCACGTCCAGACCAACCATGTACCAAAAGAACTTTTTTATCACTTTTTCCGTATTCATAAACCATTATTGATTTAGTAATGGAAGGAACAGAAATTAATTGTTGGGTACTAGCAGCATTCATTTCTAATTCACGCTTTGGAATTCTGTGTTTGATAGGAGTTGTGAATAATTTTGCAGCATACACAACTACAGCCTTGGTAGAAAAAAGGTTTAAAAACTGTCCAATTTTTATAATTAATCTAGGAATTGGTAATGGATCAAGTTTTTTATTTTTATGCTTATTCATAAGTATTTTTTGGAAGTCTAAAGTAGTTGTTTTTTTTCAATTGGATTCTGTTATAGTAATTAATTATAACCTATGATTTTGTATTTAAATATCAGCGTTTATTCCAAATGATAAGTTTAAATAACTCTTCTTTAATAATTCTAACTAAAAAATAAATAAATTAGCCAACTAAACTATATTCATTATGGCTAATTTACAAAAAGGGGATACAAAATTATTGAATGCTTGGGCTTTTTATGATTGGGCTAATTCGGTCTATTCATTAGTAATTTCCTCAGCAGTATTTCCAATATTCTTTGAAGCGCTATTTACAGATCGTAGTCATTATATCATTGTATTTGGTTATTCTTTTAAAAATTCAGCTTTAATTAGTTTTGTTACCGCTTTTGCATTTTTAGTTGTTGCATTTATTTCTCCTCTACTTTCGGGAATTTCAGACTATATAGGTAACAAGAAATCATTTATGAAGTTTTTCTGCTATTTAGGCGCGTTATCTTGTATCGGATTGTATTGGTTTAGCCTTGAAAATATATTTATCGGTTTAGTATTCTTTTTTTTTGGATTAGTTGGGTTTTGGGGAAGTTGGGTTTTTTATAATTCGTATTTACCTGATATTGCTTTTGCAAATCAACAAGATGCAATTAGCGCCAAAGGTTTCTCCTACGGCTATGTAGGCAGTGTGATTCTGTTAATTATAAATCTCGCTATGATTATGATTCCAGATGTATTTGGAATCACAGGAACTAAAGGTGAAGCTGCCATGAAAGCCATGCGCTATTCCTTTATAATGGTGGGTATTTGGTGGATTTTATTTAGTCAGTATACGTATTATTATTTACCAAAAGGAAATAGAATTGTAGCCAGTAATCTAAAAAAACATATTCTATTAAATGGTTTTAAAGAGCTTAAAAAGGTTTGGTATTTGTTAGCTAAAAACCTGGCATTAAAAAAATACTTGACAAGTTTTTTTGTTTACAGTATGGCGGTTCAAACGGTCATGTTAATTGCAACATATTTTGGTGCACAAGAAATCCAATGGGCATCGCAAAGCGAAAGTACCATTGGCTTAATTATTTGTATTCTATTAATTCAATTAGTGGCAATTATTGGCGCAACAATTACTTCTAAAGCTTCTGCTAAATATGGTAACATTCCAACTTTAATTGCCATTAATGGATTTTGGATTGTGTTGTGTGCGATGGCGTATTTCATTTATTTGCCTATTCATTTTTATGTCATGGCTTCTTTAGTGGGTTTGGTTATGGGTGGAATCCAAGCATTATCACGTTCTACTTATTCAAAATTATTACCACAATCAGATGACACTGCATCGTTTTTTAGTTTTTATGATGTAGCCGAAAAAATTGGAATTGTAATAGGAATGTGTGTTTATGGAATTATAGATCAGATTACTGGAAGTCCCAGATTTGCAATTGTATTTTTAGGTATTTTCTTTGTGATTGGGTTGATTTTATTAGTACGAGTTCCAAAAACCTCAGAATTAGCTGTAAAATAAAACCTTTTTTATTTTGGCACAAAGATTGACTAATAATAGCTTGTCTTTATAAATGCATTATAAATTGCATAGACTACTAGAATTTCAATAATTAATGACAAAACGACTTATTATACTTTATGCCAAATCATAAAATACTCACTATTGACAATCTGTCACTTCATGAATTTGATTCGGAGGCAGAATTAATCCCCTTATTGACACCTGAAGATGAGGAGGAGATGAATAACGAAGAATTACCGGAATCACTCCCGATTTTGCCTTTGCGAAATATGGTGCTTTTTCCTGGAGTTGTTATTCCAATTACTGCAGGACGCGACAAGTCTATTCAATTAATAAATGACGCTAACGCTGCTGGAAAAAACATCGGCGTTGTTGCTCAAAAAAACGAAGAAGACGAGGATCCAACAAGGGCAGATATTCATACTATTGGAACTGTTGCCAGAATTCTTAGGGTACTTAAAATGCCAGATGGAAACATCACCGTAATTTTGCAAGGTAAAAAACGTTTTGAGATAGCCGAAGTAGTTTCAGAAGTTCCCTACCTTACTGCTACAGTTAAAGAAGTTGCTGAAAAGCGTCCTAAAAAGAACGATACCGAATTTAATGCTATCATCGATTCATTAAAGGAATTAGCCATAAAAATAATTCAAGAAAGTCCTAACTTACCAAGTGAAGCCACTTTTGCTATCAAAAATATAGAAAGCAAATCGTTTTTAGTCAATTTTGTATCCTCTAATATGACCCTTTCGGTAAAAGAGAAACAAGATTTGTTAAAGATCAATAATCTTAAAGATCGTGCACTAGAAACCCTACGTTTTATGAATGTAGAGTTACAAAAATTAGAATTAAAAAATGATATTCAGTCCAAAGTACGTTTTGATTTAGACCAACAGCAACGTGAATATTTTCTTCACCAACAAATGAAAACCATTCAGGAAGAACTGGGTGGTGTTTCTCATGAAGAAGATTTTGATGAAATGACGCAGCGCGCTAAAACTAAGAAATGGGACGAAACTACTCAAAAGCATTTTGAAAAAGAGTTGTCTAAATTGCGAAGAATGAATCCGCAAGCGCCAGATTTTAGTATTCAAAGAAACTACCTGGATTTGTTTTTGGACTTGCCTTGGAATGAATTCTCAAAAGATAATTTTGACTTAAAGCGAGCACAAAAAATACTAGATCGCGATCACTTTGGTCTAGAAGAAGTTAAGAAAAGAATGATTGAACATTTGGCAGTATTAAAATTGCGAAATGATATGAAGTCACCCATTATCTGTTTAACAGGACCTCCAGGGGTAGGTAAAACATCTATAGGGAGATCTATTGCAGAGGCCTTGGGTAGAAAGTATGTTCGAATTTCTTTAGGTGGTTTGCGTGATGAAGCAGAAATTCGAGGACATAGAAAAACCTATATTGGCGCTTTGCCAGGACGGATCATTCAAAGTTTGAAAAAAGCAGGAACATCAAATCCAGTTTTTGTTTTAGACGAAATTGATAAACTATCAAACGGTCATAGCGGAGATCCTTCATCGGCTTTATTAGAGGTTTTAGATCCTGAGCAAAACAATTCATTTTATGATAATTTCCTTGAAATGGGATATGATTTATCTAAAGTAATGTTTATTGCAACATCAAATACTATGGCTAACATTCAACCTGCTTTGCGAGATAGAATGGAAGTAATTAAAATGTCTGGTTATACTATTGAAGAAAAAGTAGAAATTGCGCGTCAACACTTATTTACTAGACAATTAAAAGAACATGGATTAACGATTAAAGACTTGACAATTGGAAAAAAACAATTGGAAAAAATAGTGGAAGGATATACCCGTGAATCTGGCGTTCGCGGACTCGAAAATAAATTAGCACAGGTAATCAGAAATACAGCCAAATCAGTGGCGATGGAGGAGGAATACAACAAAAAAATAACTGATGAAGATATCATAAAAGTTTTAGGTGTTCCAAAATTAGAAAGAGATAAATACGAAAGTAATGATGTAGCAGGAGTTGTTACGGGATTAGCTTGGACCAGTGTAGGAGGTGATATTTTATTTATTGAATCCTTATTGTCTCCCGGAAAGGGAACCATGACTATTACTGGAAATTTAGGTACGGTGATGAAAGAATCGGCTACAATTGCTTTAGAATATATTAAAGCTAATTCGGAAGCAATGGGGTTAAATCCTGAAATTTTAAATAAATATAATATCCATTTACACGTTCCCGAAGGTGCTACCCCAAAAGACGGACCAAGTGCAGGAATTGCAATGCTTACATCTTTAGTATCATTATATACTCAAAAAAGAGTAAAGAGAAATTTAGCCATGACAGGCGAAATTACTTTGAGAGGAAAAGTATTGCCTGTGGGCGGAATCAAAGAAAAAATACTGGCTGCAAAAAGAGCTAATATTAAGGAGATTATTTTATGTCACGAAAATAAAAGCGATATTGACGAAATAAAACCAGAATATTTAAATGGCTTAAGTTTTCACTATGTGAAAGAAATGAGTGAAGTCATTCAAATTGCGATCACTGACCAGAAAGTTAAAGATGCTAAAAAGTTAGTCTAAATAAATACATAACAAAAATTATTAATTCCATACTTTGGACTGACTATTTTTCAGTTTTGAGTATGGAATTTTTTCGTTTATTGTATTTATAATTTTATCTTCGCAACACAAGTTTAAATTAAAACAGCAACAAAAATTCACTATTTTGACAAAAAAAATTACAATTGCTATTGACGGATTTTCTTCTACTGGAAAAAGTACTCTAGCAAAACAATTAGCAAAACAGTTGGGATACATCTTTGTTGATACGGGAGCAATGTATCGAGCAGTGACGTTTTTTGCGATGCAAAACAATTTAATTTTTGTTGATTCTTTTAATAAAGTAGAGTTGGTTAATTCATTGAAAAATATTGTTTTAGAATTTAAATTTAATACTGAATTAGGTTTTTCTGAAATATATTTGAATGGTAAAAATGTTGAAAAAGACATTCGTACAATTGAAGTATCGAATTTTGTTAGTAGAGTAGCCGAAGTATCTGAAGTCCGCGCTAAATTAGTCGAACAGCAACAAGAAATGGGAAAAAATAAAGCGATTGTTATGGATGGTCGTGATATTGGTACTGTTGTTTTTCCAAATGCTGAATTGAAGATTTTTATGACTGCTAGCGCTGCTACTCGTGCGCAAAGGCGTTATGATGAATTGCATCAAAAAGGAGATTTAGTAACTTATGAGGAAGTTTTAAAAAATGTTGAAGAGCGGGATTACATTGATACCCATCGAGAAGATTCGCCACTAATAGTAGCTGGTGATGCCATTGAAATTGATAATTCCTACCTAACACGAGAAGAACAGTTTGAGAAGGTACTCGATCTTGTAAATTCAAAAATAAATGAAATTTAATTTTTTTGAGTATTTTTCTATTTTAATGTTAGATTTACAAATTAAATATCAAATACAATTATTAAATTATGAGTATAAAATTGAGATTGACAGTAATGAGCTTTTTACAGTTCTTTGTTTGGGGAGCTTGGTTGATCACAGTAGCTAATTACTGGTTTGGAACAAAACAATGGGACGGTGCTCAATTTGGTGCTATTTTTTCTACTATGGGTATAGCCTCTATTTTTATGCCTACTATTTGCGGAATAATTGCCGACAGATGGGTTAATGCGGAAAAATTGTATGGGATCTTACATATTTTGGGTGGATTAACGCTTTTCTATGTTCCGCAAGTGAATAACCCAATAGATTTTTTCTGGGTAATTTTGGTTGCAATGATTTTTTATATGCCTACAATTGCTTTGTCAAATTCAGTTGCTTATAATGCTTTAAAAAAAGGAAATTTAAATGTTGTTACCGATTTTCCTCCGATTCGAGTATGGGGAACTGTGGGTTTTATTGTTGCTATGTGGATTACTAATCTAACGGGAAATAAAGCAAGCGAAAATCAATTTTACATAGCTGCCATTGCTGCTATTGGATTAGGACTTTACTCTTTTACCTTACCTAGATGCCTACCTGAAGGCAAAACCACTGATAGCAAATCAATTATTAATCTATTAGGATTGAATTCCTTTAAATTATTTGCCAATTATAAACTAGCGTTGTTTTTTTTGTTTAGCATGTTTTTAGGGGCTGCTTTGCAATTAACCAATGCTTATGGCGATGTGTATTTGGATGATTTTAAACTTTTACCAGAATATGCTGATTCACTTGTGGTAAAATATTCGACCTTAATCATGTCGATTTCTCAAATTTCAGAAACATTATTCATTTTAGCCATCCCTTTTTTCTTAAAAAGATTTGGTATTAAACAAGTCATGTTGTTTAGTATGGTTGCTTGGATATTGCGATTTGGGTTGTTTGCCTATGGCAATCCTGGAGATGGTTTATGGATGATTATTATGTCGTGTGTTGTGTACGGGATGGCTTTTGATTTCTTTAATATTTCAGGATCCTTGTTTGTAGAAACTACAACGGATTCTTCTATACGGTCTTCAGCTCAAGGATTGTTTATGATGATGACCAATGGATTTGGAGCTATTTTAGGAAGTATTACAAGCGGATATGTAATTGATACCTATTTTACCACTTCAAAAGGAAAAGATTGGCACACAATATGGCTCAGTTTTGCAATATATGCTTTAGTAATTACTATTGCTTTTGCGATTTTCTTTAAGCACAAACACAATCCAACTGAATTAGAGCAAGTTAAGCACTAAATCTGTTTTGTAAATTCTACAGAAACCAAGACTTGTTCTTGGTTTTTTTATATCGAATTAATAAAGATTATTATTTTTAAATTATCATTGACTAGTTACGCTGACTGTCATTAAATTAATCATTAATTGTTTTAAAAATAAATTTGACTGTTTGATAAAGATATACTACATTTGCCCACCTTTTGGTGGATAAGGATTTCCTTTAGGTATTAAATTAATTTTACAAACAACTTCTGTTGTTTTCTTTCGCATCGAGAAATCCAAGAAAATACAGAATACAAATTTTTAATCAGCATGTCTGAACAATTAAAATCACAAGAAGAGTTTTTAGCAAATTTTAACTGGCATAACTTCCAAGAAGGAATTGATGCAGTAGATGAAAAAAACTTACAAGAATTCGAAGCACTAGTTTCAAAAACTTTCATCGCTACTGATCAAGAAGAAGTAGTAGATGGAGTAGTTGTTAGAATTAC
>CANHKZ010000039.1 GCA_947461425.1 Flavobacteriaceae bacterium | reverse complement strand
TTCATTCATTTCAACCATGAAGGTAGATTCGCCCATTGAAATATTGTCACTCGCGCCCACTCTTGTAAAAATTTTATCTACAATTCCCATTCGGACACTTTCTGCCGGAACGAAACTCCCCATTTGAGCTAATAATACAATCAAGGCTGTTTGACGCAAAATTGCCGATTTACCAGACATATTAGGTCCCGTAATCATAATCAATTGTTGTGCTTCTCGATCTAAGAATACATTATTAGAAATATAAGGGGTTCCAACGGGTAGTTGTTTTTCGATAACAGGATGTCTACCTTCTTTAATTTCCAACTCAAAACTATCATCTATTTCTGGGCATACATAGTTGTTTTCGGTAGCCAATTGCGTAAATGAACATAAACAATCCAATTGCGCTATCAAATTGGCATTCATTTGAACAGGTTTGATATACGTTCCAATCCAATGAACTAACTGCTCAAACAATTCAGACTCTATTTTTTGTATTTTCTCTTCTGCACCAAGAATTTTAGTTTCATATTCTTTCAATTCTTCGGTAATATAACGTTCTGCATTTACCAAAGTTTGTTTGCGAATCCATTCTTCAGGCACTTTGTCTTTATGCGTGTTTCTTACTTCAATATAGTACCCAAAAACATTATTAAACGAAATTTTTAAAGACGAAATTCCGGTTCTTTCTGATTCTCTTTTTTCAATTCCTTCTAAATACTCTTTTCCCAAAGTAGAAATTCCACGCAATTCATCTAATTCAGCATTAACTCCAATAGCAATTGCATTCCCTTTTGAAATAGCCACAGGTGCTTCTTGATTTAATGTTACTTTTATTTTTTCGCGCAATAAATCACAGCTATGCAAATTATCTCCAATCACTTTTACAGCTTCTTGTGGACTTTGTAAGGCCAACGATTTAACTGGCAATATTGCGTCTAACGATTCTTTTAAATACACTACCTCACGTGGAGAAACTTTTCCTGCGGCAATTTTTGAAATCAAGCGTTCTAAATCAGAAATTTTCTTTATTTGAGATTGAATATTTCTTAAAATCTCTGGATTATTTTTTAAATAAGCAACTACTTCATGCCTACTTTGGATTTTAGTAGCGTCCTTTAAAGGCAAAGCCAACCAACGTTTTAACAAACGTCCTCCCATTGGCGAAAGTGTTCTGTCTATCACATCGAGTAAGGTGACCGCATTGGGATTATAACTGTGGTACAATTCTAAATTACGAATAGTAAATCGGTCCATCCAAACATAAGCATCTTCTGCAATACGCTGTATGGAAGTAATATGTTGTACTTTATTGTGCTGTGTCTCTGATAAATAATACAAAATAGCACCCGAAGCAATAACGCCCTCTTTTAATTCTTCTATGCCAAATCCTTTTAAAGAAACCGTTTGAAAATGTTTAGTTAACATTTCAAAAGCATAATCTTCTTTGTACAACCAATCTTCTAAATAAAAACTATGATAATCTTCGCCAAATGCAGCTCTAAAATCATTCTTGTTATTCTTTGGAACCAAAACCTCACTTGGATTGAAATTCTGAAGGAGTTTGTCGATGTATTCTACATTGCCTTGGGCAGTTAGAAATTCACCTGTTGATACATCTAATAATGAAATACCAATGTTTTTATTGTTAAAATAAAGAGAGGCTAAAAAATTATTTGATTTGGCTTGTAAAACCTCATCATTCAATGAGACACCTGGTGTTATCAACTCAGTAACTCCACGTTTTACAATAGTTTTAGTCATTTTAGGATCTTCCAATTGATCACAAATAGCAACGCGTAAACCCGCTTTTACTAATTTAGGTAAATAGGTGTTTATGGAATGGTGAGGAAATCCTGCCAAGGCAGTTTCAGTTTCTGAACCGGCACCTCTTTTAGTCAATACAATTCCAAGAATCTTGGAAGCTCTCACCGCATCTTCCCCGAATGTCTCATAAAAATCCCCAACACGAAACAACAAACAAGCATCAGGATATTTTGCCTTAATTTCGTTATATTGTTTCATTAACGGAGTCTCTTTAACTACTTTCTCTTTCGCTGCCAATGTATTTTTTTTATCTATTAAAATATGGAAGCGAATTTATAGATTTTATAACGAATAAAGAACAGTTCGATAATTATAAAGCATTTTTAAGTAAATTTTAAGGCCTAATTTCTATTTTTTTTCTAGATTTGTGTTTTATTTTTAACTTTTAATTAAACAATCATGAGAAAAATATTTGTTTTAGCCTTATTAGTTTTTGGAACTATTGGTATCAATGCACAAGAGACTTCTAAAAAATCCAAACCATCTGCAGCAAAAGTGGCTGGAGCTGGAATGGTATATGTTTCTGAAACCATTGATTATGGTACAATCGCTCAGAATGCTGATGGAAGACGCGAATTTGTTTTTACTAATAACGGTAATGCACCATTAATCATTACAAACACACAAGGATCTTGTGGATGTACTGTACCTTCTTCTCCAAAAGAGCCTATTGCTCCTGGAGCTAAAGGTGTAATTGGAGTAAAATATGCTACTGACAGAGTTGGTTCTTTTATTAAAACAGTAACTGTAAGTTCAAATGCTGCAGGACAACCAACAAAAATATTGACTATCAAAGGAAATGTAGTTGCTTCAGCAGCCAAAAGCTAATTCTATTTGAAATAAATCACAAAAGCTTCCTTGTAGTTACGGAAGCTTTTTTTTTACCTACTATTTCATATCAAAAAAATGAGAAAATTAGAAAATAGCGAGCTAGACAGAAAATCTATTGATTCATTCAAAGCCTCAGAAAAAACACCTTTAATTTTGATTTTGGATGACATTCGCAGTTTACACAATATTGGTTCTGTATTTAGAACTGCTGATGCTTTTTTAATTGAAAAAATCTATTTGTGCGGTATCACTGCAACTCCACCCAATAAAGAAATTCACAAAACAGCCCTTGGTGCTACTGAAACTGTAGCATGGGAACATGCTGAAAATGTTTTGGATGTAATCCAAAAACTAAAAGCAGAAAAGATTCCAACCTTTGCAATTGAACAGGTGGAGCATGCTATTTTTCTTCAAGATTTTGAAGTAAAAAAGAATCAAAAATATGCACTGGTTTTTGGTAATGAAGTTTTTGGAGTTGCTCAGGAGGCGGTAGCGTTGTGTGATGGTGCTATCGAGATACCGCAATTGGGAACGAAGCATTCGCTTAATATTTCAGTAAGTGCTGGAATAGTCGTTTGGGATTTGTTTAAAAAATTACATTTTACTTTGTAATTATTTCATATCAGTTGAAAATACTATATTTATAGCATGAAGAATAGAAATACCACAACGCTCTTCTTAACGCTTTTTATTTTATTTGGAACCCAATTGGGATTTTCAAGCTCATTTGACATTGATCCTCCAATAAAAAAAACAATAGTAATTACTCCACCCACAATTACAGCTACCGGAAATTTTTCATATTGTCCTTTAACAGAACAGCAAATTGTTAGTACTGTAAATTTAACTGACCCTGACAACTTGATAACTGAAATATACATCCAAATTTCAGATGGCTATGTAAGTGGGCAAGATGCACTAATTTATACGGGGACTAATCCAGCAATTGGTTCCGATATTTTTGATGTAAATACTGGAAAGATTAGAATATTTAAAACAGGAACCGCAACAACATTAACCGATTTTGAAAATGCCATTAAGAATATTAAATTCAAAAATCCTTCAACATCAGCCATAGGAACAAGAAGTTTCTCTATCACCATTGGTCAAGCCAATTATTTGCCAAGAAACAAACATTTTTATAGATATATTGCTGAACCCGGTATAAGTTGGACTGAAGCTAAAATTAAAGCCGAATCATCAGCAAATTACTTTTATGGTTTAAAAGGGTATTTAGCCACACTTACCTCAGCCGATGAAGCCCAATTAGCGGGGAAACAAGCCGATGGAGCAGGATGGATTGGAGGAAGTGACAAAGAAAATGAAGGAGTTTGGAAATGGGTAACCGGCCCTGAAGCGGGTGAGAAGATGATTTATACAAACTGGAACACGTCTAAAGGTGAACCAAATGATTTGGGTAACGAAGATTACGCACATATCACTAATCCACTAATGGATGGTGGAATTTATAAAGGGACTTGGAATGATTTATCGGATACAGGGAATGCTAATCCAACAAGCTACTATTATCCATTAGGTTTTATTGTAGAATATGGTGGTTTGGTACCTGGAGATGTAGATTCAATTCAGATCTCGGCAAGTACTACATTAACATTTGCTCAAATAACGGCTGTAACGCCTGCCTCCCGATGTGATCCAGGATCAATTACATTGAAAGCAACAGCTTCAATTGGAACAATTGAATGGTATGATGTTGCATCAGCCGGGACTGGTATAGCTACTGGAAATGAATATACAAACACCAATTTAGTAAGCACAAAAAACTATTATGCAGAAGTTGCAGGGTGCACAAGGACTAGAACTGTAATTACCGCTACTGTAAATACTACTCCCACAATTAGTACAACTAAACCAATTGTTTCAAGATGCGGAACAGGAACCCTTGTAATAGAAGCTATGGCGAGTGTTGGAAATGTAAATTGGTTTACTGATGCTGTTGGAGGAAATTCAATAGGAACAGGAGCTATTTTCTCAACTTCGCAAATATCAAATAATACATTGTTGTATGCCGAAGCCAATAATAATGGATGTATAAGTCCTAATCGAGTTGCGATTAGTACCATTATCAATCCTGTGCCAGATGTTGTTGATGAAAATTTAATTCTTTGCCAAGACAACTCCTTAAATCTTGATGCAGGACTCAACGGAATGGACTATTTATGGTCAACTACTGAAATAACACAAACGATAAATATTACTTCAGCAGGCAGCTATGATGTTGTCATCACTAACTCCTATTCTTGTTCAAACACAAAAAAAATTTCGGTGATAGAACATCAAATTCCAGAAATAGATGCCATCAAAGTACAAGAAAGAACTGTTGAAATTATTATAAAAAATCCGCAAACTTATTTTGAATATTCAATAGACGGAATAAATTATCAGCCATCCAATATATTTACTAATGCGCCAGCTGGAATAAATACGGCATACGTTAGAGATACAAATAACTGCGCAAACGATTCAGAAAATTTTGTTACAATCGTAGTGCCAACATTTTTTACACCAAACAACGATGGACCAAATGATGAGTGGGTCATAAAGGGATTATCGGTATATCCTGAAGCAGAAATTCGAATTTTTGATCGTTATGGGAAATTATTAAAAGAACTAAGACCAAATAACTTAAGTGAAGATGTAAGTTGGGACGGCTCTTTTAACGGGCAACAACTTCCGTCTTCAGATTATTGGTATGTACTCAAAATAGACGCTACTACTCCCGAAAAAAGAGGTCATTTTACCCTAAAAAGGTAGTTTATTTTAAATTTATCTTGTTTTGAATTTCATTTAAAATAAACAGATAATCTTCATGATTTGTGACAAAATCGCGATCAGAGACATCTATGATCAAAATATTTAAGTCAGTTTGAGACTTGATATAATCTAAATAACCTGTATTGATTTTATCAAGGTAGTCTGCTTCAATTTCCTGTTCGTAACTTCTACCACGTTTTTTTATATTTTGAAGTAAGCGTTCTGAATTTTGGTACAAATACACATACAAATCAGGCTTAGGCATTTCTTTGTAAATGATATGGAACAAATTGCTATACAATCGGTATTCATCTTCAGCTAAGGTTATTTTAGCAAAAATTAACGATTTAAAAATATGATAATCCGCAACAACAAAGTCTTTGAACAAGTCAAATTGCGATAAATCATCCGATAATTGTTTGTACCTATCCGCTAAAAATGACATTTCTAAAGGAAAAGCATATCGATTTTGGTCTTTATAAAATTTAGGTAAAAAGGGATTGTCTGCAAAACGTTCCAAAACAGATTTGGCATTAAAGTCCTCAGCTATCTTTGTAGCCAAAGTAGTTTTTCCAGCACCAATATTCCCTTCAAAAGCAACATAGTTAAATTGCTCTAAGGCAATTTTTCGCAATGGGCTTTCTAAATTTTGCAAGGGCTTACAATCACTTTCATCTTTGCAAGCTTCAAACAGTTCAAAAACAGATTGGTTTAAAACCGGATGGATCCATTCCAAATTAAGGTCCAACATTGGTTTCAATACAAAATTTCTTTCGTGCATCAATGGATGAGGAATTTGCAAATGGGCTGTATTGATAATTTCCTTGTTAAAAACAATAATGTCAATATCAATAATACGAGATTGGTAGCCTGAAATTTCAACTCTTTCTCGCCCCATCTGCTGTTCAATTTGCAATACCTTTAACAAAATAGTAGCAGCCGAATCGAAGGTATGCACTACAATGGCAACATTATAAAATGCATCACTTTCAAAACCCCAAGAAGGCGTTTCGTACAATTTAGAAACCTTAACTACTGTTGCCACCTCTTGGTGTATCATTTGCAAACATCTTTCGATATTTTCCAAACGATTTCCTTGATTGGTTCCTATAGATAAAACGACTTGATGCTGTGATTTCATAACTACTGCAAATTAACTAAAAGAATATTATATTTGTGTGAAGTGTTCATAACTAAATTTGAATAAAAAAAAGTAAATGTTGTAACATTTTAGTACCAAGTACTACTTATAAAAAAATGATTATTATGAAATTTTTAGGAAATGTATTAGCAACCATTGTAGGTATTTTTGTTTTTACCATGTTATTCTTTTTTGGAATACTATTTATAGGCGCTGTTTTTGGTGGTGAAGAAGACACTGTTGTAGTAAAAGAAAATTCAGTTATTGAATTAGATTTATCTGAAATTCAATATGATTATGCGGGCAAGTTCTCTGACCCATGGGTAACACTATTTTCTAACAAAACAGAAATTGGATTAACCGACCTTATTGCCGCAATTAATGCTGCCAAAATAGATGAAAATATCAAAGGAATCTCTATTCTGAATAATTACTCATCCATTGGAATGGCTCAGAGTAAGGCTGTAAGAGACGCCTTAGAAGATTTTAAAAAATCAGGGAAGTTTGTAATGGCCTATTCCAATTCGTATTCCCAACAAGAATATTACTTAAATTCTGTAGCTAATACGGTGTATCTAAACCCAGTTGGAGATATGGAATTCAAAGGTTTGTCATCTGATTTGTTATTTTTTAAAGATTTTCAAGATAAGACTGGGATTAAGATGGAAGTCATTCGCCACGGAAAATATAAAAGCGCTGTAGAACCTTTCCTTGAAAACAAAATGAGTGATGCAAATAGGGAACAAATTAACGCTTTATTAAATTCAATATGGAATTCGATAACGATAGATATTGCCAAAAGCCGAAATATATCAGTTCAAAAACTGAATGAAATTGCGAATGGATTACTGGCTCGTACACCGGAAATGGCAAAAGCTCAAAAATTAGTAGATGTAGTAGCCTATGAAGATGTTTACCATAATGCTATTAAAAAATTGCTAAATGTAGATGCAAAAGAGGAATATGAATCGGTTTCCATTACTGATTATACACAAAATTACATAACATCATCAATTATAACGGATGCAGTAGATGAGATAGCGATTATCTATGCCCAAGGGGATATTGAAAGTGGTGAGGGAGATGTCAACATTATTGGAGAAGGCGCTATGCGACGCTCTATAATTGAGGCACGAAATAATGAAGATGTAAAAGCTATTGTCCTCAGAATTGACAGTCCTGGTGGAAATGCACTTACTTCTGATTTGATTTGGAGAGAAATTGAATTGGCTAAAAAAGTGAAACCCGTAGTTGTTTCTATGGGGAATTATGCTGCCTCGGGAGGGTATTACATCGCTTGTAATGCCAATACTATTTTTGCAGAAAACAATACCATTACTGGATCTATTGGTGTCTTTGGAATTTTACCCAACTTTAGTGGTTTAAGTACCAAAATGGGAATTCATTCGGAGCAAGTCAATACCCATCAAAATGCAGGTAATTACAATCCATTTGCACCTATTGACGAAAAATTCAAAGCGGTTACTTTGGAAGGAATAGAAAAAGTATATTCAACATTTGTTTCCCATGTAGCGAAAGGTAGAAAAATGACTTTTGCGCAAGTTGATGCTTTAGCACAAGGTAGAGTTTGGACAGGTTCTGACGCGTTAAAATTGGGATTAGTCGACAAAATTGGCGGCTTAGGTGATGCTATAAAAGAAGCTGCCCGTATGTCTAAAACTAGTAATTACAGCACAAAAAATTATCCTGAATTTGAAAAGGATTTTGATGAATTTTTAGAAAATTTTCCTTTTGCAAAAACTAAAGAAAATTTCATAAAAGAAGAAATAGGCGAGGAAAATTACAAACTAATGGAACAAATAAAACGGGTACAAAATTACAAAGGAGTTCAGGCTCGAATGCCATTTGAAATTACCATTCACTAATTGGCTTGAAAATAAAACTAAAAGCGTTCTTTACTGAGTAAATTGAACGCTTTTTTTATACTTTAATTTGTACAATAGTCCCTTCAGAACTTCGGATGTTAAAGACTATTCCTCTCTCAAAAATCAAATACTGCCCTTTAATTCCGATTAATTTCCCTTGAAAATTGGGTGTTTTATCCAAACTTAAACTAGTCACTTTAGTCGGATACTCCACCACAGGAAAATGCATCTCATACAAATCAATTTTCTGATTGTAAAAATACTCTTGAGCTTCGGTGGGAATTAAATGTTCTACTTTTAATCGTTCTGATACCAAGTCAATGGTCTCAAAAGTATTGGTTAACATTTTCCGCCAATTGGTTTTATCAGCATAATGATTTTTTAAAGCTACCTCTGTGATTCCCGCTAAGTAACGGTTTGGTACTTCAACTATAGCTATTGCTTGGTTTGCGCCTTGATCTATCCAACGTGTTGGTATTTGAGTTTTTCTGGTAACGCCTACTTTCACTTCGCTTGATAGTGCTAGATATACAATATGAGGTTGCAATTGTACCTTTTCTTCATACGCTAAATCGCGATCTTCAATGCCGAGATGTGCTGTACTTAACTCCGGTTTCATAATCCAATCCCCAACAGCGGGGCTCGAATAAAAACAATCATAGCAAAATCCTTGTCGAAATATCTTTTTCTTCTTCCCACAATTCAAACATTGAAAACCTACAAAATTAATTTGCATTGGTTTACCCAATAATTGATTTACATTCAAAAAGCTATCTTCAAAAACAAGATAATACTGAATTGGAATGCCATATTCAGTTTGCATTTTGGTTAAAACCCCTTCGTAAGTCATTTGAATTGTAATTTTTGATTAACGGTTTACAAATTTAGATTTGAAGTGTAATAAAATTGATTTCAATTTATTTATATGTAAATCTAGCGCCATTTTTCAATAAAATAGAGTTTTCATACAAAAAAACACTATTTTTGATTCAAATGCAAAGTTAGTATTTGTCAATCTAAAATCAAATCTAAAATCTAAGATAAGCATTCTAAATTCATAAATATATATGCCCATACCAATCATTAATTCCATTGCTTCATGGGTTTTAAAGCAACGGATTCATCAAATCGAATTGTTCTTAAAGTACCCTAATGAGGTGCAAGAAGAATTGTTGATGAATTTGATTCGGCGAGCAGAGAATACAGTAATTGGATCTCAGTACGATTTTAGTTCCATTACCTCATACAACACGTTTTCAGAAAGAATTCCGGTTTCCAGTTACGAAGATTTACAACCTTTAATTGAACGGACGCGTCAAGGCGAACAGAATGTTTTTTGGGATGCCCCAATTAAATGGTTTGCCAAATCAAGTGGTACTACCAATGCTAAAAGCAAATTTATCCCTGTTAGTAATGATGCTTTAGAAGACTGTCATTACAAAGGGAGTAAGGATTTATTGTGTTTGTATTTGAACAACAACGAAGCATCGGAAATGTTCTTAGGCAAAAGCCTTCGCTTGGGTGGTAGCTCTCAAATCTATGAAGATAAGGAAACTTTTTTTGGGGATCTATCGGCTATTTTGATTGAAAATATGCCAATTTGGGCCGAATTTAGTAGTACCCCCAGTAATAAAATTTCGTTGATGAGTGAATGGGAAACCAAGTTAACTGCTATAATCAACGAAACTAAAAACGAAAATGTAACTAGTTTTGCAGGAGTACCTTCTTGGATGTTGGTTTTGATGAACCGACTATTGGAAGAAACAGGTAAAGGGAATTTGATGGAAATTTGGCCCAATTTAGAAGTGTATTTTCACGGCGGAGTCAGTTTTGAACCGTATCGAGAACAATACAAAAAATTACTGCCAAAATCCGATTTTAAATATTACGAAATTTACAATGCTTCCGAAGGTTTCTTTGCTATCCAAGATTTGAATGATTCAAGTGACTTATTATTAATGCTAGACTACGGCATTTTTTATGAATTCATTCCGATGGATACTTTTGGCACATCTGATCAAAAAGCAATACGCTTGGCAGAAGTAGAATTGTTTAAAAACTATGCGGTCGTAATTACAACTAATTCTGGATTATGGCGCTATTTAATTGGTGATACGGTTCGATTTACTTCACTAAATCCGTATCGAATTCGAGTTTCAGGCAGAACCAAACACCACATCAACGTTTTTGGTGAAGAGCTCATGGTAGAAAATTCGGATCAGGCTATTGCTAAAGCTTGTCAACTTACTCAAACTCAAGTTGTGGATTATACAGTGGCTCCTATATTTATGGATGGAAAAGAAAAAGGCGCACACGAATGGATGATTGAATTCAAACAAAATCCAAAAGACATCAGCCAATTCATAAAAATATTGGATGAGACTTTACAAAGTCTTAACTCTGATTACGAAGCCAAACGGAACAATAATATGACCTTAAATCCATTGATACTCAATTTGGCAAGAAAAAATTTATTTTATGATTGGCTCAAAAAACGAAATAAATTAGGCGGCCAGCACAAAATTCCAAGATTATCGAATCAAAGGGATTATTTAGAACAATTGAAAGAGTTACAGTAATTACTATAAAAAAAAGAGCCCAACCGAAAGTTGAGCTTTACTAATTATAATATTTAAAGTCGCTATTTTTACATCATATCAATATGTCGGTCGTGGTATCCTAACAGATACAAAACCCCATCCAAACCTAAACTAGAAATTGAACTAGCAGCATTTTCTTTTACGGTAGGTTTCGCATGGAATGCAATCCCTAAACCTGCTAAATTCAGCATAGGTAAATCATTGGCACCATCACCTACTGCAATGGTTTGGTTAATATGAATTCCCTCTTTTTCTGCAATGGCTTGAAGAAATTCAGCTTTCTTTTGACCATCTACAATTTCGCCAATGTATTTACCCGTTAATTTTCCATCTTTGATTTCCAATTGGTTGGCGTGAACATAATCAATACCTAACTCTTTTTGCAAATATTCCCCGAAATAGGTAAATCCACCTGATAAAATAGCGGTTTTATAACCGTAATATTTCAAGGCTCTCATCAAACGATGCGCTCCTTTTGTTATGGGTAAATTAACCGCTACGTTATGTAACACTTCTTCGCTTAATCCTTCTAGCAAAGCCATACGTTTTTTGAAGCTTTCTTTAAAATCGATTTCACCATTCATTGCTGATTCGGTAATCGCTCTCACTTGCTCGCCTACTCCAGCTAAATCAGCTAACTCGTCAATTACTTCTGTTTGAATTAAGGTAGAGTCCATATCAAAACACACCAAACGGCGGTTTCTTCTATACATATTGTCTTCTTGAAACGAAATATCGACATTCAATGTTCTCGATATTTCCATAAAACTAGCCGTCATTGCAATTTTATCTTCAATAATACCTGTAACTGATAATTGAACACAGGAACGTGGATACTCTTCTTTCTCTACTACTGAAGTTCTACCCGTTAAACGAATAATTGAATCAATGTTCAAATGTTGATTGGACATTATTTTTGTGACTGCAGCCAATTGAACGGCTTTTAGTTCTTCGCCTAAAATGTTGATGATATACCGCTGTTTGATTTGGGCCTTTACCCAATTTTCATAATCGGGAATAGAAATCGGAATGAACTTTACTTTAATTCCTAACTCGTACCCTTTGAATAGTAAATCTTTCAAAACAGGTCCAGAAGAAGACCCCGCTTTTATTTGAAACAAAATCCCTAACGAAAGTGTATCGTGAATATCAGCTTGACCAATATCCAAAATAACGGCATCAAAATTAGCTAATATAGAAGTCAAACCCGCTGTCACGCCTGGTTTATCTTGACCAGAAACTTTCAATAAAATAATCTCCTTATCTGCAACTGCCATTTGTAATAGTATTGGTTTGAAAAAACAAAAATCGACAATCTATTTCTTATAAAAGAATAATCCGTAATTTTTTTTAGATTAAAACAATTTCACTAAAAAAACCTGCTCCATTAAAAGAGCAGGTCCATATAATTTCTTAAAAATAATGATTAAGACGCTATTTCCAATCGCTTCAATAAATTTTTATTCAAGGTTTCTTTAGCATAATCAACATCGATAGCTAATTTTTTATCCTCAGAACTTGGCAGTTCATACATGGCATCGGTTAAGATGGCTTCGCATAACGAACGCAATCCACGAGCGCCTAATTTGTATTCTAATGCCTTTTCAACAATAAAATCCAAAGCATCATCCGTAATGGTGAATTCCACCTCATCCATTAAAAACAGTTTAGCATATTGCTTAATTAGAGCATTCTTAGGTTGGGTCAAAATAGCTCGCAATGTTTCTTTATCCAAAGGATCCATATGAGTTAATACCGGCAAACGACCAATAATCTCTGGAATCAACCCAAAATCTTTAATGTCTTTTGGAATGATATATTGTAACAAATTGTCTTTATCAATATTATCCACATTTTTCGACGTACTGTACCCCACTGCTTGACGGTTTAATCGTTTCGAAATGATACGTTCTATTCCATCAAAAGCACCTCCTGCAATGAACAGAATGTTTTGGGTATTCACTTCTACGAATTTTTGATCGGGGTGCTTGCGTCCTCCTTTAGGTGGAACGTTTACTACAGTTCCTTCCAATAATTTCAACAAAGCTTGCTGCACTCCTTCTCCTGAAACATCACGAGTTATGGATGGGTTATCGCTTTTACGAGCAATTTTATCAATCTCGTCAATGAATACAATGCCTCTTTCGGCTTTAGCCACATCGTAGTCTGCCGCTTGAAGCAAACGTGTTAAGATACTTTCAACATCTTCTCCTACATAACCAGCCTCAGTAAGTACTGTTGCATCTACAATAGCCAAAGGAACATCCAACATTTTAGCAATCGTTTTGGCTACCAAAGTTTTTCCTGTTCCCGTTTGACCTACCATAATGATGTTGCTTTTTTCAATCTCTACTTCATCGTCTAATTGCTGTTGCATCAAACGTTTGTAGTGATTGTATACTGCCACCGACATTACTTTTTTGGTTTGGTCTTGACCAATAACATACTGATCTAAAAAAGCTCTAATCTCTTTGGGTTTTTTAAGAATTAAATCGCCCGTTAATTTTGAACTTCCTTTTGATTTTAATTCTTCTACTACAATTCCATTAGCTTGCTCAATACATTTATCACAAATGTGCGCATCAATACCCGCAATTAATAAATTGGTTTCTGGTTTTTTTCTACCACAAAAAGAACATTCTACTACTTGTTTTGCCATTTATTTTTTTGGTTGATAGTTGTTAGTTGTTAGATTAATCCAACAAACCCAAACTAATAACTAGTAACTATTTATCATCTTACTAAAACTTCGTCAATCATTCCGTATGCTTTGGCTTCTTCAGCAATCATCCAATAGTCGCGTTCGCTATCAGCATGAACTTTATCAAAAGTTTGTCCAGAATGTTGTGAAATAATATTATATAATTCATCTTTCAACTTCAACATTTCGCGTAAATTGATTTCCATATCAGTTGCAACTCCTTGAGCTCCGCCTGAAGGTTGGTGAATCATCACTCTTGAGTGTGGCAATGCTGAACGTTTCCCTGGAGCACCTGCACATAGTAACACTGCCCCCATAGAAGCTGCCATTCCAGTACAAATCGTAGCTACATCAGGTTTAATGTATTGCATCGTATCATAAATTCCTAATCCAGCGTATACACTACCTCCTGGAGAATTCAAATAAATTTGAATGTCTTTAGAAGCATCGGCACTTTCTAAGAATAACAATTGCGCTTGTACAATATTGGCAATTTGATCGTCAATTCCTGTTCCCAAGAAAATAATTCTGTCCATCATCAATCTAGAAAATACATCCAATTGAGAAATATTCAATTGACGTTCTTCAATGATGTAAGGAGTCATATTTTTTGGAGTCATTGCCCCTACGATTTTATCGTAATATAGGGCATTTACCCCCTGATGCTTTGTAGCAAATTTTCTAAATTCTTTACCGTAGTTCATTTTTATTAAGTTTAGATTTTTCAAAATTCTGGAACTAATCCAGAATAAAAGAGCGCCAGAAGAAAATTCTTTTGACGCTCAAATATACTCAATTTTTTAGAAATTATTCTCCGTAAGACGCAGCAATAAATTCTTCGTATGTAACTTTTTTTGTAGTCGGATTAGCTTTTTCTTTAAATACTTCCAATAATTTGGCAGCAACCACTTGATCAGATAAGCGTTTTACTTCCTCTTGGTTAGATAAAACTCGCGCTACAATACCTTGAACTTCTTCGTCTGTTGGATTCGTTTGTCCAAACTGTGCCATTTGTTGTTTGATAGCATTTGTAGTAAATGATTTTAAATCTTCAAAAGTAATTTGAATATTGCTTTGCGCCATGGCTCTGCCTTCGATTAATTGAAAACGCAAACCTCTCTCAGAACGAATATACTCAGCTTCCGCTTCTTCTGCATTTAATTTTTTCTCTCCAACTGTTTGTAACCATTTTTTCAAGAATTCAGCAGGCAAATCAAACTTCGTATTCTCGATTAAAAATTCCGTAACATCACCCAATAATTTTTGATCTGCTTGTTGTGCAAATTGGCTTTCAGCATCTTCTTTGATTTTTGCTTTCAATTCGGCTAAAGTAGTTACGCTTCCTTCTCCGAATAATTTATCGAACAACTCTTGGTTCAATTCAGCCAATTCCGTTGTGTTGATTGCCTCAATTGTAAAGTCAACGTCTACAGCTAAAGAATGAACATCATCATGACCTACTTTAAGATAATCCATCAATTGGTGATCGTCTTCAAACAGTCCTTTAGTATTTACAGTAACCACATCACCCACTTTTTTACCTAATAACTTTTTAGCTGTTTTTTTATCTTTAAAAACAGCTAAAGCTAATGTAGTTGTATTATTAATTCCTTTTTCATCATTCGAAAAAGTGCCAGTCAAATCACAATTCTCAGCAACAACTTCTTGAGGAATTGCTTTACCAAATTGTTTTTGAATACGCGCTACTTGACCATCTATTAATTTAGCATCAGCAGTAACTACGTATTTAATTATATTGTTTTTCGCTTCTAAATCCAATTCAAAATTAGGGGCTAAACCAATTTCATATTCGAATACTAATTCTTCAGCATCCCAATCCATATTATCGTTTACTTTAGCTAATGGAGTTCCTAAAAGATTCAATCGTTCTGACTGAATATAACGCTCTAAAGCTAGATCGATTACTTTTTTAATCTCCTCTTGTTTGATTGCTTTTCCGTATTGTTTTTCAACTAATTCTTTAGGAACTTGTCCTTTTCTAAATCCTTTTACGGTAGCCAAAGGCATTTTTTCATTGATTCTTTTAGCTACTTGTCCTTTGTAATCCATATGAACTACAGTCATGACAATCGTTTCAGTTACAGCATCTATAGCTACTCTTTTAATATCCATCTTGTTGTTTGATTTTAAAAATAAAATTGGGTTGCAAAATTATAAAATTTTTACAACCCAAACAAGTTTTAATTTAATCAAAACAAGAGTTAATAAATACTCCTAAAACAGTACTTTATTTAGACCCACCTGTGAGTTTATACATAATAGATTGAGAGATGGATAAGATGACACTAAATAAGGTAGCGGTCCAAAACGAATCTACATGAAAACCACCCACAATCTTGGTACATACCAAGATTAATATCCCGTTAATAACGATTAAAAATAAACCCAAAGTAAAAATGGTAAAGGGCAGTGTAAAAAACACCAAAACGGGTTTAATAAAAGCGTTCAACAATCCCAAAACTACTGCAACTATTAGTGCGGTAAGGACCCCGTCAACTCGAACACCTTTCATAAAATAAGATAAAACCATGACTAGAATGGCAGTAACTAATATTCTAATAAATAACTTCATAACATAATTAATTTAAATAAGACAAACTCAATTGATAAAACAAGTCGGGATTCTCAGCATGGAGCCAATGCCCTGCATTTGGTATAGTTTCAAAAATTGCACTTGGAAATTGCGCTTTTATGGCTTCAAAATCTTCATCCAAAATATAATTTGAATTCCCTCCACGAATAAAAAGTGTTGGTTTTTCAAATACTAAATCTGCTGGCAAAGCAACC
>CANHKZ010000038.1 GCA_947461425.1 Flavobacteriaceae bacterium | reverse complement strand
TGTTATCCTAGGAAGTTCATTTATTGGGGCGTTAGTCTTCACATTCTCTGATAGTTTTTGGTACAATGCTGTTGAAGCCGAAGTGTATGCTATGGCTTCACTATTAATTGCTTTATTGCTTTGGTTAGGACTGAAATGGGAACAAGAAATGAATACACCAAGAGGCGATAAATGGCTTTTAGTTATTTCATTAGTTATTGGGTTATCTTTTGGAGTTCACTTTATGGCGTTGCTAACTATTCCAGCAATTGGTTTTTTGTATTTTTTCAAAAACTACAAAACGGTTACTATTAAAAATTTCATTATTGCCAATGTAGTAGTAGTTTCCATTTTGTTGTTTATTTTCAAAATGTTACTGCCATTAACTATGGCTTTCTTTGGGAAAACCGAAATTTTTATGGTGAATGAAATGGGATTGCCTTTCAACTCAGGAACTCTATTTGTAACACTTTTGTTGGTTGCTTTTTTTTACTTTGGCTTGCGTTACACCAAACAAAACGGGATGGTTTTTTACAACACAATTATCTTGTGTACGCTATTCATTTTAATTGGGTTCTCAACCTGGATAATGTTACCTGTTCGTGCCAATGCCAATACCATAATTAATGAAAACAAACCCTCAGATGCAGCTGAAGTATTGGCTTATTACAACCGGGAGCAATATGGTGTAAATCCGCTTTTTTACGGTCCTCAATACACCGAAACTTTTGCAGGTTTAGACAAAGACAAACCCTATTTAGACAAAGCGCCCAACTACGAAAGAAATTACACCACTGGAAAATATGAAATTACTAATAATTTCAAAAATGCGGAACAAAATAGCGATGATAGTCAAAAAACAATATTACCCCGTTTATGGAGTGCAGGCCATGTAGAAAATTATATCAACTTTACCAATCCGCCTGAATTTAAAATTAATTATGACTATCCTTTTGAGGAGGATTTAGCTAAATATGGGATTGAAGCCAGTCAATTAAGTGAAGATGAGTACAACAAGGCCGTAGCTCAACTTAAGGGCGAAATTGAAAAAGTGGTTGTTGAATTTAGACAAGCTTACGCTCAAAAAGAAATTGACAACGAAGGCTATGTAGCCTTCTTAAAAAACTATAGCGATTATTTGATTATTGAAAAACCAACAACTGTAGATAATTTCAGATTCATGTTTGAATACCAATTTGGCTATATGTATGTACGGTATTTAATGTGGAACTTTGTTGGTCGCCAAAATGACATTCAAGGACGATACGATAATTTGAATGGGAATTGGATTAGTGGTATTCCATTCATGGATAGTTTACATCTAGGTTCTCAAGATAATTTACCAACTGATGTTGTAAACAATAAAGGTCGAAACACCTATTTCTTTTTGCCTTTTATCCTAGGATTAATTGGATTAATGTACCACGCAAGTAAAGACCGTAAAAGTTTTTACGTATTGCTTTCCTTATTTTTATTCACAGGAATAGCCCTAAAAATTTACCTAAACGAACGCCCTTTTGAGCCTCGTGAACGCGATTATGCTTTAGTAGGATCGTTTTATGTATTTGCAATCTGGGTTGGTTTTGGAGTATATTCCCTTTATGAAAGTGCTAAAAAATATTTGGCGCCAAAAATTGCAGGTCCAGTTTTAATTGCTGGATGTTTCATCGCCGCACCTGTCATTATGGGATTCCAAAATTGGGATGACCACGACCGTTCAGACAAATATACAGCAGTTGCAATGGCAAAAGCGTATTTGAGTTCGTGTGACAAAAACGCCATCTTATTCACCATTGGAGACAATGATACTTTTCCGCTTTGGTATGCTCAAGAAATTGAAAACTTCAGAACGGATGTTAAAATTGTAAATACTAGTCTTTTTATGACTGATTGGTATATTGACCAAATGAAAATGAAGAGTTACGAGTCTGATCCATTACCAATTTCATTTAAACACAATGAATACGTTGGAGATAAATTAGATTATGTAGCTCATATTCCAAAAGTAGAAACACGTTGGGACGTAAAAGACTTACTATCGTTTATTAAGAATCCTAAATCAACTATAGAAATGCCAAACGGACAAGTTATTCATTTTTATCCTACGAATAAAATTCGATTTCCTGTCGATAAAAACACCATTATTAAAAACAAAGTGGTGCAACCTAAATACAATGATTCCATTGTTTCATCAATTGATATTGACATTAAAGGAAATGCAATCTATAAAAATAGATTAATGATGTTAGACATTGTTGCCAATAATAATTGGAAACGACCAATCTATTTTAGTGGGGGTGCATTTGACAACGAAGAATATCTTTGGATGAAAGAATACCTTCAATTGGAAGGAATGGTATACAAATTAGTTCCTATCAGAACACGCTTGCCAAAAGGATCCAGCCAAATCGATATGGGTCAAATCGATACGGATATAATGTTTGATAAAGTAATGGAATGGGAATGGGGAAATAGCGAGAGCCTATCCATCTATCACGACATCGAAACACGAAGAAATAGTATCACGTATCGTATGAATTTATCCCGCTTAATGACCAAACTTATTGCAGAGGGGAAAATGGAAAAAGCTAAGAAAATAATTGACTTGGCCATGACTAAAATGCCTGTAGATCAATTTGAATACTATTCATTAGTTGACCCCTTTGCAAAAGGATATTATGATGTGGGTGAAAAGGCAAAAGCGCAAAAGTTATTGACTCAATTGATTGGAAAATACACTGAAAACTTAAACTATTACAGTCATCTAACTGCATCTGAACAAGTAGATATTGCTATTGAAATTGTAACAGATATTGAACGTTATCGTGGTTTATTAACAATCATGAAAGAAAGCGGTGATGTTAGTTTTTATGAAAAATCAAAAAAGACTTTTAACAATTATATCAATATCTTTGAGCGATTTGGAAGAGAAAAAGAATAAATAATTACGTAGGATTGAAACAAAAAATGCAGTACTTAAAATACTGCATTTTTTTATTCTTTTTTTATTTTGAGAACCGCAATTGAATCCCTACTCTTTTTTGCGAGCTGCTTTTTCTTTTTAAGTTTTGCCATTCGGATTTTATTCTTTTTTTCTTCGGCTTTAGTAGCGGCAATAGCGCGTTTCTTTTCGTCAGTAATTCGTTTTACTACTGTTTCAAACATAACCTTATAACTTTTATAATCAGCAGCGTAATAGACATTATTCTGTGCCAATTGTAAACTATCAATTTTGTATTTTTTGTAAATAAATTGCTTTGGTCGAATTTGATTGGAGTCTAAAACGGCAGGATTTTGGTATTTAATTGCTTCAAGTAAAGACAAATCATACATAATATCCATCATTTTCGATTTTTCAATAAGACGTTCAGGTTTTTTAACCAAGTTCTCTTTGCATCCTAATAAGGTTAAAATCGCCAATAATGAAATACTTTTTTTCATTTTATTTATCTGTTAAATAACAATCGCTTTCCAGCATGAATGTTTTTTACTTTAAAAGCATTGTAAACCAATTGTCCGTTTACAAAAGTATGGGTAATTCTTGATTTAAAAGTATAGCCTTCAAAAGGAGACCACCCACATTTAGCAAGAATATTCTCTTTTTTAACGCTCCATGGTAAACCGGCATTTACGATCACTAAGTCAGCATAATAGCCCACTTTGATATATCCGCGTTTTTCAATTTTAAAAATTATAGCTGGATTGTGACACATTTTTTCTACAATCTTTTCCACGCTAATTTTTCCTTGATGAAACGCTTCAAACAAAGCAACCACGGCATGTTGCACCAAAGGGCCGCCAGAAGGTGCATTCAAATACGATTGTTGTTTTTCTTCTAAAGTATGCGGAGCATGATCCGTTGCAATAACGTCAATTCTATCGTCTAACAAAGCTTTCCAAAGTGCTTCTTTATCATTTTCAGTTTTTACCGCTGGATTCCATTTGATCAAATTACCCTTTGTTGCATAATCATCATTGGTAAACCATAAATGATGCACACAAACCTCAGCGGTAATTTTTTTGGCTTCTAAAGGAATTTTGTTAGTAAACAAATCCATTTCTTTAGCCGTTGACAAATGAAAAATATGCAAACGCGCTCCTGTTTTTTTCGCTAAAGCGATTGCTTTTGAGGACGAAAGATAACACGCCTCAGTACTTCGAATTAAATGATGTGCAGTAACTGGCACATCGTCTCCATATTTTTCTTTAAATTGTACTACATTGTTTTTAATTGTTGTTTCATCTTCACAATGAACTGCAATCAACAAAGGTGTACTCGAAAATATTTTTTCTAAAACTACCTCATTATCAACTAACATATTTCCGGTAGACGAACCCAAAAAGATTTTAATTCCAGCCACATTTTTTGGATTGGTTTTTAAAACCTCTTCCAAATTATCGTTAGTAGCTCCCATCATAAACGAATAATTCGCAAATGATTTTTGAGAGGCAATTTCATATTTTTCCTCAAGAATTTCTTGAGTTACCGCATTAGGAATTGTATTTGGTTGTTCAATAAATGAGGTTATTCCTCCTGCTACTGCAGCTCTAGATTCCGATTCAATATCGCCTTTGTGCGTCAATCCCGGCTCTCTAAAATGAACTTGATCATCAATGGCGCCGGGAATTAAATAATTCCCTTCGGCATCTATAATTTTACAATCGGCAGATTTGGCACTAATTGATGCTGCAATTTCAACAATTAAGTCGTCCTCAATCAAAACATCGCCTTCAAAAATCTTTCCTTCGTTTACTATTTTGGCATTCTTAATTAAAACCCTATTCATTCTATCTTTTTCTTATAATGTGTTGACTAATCTTTTTAATCGAAGTGCAATAACTCCAAAAACAGCTTCTACAATAATAGAGTTGCTCATTTTTGATTGACCTTTTGTTCTATCTGTAAATATGATTGGGACTTCAGAAATTTTAAAATTACTACAAAATGTGCGGTATTTCATTTCTATTTGAAATGCATACCCTACAAATTTGATTTGATCCAAATTGATATTCTCTAAAACATGTCTTTTATAACATACAAATCCAGCTGTTGCATCGTGAATTTTCATACCTGTAATGAATCGGACATATACAGATGCAAAATAAGACAGTAATACTCGACTCAAAGGCCAATTGACTACGTTTACTCCAGTAACATAGCGGGAACCTACGGCTAAATCAGCATCCCCTAGATGACACGCATGGTACAATTTCTCTAAATCAGTTGGGTTGTGCGAAAAATCCGCATCCATCTCAAAAATATAATCGTATCGTTTTTCTAAAGCCCATTTAAAACCATGAACGTAAGCGGTTCCTAAGCCTGCTTTTTTTTCTCTTTTTTCTAAAAATAATCGTTCCGAAAACTCTGATTGCAGAGCAATTACCTTATGCGCGGTATGATCTGGGGAATTGTCATCGATAATCAGAACATGAAAAAGTTTGTCCTGCGAAAGTACAGTTCTAATGATGCTTTCGATGTTCTCAATTTCGTTATAAGTAGGAATTATAACTAGGCAATCATTCATAATTTTATCTAATTTCAGTGCGAAAATAAGCTTTTTATGCCATTTTATTCAAAATAAAACTATAATAAAATAATGAAATAAAAAAATAGTAATTTTGCAACACTATGAATGAATTTGTGCTTCATCCCCGCATAACAGATAACTCTGATTGGGTTACCTTGGTGTTTTTGATATGTTTTGCAAT
Source organism: Flavobacteriaceae bacterium (assembly GCA_947461425.1). Lineage (GTDB taxonomy): Bacteria > Bacteroidota > Bacteroidia > Flavobacteriales > Flavobacteriaceae > Flavobacterium. Next base: position 11,422 of record CANHKZ010000038.1, on the reverse strand, counting down.
TATTGCTATGACTAAATCTATTTATGAAAATCGATTCGGTGATTTTGCAAATCTTCTATTTTCAGACAAGTACATCAAAGTATATCGCGAGAGTGGTAATTTGAAAAATGGATTTACAATTGCATTATTTTTTGTTCAGATCATTTCTTTAACATTTTTCATCCAACTTTCAATGCATATTTATGGCTTGCGTGACAAAGCGGATTGGATGCAATATATTCAAATTGCCAATTTTTTACTTTTCTTCATTTTTTCAAAAGTGCTTATTGAAAAAATAATTGCTACTTCATTTCATATTGAAGAATTTGTTGAACAGTTCAATCATCAAAAAGTAACTTATCGCACTTATATTGGAATTATTTTACTACCAATCGATATGTTATTTTATTATTATGAAAACATAAATACTATGTTTCCTACAATAATAATTGTAGTCGTAATAGTCGCAAATCTAGTAACTTATGTGTTTTCTGTTAAAAATTATCAAAATTTAATATTCGGCAAGTTGTTTTATTTTATTTTGTATCTTTGCGCTCTTGAAATAGCTCCTTATTATTTCATTTATTATTGGATTACAAAAGGAGTCGCATAGAAAAAGTTATAGTATGAAAGTGAAAACAATTTTGGTGTCGCAACCAGAGCCTAAAGTGGAGAATTCTCCTTACTTTGAGCTACAGCAAAAGCATAAGGTTAAAATTGATTTCAGACCTTTTATCCACGTAGAAGGGGTTAATGCCAAAGAAATAAGACTGCAAAAAATTGACTTGAATAATTATAGTGCAATTATATTAACAAGTAAAAATGCAGTAGATCACTTTTTTAGAGTGGCTGAAGAAATGCGCTATAAAGTTCCCGAAGGTTTAAAATACTTTTGTCAGTCAGAGGCCATTGCATTTTATCTGCAAAAATATGTGGTATATAGAAAGCGCAAGATTTATGTAGGTCCAAAAGATTTTGCAGACTTGTCTCCGCTTATTAAAAAATACAAAGACGAAAAATTCTTATTGCCGGCATCTGACCAATTGAATGCAGATATTACTGTAACGATGGATGGTTTAAAAGTTGATTGGACTCCAGCTACTTTTTACAAAACAGTAATGAGTGACTTGTCTGATTTAGCCGATGTTTATTATGATGTATTGGCTTTCTTTAGTCCAACAGGAATCAAATCGTTGTTTATGAATTTTCCAGATTTCAAACAAAATGATACTCGTATTGCGGTTTTTGGGAGTACTACTCAAAAAGAAGCGTTGGATCACGGATTACGAATCGACATTATGGCGCCAACACCTGGAACTCCGTCTATGACAATGGCTCTTGAAAAATATGTTGCTGAGGCTAATAAAGGAAAATAAAAAAATTAAAATTACACTATACAAACCATCCCATTCGGATGGTTTTTTTATAAGCCAAAAATAAATAAAAGAATGAATTTGTTTTATTTTATGTAATTTTGATTTTCAATTCAAACTAAAAACAACATTTTAGTTTTAATTACTAATTTATGAAAATTAATTCGCAACAAGTAGAAATAGACGGAATCGACAAAGAAATTTTACGTGATTTAATGGAAGATGCTCGAAAACCCATTCTGCAAATCGCCAATAAAATTGGAATCTCAGGAGCTGCAATTCACCAACGCTTAAGAAAATTAGAACAATCTGGGGTAATTTCGGGTTCTAAGTTTGTTGTGAACCAAAAAGTTTTGGGTTACAATACCATGGCTTTTGTCGGAATCTATTTGGATAAAGCCGCGCGAAATTTAGAGGCTGTTCGAGACTTAAAAAAAATTCCAGAAGTATTAGAATGCCATTACACTACAGGTAACTGGTCCATTTTGATTAAAATAATCTGTATGGATAACGAACACTTGATGCAGTTATTAAATACCAAAATTCAAGCTATTGAAGGCGTTTCTAGAACAGAAACGTTTATTTCGTTAGACCAACAAATAGACAGGCAAATTCAGTTATAGTTGATTTGATTGTGAGTTGATTGTGAGTTGATTTGGTTAAAAAAATCTGTGAATCTGTAGTAATTTTTGTACCCCATATTCACAGATCAATTCTAATTTTATTTCCAAATTACCCTACTAAATTGATAATTTTTCCAGGTACAATAATCACTTTGTTTGGTGTTCTTCCCTCTAATTGACGCAATGTTCTTTCGTCTTGCATGACGATTTCCTCAATTTGTTCCTTAGTTAAATCCAAAGGTAATTCCATTGTGAAACGCATTTTTCCGTTGAACGAAACTGGATATTCTTTACTGCTTTCTACCAGATACGCAGGATTAAATTTTGGAAAAGATACCCTTGCAATCGAATCAGCATGACCCAATAACGACCATAATTCTTCTGCAATATGAGGCGCATATGGCGAAATTAAAATTGCCAATGGTTCTAAAATAGTTCTTTCGTGACAATTTTGAGTAGACAATTCGTTTACACAAATCATAAACTGCGAGACGGAAGTATTGAAAGAAAAACTCTCAATATCTTCAGCCACTTTTTTAATTGTCTTATGCAACGATTTTAAATTGTCTTTAGTTGGTTCGTTATTGGTAACGATCAAACCATTATCATCAAAATACAAACGACACAGTTTTTTCAAGAAACCAAATACCCCAGAAATTCCAGCCGTATTCCAAGGTTTAGCTTGTTCCAACGGTCCTAAAAACATTTCGTACAAACGCAAGGTATCGGCACCATATTCAGCACAAATCAAATCAGGCGTAACGACATTGTATTTGGATTTGGACATTTTTTCGATTTCGCGACCGACAATGTATTTTCCATTTTCTTCGGTCACAAAAGTTGCCACTGCATAATCCTCTCTCCAATTTTTAAAAGCATCAATATCTAATTCATCGGAGCTATTGATTAAACTAACATCTACGTGAATAGGTTGTACATTTTGATCTTTAATTTGATTTTTAGAAACATACGTATTGGTTCCATCCAAACGATACACAAAAGCACTCATTCCTAGAATCATTCCCTGATTAATCAGTTTTTTGAACGGTTCTTCGGTGGGTGCAAAACCTTTATCTTTTAGGAATTTGTTCCAAAAACGAGCATACAATAAATGGCCTGTCGCGTGTTCGCTTCCGCCAATGTACAAATCGACACTTTCCCAATACTTCAAGGCATCTTGACTTGCAAATTCGTTTTCGTTTTGCGCATCCATATACCGCATCCAGTACCAAGAACTTCCAGCCCAACCTGGCATTGTGTTCAGTTCCAAAGGAAAAATTGTTTGATTATCAATCAACTGATTATTAACTACTGAGCACTGAGCACTATCCCAAGCCCATACTGAAGCGTTGCCCAAAGGAGGCAAACCGTCATCGGTAGGTAAATAGTTCTCCACTTCTGGCAGTATGATTGGCAAGTGTTTTTTGTCAATCATTTGTGGCAATCCATTGACATAATATACCGGAAAAGGTTCGCCCCAATAGCGTTGTCTAGAGAAAACAGCATCACGCAAACGGTAATTCGTCTTTCCTTTTCCTTGTCCTATTTTTTCTAAAGCTTCAATTACTTTTTTCGTTCCTTCTTTGTAGCCTAATCCGTTTAAAAAGTCAGAATCTATTAATTCAAAGCCACCTTTATCTCCATAAGCCGCTTCTGAAATGTCTTTGTTAAAAATGTTTTTAATAGCTGGCATTCCTTGAGTTCCTTTAAAGAAATTGGTGAAAGCATAATCTCTTTCATCTCCACAAGGAACCGCCATAACAGCTCCTGTTCCGTATCCTGCCAAAACATAATCGCCAATCCAAACTGGAATTGGTGCTGCAGTAAAAGGATGTTCGGCATAAGCACCCGTAAAAACTCCTGAAATAGTTTTCACATCAGCCATTCTTTCACGCTCGGAACGTTTTGCCGTTTTTTCAATATAGTCTTCAACCGCTTGTTTTTGGTCAGCAGTCGTAATTTGTGCCACTAATTCATGTTCTGGTGCCAAAGTCATAAAGGTTACACCAAAAATAGTATCAGGGCGCGTGGTAAAAACGTCTATACTTAGTGGTTGCTCAACTGACAATTGAGAACCGAGAACCGAGAACTTTACAGTTGCCCCAACTGATTTCCCAATCCAATTACGTTGACTCTCTTTGATACTTTCGGTCCAATCAATAGTATCTAATCCTTGTAACAAACGTTCGGCGTAGGCTGAAATTCGCATACTCCATTGGGTCATTTTTTTTCGAATCACAGGAAAACCACCACGTTCTGAAACGCCGTTTACAATTTCGTCATTCGCCAAAACCGTTCCTAATCCTGGGCACCAGTTCACTTCGGTTTCTGCCAAATAGGTTAAACGGTAGTGCAATAGTGTTTTTTGTTGTTCCACTGTCGAAAAGGCGTTCCATTCTGAAGCTGAAAAAGGAACAATGTTATCATCACATACCGCATTGACATTTGCATTCCCTTCTTTTTCGAATAAGGCAATTAAAGTCGAAATATCTTCTGCCTTATCTGAATTTTTATTGTACCAAGAATTGAATAGTTGAATAAAAATCCATTGGGTATGTTTGTAATAATTGGGGTTAGAGGTCCGCACTTCACGACTCCAATCAAACGAAAATCCGATTTTATCCAATTGTTTTCTATAACCTGCGATTTGGTTTCCTTCTTTATCAACACCACCATCAATGTTTACCGATGTAGTATCTTCTGGGCGCTGTCCCGTTTGTATAGCATATTGCTCTGCAGGCAGTCCAAAACTGTCATACCCCATGGGGTGCAAGACATTAAATCCTTGGTGTCTTTTGAATCTTGAATACACGTCCGAAGCGATATACCCTAACGGATGTCCAACATGCAATCCAGCTCCTGATGGATAAGGAAACATATCTAGAACATAGTATTTGGGTTTGTCAGAATTATTAAGCGCAGCAAAAGTTTGGTTTTCTGCCCAATATTTTTGCCATTTTGCTTCAATTTCGTTCGGATTGTATTTCATTGTATACTATTTTATCTTAGTCCATTTGTAGGGCTAAAAATGAGTTGATTTTTATTAATAAATGAAAGGAAAAATCGGCAAGACTTTTCCAATTTCAGCTGCCAAATTTACGTTTATTGTACGAAAGTTAAAACTTTGAACGATATTAACTTTAAATAAAGAAATTCTTTATTATTTTTACCCCATAATTTTGATATACTATGAGTTCTTCTTACGATAAATTTCAAAAACGCCGTTTAATTTCTTCTTATTTTTCTGTTGTATTAAGTGTATTCTTAGTATTGTTTTTATTAGGGATTTTAGGACTTTTCATTATAAATTCAAAAAAACTAGCTGACGATTTTAGAGAAAATATTGCCATGACGGTATTTTTTAAAAATGAGGCCAACGATACTATCATCAAATCATTTGATGCCGAATTAAAAAAATCGCCTTTTGCTAAAACCTTTGAATACGTTTCTAAGGATGCTGCTGCTAAACAACATACTGATATTATTGGAGAAGATTTTTTGACTTTTCTTGGTGAAAATCCATTACAAAACTCCTTTGATATTCACTTAAAAGCCGATTATGTGTACAAAGATAGTATTGCAAAAGTGGAAAGTCAATTGCGGAAAAACCCAATGATTTCCGATATTGTATACGACAAACAACTTGTGAATTTAGTGAATGACAATATTAAAAAAGTCAGCATGTGGATTCTTATCATCAGCGGATTCTTTACTGTTATTGCTGTATTACTTATCAATAGCTCTTTGCGTTTGTCTATTCATTCCAATCGTTTTATTATTAAAACCATGCAAATGGTAGGAGCGACCAAAGCGTTTATTAGAAAACCATTTGTAATGCGAAGTGTACGCCTTGGAATGATTGGCGCTGGATTGGCCATTTTAGCACTAATAGGAGTTTTGATTTATTTAGAAAGTAATTTTCCTGAACTTGGGCTTCTTAACAACCAATTACTAATCTTTTTAGTACTGGTTTCAGTATTTGGAATTGGCGTTTTAATTACATGGGTAAGCACTTATTTTGCTACTCAACGTTTCTTAAATTTACGAACAGACGATTTGTATTAACTAATATGGAGGAGATTACTTTGCTTCATGCCTCGCAACACCTCGCAATGAATTATGAAAAACAATAGCGAACACAAACAAGAATTTCTTTTTGAAAAAGTAAATTATAAAATCTTACTAATTGGTATTGCTATAATTGCTTTAGGTTTCATCCTAATGTCTGGAGGAGGAAGTGAAGACCCTACGGTTTTTAACGAAGATGTGTTTAGTTTTAGACGCATACGTTTAGCTCCAACGACTGTTTTAATTGGTTTTGGAGTAACGATTTATGCCATTCTAAAAAACCCAAAAAAGGCCTAGATGAACACATTGCAAGCTATTTTAATAGCCATAGTAGAGGGAATAACCGAATATCTTCCTATTTCATCTACAGCCCATATGGTGTTTGTAAGTTCGTATTTTGGAATCCAAGAAGATGATTTTGTAAAACTATTTCAAGTTTCCATTCAGTTTGGAGCTATCTTGGCAGTTGTTGCCTTGTATTGGAAAAAATTCTTTGACTTTTCTAAATTTAATTTTTTTATTAAACTCGCTTGTTCAGTAATTCCTGCTTTAGTTTTAGGCAAACTATTTGACGATAAAATTGAAGCCGTTTTAGGCAATCCTATTCCAATTGCCATCGTGTTAATTCTAGGTGGAATTATATTGCTTTTTATTGATAGCCAATTTCAAAATCCAACAGTTTTAAAAGAAGAAGATATAACTATTAAAAAAGCGGTGACTATTGGTTTTTGGCAATGTTTAGCCATGATGCCAGGTACTAGTCGTTCTGCAGCTTCCATTATTGGCGGAATGCAACAGGGTTTAAGCCGTCATGTTGCGGCAGAATTTTCATTCTTTTTAGCGGTACCAACAATGCTTGCGGTAACTTGCTACTCGGTTTTTTTAAAAACCTACGAAGCTTCTCAAATGAAGGGCTATGAATTGATTTTAAAGTCGGACAAACACATTCAATTATTTCTTTTCGGAAATGTTGTGGCTTTTGTAATTGCTATTTTAGCCATCAAATTCTTTATTGAAATTATCAAACAATATGGATTCAAACCTTGGGGTTGGTATCGAATTATTGTTGGGAGTTTCTTATTGCTTTATTTTTCAATTTTAAAATAGTCTCTTTGAAAACAGCTAATGATGTATTGAATGGTTACGTAATTCTTATTGATAAGCCCTTGACTTGGTCTTCTTTCCAAGCGGTGAACAAGTTGAAATACATTTTAAAACATCGTTTTGATTTACCAAAAAAATTCAAAATTGGACATGCTGGAACACTAGATCCTTTAGCTACTGGATTATTGATTATTTGTACGGGAAAATTCACCAAAAGAATCACTGAAATTCAAGCAAAGCCTAAAGAATATACTGGGACTTTCTTCATTGGTGCCACTACCCCTTCCTATGATTTAGAAACCGAAATTGATCAAACCTTTCCTACAACCCACATTAACGAAGATTTAATTCGCAAAACGGCGACCCAATTTTTAGGCGAAATTGACCAGAAACCACCTGTTTTTTCGGCAATAAAAAAAGATGGGATTCGGTTATACGAACATGCAAGGGCTGGTGTTGAAGTAGAAATAGCTTCGAGAAAAACAACTATTTACGAATTTGAAATCACTCGAATCAATTTGCCAGAAATTGACTTTAGGGTAGTGTGTAGTAAAGGAACTTATATTCGTTCTTTAGCTTTCGACTTCGGAAAAGCTATGAATTCTGGTTCGCATTTAACAGTTTTACGACGAACAAAAATTGGCGACTACCATGTGCAAAATGCATTGACCCCTGAAGAATTTGAAAAAACTATTCTAAATCCTGAAGCAACTGCATGATTTCATTTTTTGTGCTTACCCCTTTGTCATGCAAATACCACATTTGTAGTTCTGTTTTGAGAGTTTCATCAATTACCCCAAATTTTTTTTTGTATTTTTCAATAAGATTAATAGCTGCTTGAGGTCGTGGCCCCCAATCATTTACTACTGACCCAGTGGCCTTATCAATAATTAGTAGTTTTGGAATTGCTTTTCCATTATTGGTTAGAAAATGATTCATAAGTTCTTCGTTTTCATCACGCAAGACCAATTTCATTTCTATTTTATCAACAGATTCCATTGCCATTTTATTAAATATAGGAAGAATTTGTGCCGCATCGCCACACCAGCTTTCTGTCAGTACTAACCAAATATAACTTTTGTTTAAAGTCTTTAATTTGGCGCTATTCTCTTCCGAAATTTTCATTGTTTTATCCAAACGACGCATCCTAGCTTCGTTCAATTCGCTATAATGAGTCAGTTCTTCAGTTTGGTCAACAGCAGTTGATTTTCCTTCACGCAATAGATCTATTATTAACTTTCTATATTCTAAATACGTATGACTGTTAAATAAAGCCTTGGCTACAAAGGTTTTCATAAAAATATTTTAATATTATTTAAAGTTAGGTATTTTATTAAAAATGAAGGGTGCTTTTTAAATATTTAATTTGAAAAGTAATGGAAATTATTTTTTTAAAAACACTATTTCAAAAAATTAGAATATAACTATATTTGCAGCAAATAACACAACCAACTCATGAAATACAAAAGAATTCTTCTAAAATTAAGTGGCGAAGCTTTAATGGGCGATTTAAATTACGGAATTGACCCGAAAAGACTGGCAGAATATGCTGATGAAATCAAACAAATTCATGAAAAAGGAGTTGAAATTGCCATTGTAATTGGCGGCGGAAACATTTTTAGAGGAGTAGCTGGTGTAAGCTCTGGAATGGATCGCGTTCAAGGCGATTATATGGGAATGCTTGCTACCGTAATCAATGGCATGGCTTTACAAGGAGCTTTGGAAGATAAAGGAATGAAAACACGTTTGCAAACCGCTTTAAAAATGGAATCTATTGCTGAGCCTTACATCAAAAGAAGAGCAGTACGTCACCTTGAGAAAGGAAGAATTGTGATTTTTGGAGCAGGAACAGGTAATCCGTACTTTACTACAGACACTGCTGCCGTTTTACGTGGGATTGAAGTGGATGCCAATGTTATTTTAAAAGGAACACGTGTTGATGGAGTGTACGATTGTGATCCAGAGAAAAATGCTAGCGCAGTGAAATTTGATTACATCTCTTTTGAAGATGTATTGAGTAAAGGATTAAATGTAATGGATACTACTGCTTTTACATTAAGTCAAGAAAATCAATTACCTATTGTGGTTTTTGACATGAATAAAGCAGGCAACCTAATTAAAATTTGCGAAGGCAAAAATATAGGAACTGTTGTAAATATTTAATAAATGACTTCTTAGACCTTATAGATGGTTAAACTTGTTAGCTCTAACTATCCAAAAAATCTATTATTCTAAATACTCTAAAAATGACTGAAGAAATTGAATTTATATTAGACAGCACAAAAGAATCCATGGAGGGTTCTATTGAACATTTAGGAAAAGCATTTCAAAATATCCGTGCTGGAAAAGCCTCTCCTGCCATGTTGGGAAGTGTTTTTGTTGATTATTATGGTTCAGCGACACCTCTTTCTCAAGTATCCAAGATGAGTGTGCCAGATGCTAGAACTATTACTTTACAGCCTTTTGAAAAAAATATGTTGCAAGCTATTGAAAAAGCAATTATGATTGCTAATTTAGGTTTCAACCCCATGAATAATGGCGACTTGATTATTATTAGTGTCCCTCCGTTGACAGAGGAAAGACGTCGTGAACTAGCAAAACAAGCGAAAGTAGAAGCCGAAGATGCTAAAATTGGAGTAAGGAATGCTCGTAAAGATGCCAACACCGATATTAAAAAATTAGAAAAAGAAGGAACTTCTGAAGACATTTGTAAAGGTGCTGAAGACGATGTTCAGAATTTAACTAATGCATTCATCAAAAAAATTGACGAACTTCTTGTAGATAAAGAAGCCGAAATAATGAAAGTATAATTCCATTAGAACCTCATAAAAAAAATCTGCCCTTGTGGCGGATTTTTTTATGCTTACTTTTGTACATCCAAAAACAACCCTTTTGACTATTAAAGTTGTAAAAATGAAATGCTTACTCACATTTATTTTTTTTATATCACTTTCCATTCAGGCGCAATTTCAATTAAATGGAATTGTGAAAGATGGGGAAAACGGCAAGGCACTGCCCTTTGCTTCTGTATATTTGCCATCAGGGAGTAATTCAATTGCTGATGTTGATGGGAAATTCACAATATATTCTCTGTCGCCAATAACTGAATTTTCCGTTTCCTACATTGGCTTCGACAAAAAAAGAATACTAGTCGAAAAAGAAAAATTATTTTATCTGATTTTGTTACAACAAAACACGAATGATTTACAAGAAGTACTGATTCCACTTGAAAATCCTGCAGTGGCCATTATTAAAAAAACGATTGCACAAAAAGAGCAAAATAATCCTCAGAAAAGAATTCCTTCTTTTGAATTCAAGTGCTACAATTCCTTAGTGATTACTGCTAATCCAGATTCCATTAGTGCTACAATTGATACTTTGAAAGCCAATAAAAATGGGGTTAAAGTAGATTCTTCGAATTATAAGTTCAAAAAAATGATTCAGAAACAACATTTGTTTCAAACCGAAAAAGTCTCATTGTACCAATTTAAAAATAACCATCTAAAAGAAACTATTGTAGGTTCAAAAATGGCAGGACTCAGGCAGCCTATTTATGAAATATTAGGGTTTAAACTCCAATCATTTTCTATTTATGATTCCAATTATGAACTCTTTGAAACCAAATATAACAGCCCAATTGCTAATGATGCAATTAAGGATTACAAATACCAGTTGCTCGATTCCACTCAAATTGATGGTAGAAACGTATACATGATCCACTTTAAAAACAAGAAAAAAAATAAAGCACAGGGTTTAGAAGGTGTTTTGTATGTTGATCAAAATACTTTTGCCATTGCCAAAGCAGTAATGCGAATTAAAGGTGTTTTAGATATCAGTGGAAGCCATGATTTTACCTTTTTGCCTCAAGAAAAAGTATGGTTCCCATCCAGTAAATCATTTAAAATAGTAAAAGGAAATAACGACGATGATTTGAAACTTTTTGGAGGAACTATTCAATTTGAAGGCAATGCTGAAAAAGACTTTAAACCAAGAAAAAAAGAAGCCTCAGATTATATTTATTTATTTTCAAAAAGCGCCAACTTCGAAATCCAATTGAATCAACCCATGGAATTAAAAAAAGAGGCAATTGCATTGGAAATAAGCAAAGACGCTATTGCAAAAACTGACGAGTTTTGGAATACCTATCGAAAAGACAGTTTGGACATTCGAAGTAAACGAACCTATACTGTATTGGATAGCATCGCATTAAAAAATAATTTAGAACGCAAAATTACCATTGGTCGCCGACTTATAAATGGATTCCTACCCCTTGGG
>CANHKZ010000037.1 GCA_947461425.1 Flavobacteriaceae bacterium | reverse complement strand
GACCGAAATCGACACCAATACCAGAATAATTGGTTGGGAGTTATTTCAGAAAAACGAAAGAGAACTTCAGTATTGCGGAATTGAAATTCTTATCAATAATTTGAAAAAAAAATATGTTATTGAAGACATAGTTTGGATCGAAAAATTGCTGATTACCAATTCTTGGTGGGATAGTGTCGATACGATTTCAAAATTCATTTTGGGCGACTATTTGCAACAATTTCCTGCTAAAATACCAACAGTTGTGGACCGATTTTCAGAGGCTGACAACATTTGGTTGAACCGAAGCGTTATACTTTTCCAACTCGGGTATAAATCCCAAACCGATTTTAAACTACTACAATCATTGTGCATAAAACATAGTAATTCTAATGAATTTTTTATTCGGAAAGCAATTGGTTGGGCGCTTCGTGAATATGCAAAGATCGACCCAGTAGCGGTTCGAGAATTTATAAATAGTGAAAATCTGAAGCCTTTGAGTAAAAAAGAGGCATTAAAAAATATTTAATTGTAATTTAGCAGACTGAAAAAATTCCTAATGCTCAATAAAATTTTACTTAAAATTGAATTATCAATTGCATGGTCGAGATCCAAACTAGGCGATAAACAATTTATATTTCTATCTGCAATACTAGTAGGAATTTCAGCTGCATTTGCTGTAATTGTTTTGAAAGCTTTTGCCCATGGCGTATTTACTTTCTCTACCTATGTGAGTCGTATTTTAAAGTTAAATTTTTTAAATAGTTTTTTGCCAATAATTGGTATTCTACTAACCGTTTTTGTAATTAAAAAGTTTTTAGGCGGTACCATCCAAAAAGGGACTTCACAAATCTTGTATGCGGTGGCCAAAAAGGCAAGTATTATTCCGAAGAAACAAATGTATGCTCAAATCATTACCAGCTCATTAACTGTTGGTATGGGAGGATCTGCAGGATTGGAGAGCCCCATTGTAATAACTGGAGCCGCTTTTGGATCTAATTATGCCCAGAAATACAAATTAAGTTACAAAGACAGAACTTTATTGATTGGCTGTGGCGTTGCCGCTGGTATTGCTGCCGCATTTAACGCTCCTATCGCTGGAGTATTATTTGCAATCGAAGTATTACTAGTTGATGTTAGCATATCTGCCTTTACGCCAATTATGATTGCTGCGGCAACAGGCGCTTTAGTTTCTGTAATTGTATTGGATGAAAGTATTTTACTTTCTTTTCAACAACAAGAAACTTTTAATTATCATAACATCCCATTTTATGCCTTGTTAGGAATATTTACAGGTTTAGTTTCTATCTATTATTCGCGAAATTTTCAACGAGTGGAGCACTTTTTCAACCGTTTAAAATTGAGTCCTTACAAAAAAGCGCTTTTTGGCTCTACCCTTCTGGCTATTTTGATATATGTATTTCCAACCCTATTTGGAGAAGGTTACGAAAGTATTCGAATTTTATCTCAAAACGATCCAGGTCAAATACTAGAAGATACTTTATTTAGCGGATTTAGAGATAATAGTTGGGTACTACTGCTGTTTGTTGGCTGTACAATGATGCTTAAAGCTTTTGCTTCTGGACTTACTATTGGAAGTGGAGGAAATGGGGGCAACTTTGCTCCTTCATTATTTTTAGGATCCTATGTTGGTTTTTTCTTTTCAAAATTGATTAACCTGATTGGAATTACAAAATTACCAGTTAGTAATTTTACGCTTGTCGGAATGGCTGGTATTTTGAGCGGTTTATTTCATGCGCCTTTGACATCCATTTTCTTGATAGCAGAAATCACAGGAGGCTACAATCTGATGATTCCATTAATGATTGTTTCATCGATTAGTTTTGCTATTTCCAAACGTTTCGAAAAACATTCTATGGATGTTAAAAATTTAGCTAAGAAAGGACATGCTTTTACGAGTAATAAAGATGCCAATGTACTGTCTACTTTAGACACTAATTCTATCATTCAAACGGATTATTTGACCGTTTCACCTGATGAAAACTTAGATAAATTAGTAGATTTAATTTCACATTCTAACCAAGTAGTTTTTGCAGTTGTCAATTCAAAAAAAGAATTAGTAGGAGTAGTTTATTTTAATGATGTTAAGGAAATAATTTTTAACTCGTATCGCGTCAAGTTTACCCAAATTAAAGAAATCATGAGTGCTCCTAAGGAACTTATCACTCCCGAAGATAGTATGGAAATTGTTATGAATAAATTTGAGCGATCTAAAGTGGTCTTTTTACCCGTTGTGAAAAATGACAAATATTATGGGTTTATATCAAAATCACTTGCATTAGAGGCCTATCGCAGCAAATTGAAATCGATGACAATTGAGTAATACATTGCTAATTAATTCGTCTCTTGATTTCCTTTATAATCTTCCATTTTTAACATAAACTTCTTCCCGCTTCTACCAAAAGAATCAATCAAAATGGTAACTTTGTTTTTTTGCAAAAATTATGTTAGATACAAACAATACTATTGACGTTCAGGGCGCGCGCGTTCACAATCTTAAAAATATCGATATATCAATTCCTCGAGAGCAGTTAGTGGTTATCACAGGACTTTCGGGTTCAGGAAAATCATCCTTAGCTTTTGATACCATTTATGCCGAAGGACAACGTCGATATGTAGAAACTTTCTCGGCCTATGCACGACAGTTTTTAGGAGGATTAGAACGTCCAGATGTAGATAAAATTGACGGACTATCACCTGTAATTGCTATTGAGCAAAAAACTACCAGTAAGAGTCCGCGATCGACCGTAGGAACTATTACTGAAATATACGATTTCTTGCGTTTGTTGTATGCCCGTGGCGCAGACGCTTACAGTTACAATACGGGAGAAAAAATGGTTTCGTATTCTGACGAGCAAATTAAAGAGTTGATTATTCAAGATTTTATTGGAAAACGTATCCATATTTTGGCACCCATTATTCGTGCTAGAAAAGGACATTATGCGGAGCTTTTCCAGCAAATCACCAAACAAGGCTTTTTAAAAGTGCGGGTGAATGGAGAAATTCAAGATTTAGTTAGCGGCATGAAATTAGATCGCTACAAAACGCATGATATTGAAATTGTAGTCGATCGAATGGTTATAGAAAATACCGAAGAGAATCAAAAACGATTGTCAGAAAGTATCAATACCGCCATGCACCACGGCGAAAATGTGTTAATGATTTTAGACCAAGATTCGAATGAAGTACGCTATTTTAGTCGGAATTTAATGTGTCCAACAACTGGTATTTCGTACCAAAATCCCGAACCCAATTTGTTTTCTTTCAATTCGCCCAAAGGGGCTTGCGCGCATTGTAATGGATTGGGAACTATAAACGAAATCAATAGAAAAAAGATTGTTCCCAACCCAAAATTATCCATCAAAAATGGTGGTTTTGCTCCTTTGGGTGAATACAAATCATCATGGATTTTCAAGCAATTGGAAATCATTGGCGAAAAATACAATTTCAAATTGACCGATGCTGTAAATACCCTTTCGGAAGAAGCGATGGAAATGATTTTGAACGGAGGAAAAGAAAAATTCACAGTTAATTCAAAAGATTTAGGCGTAGCTCGTGAATACAAAATTGATTTTGAAGGTATTGCCCATTTTATTAAAAATCAACACGACGAAAGTGGATCAACTTCAATAAAACGTTGGGCGAAAGAATTCATGGATGAAGTAAACTGCCCTGAATGTGAAGGTTCTCGATTAAAAAAAGAAGCCCTATTCTTCAAAGTAAACGATAAAAATATTGCTGAACTTAGCGATTTAGATATTTCAGATTTAACCGTTTGGTTCCAAGAATTAGAACATTATTTATCCGAGAAACAAAAAACAATTGCTTCCGAAGTCATCAAAGAGATCAAAGATCGATTAAACTTCTTAATGAATGTAGGCTTGAATTATTTGGCCTTGAGCCGAAGTTCCAAATCGCTTTCTGGAGGCGAAGCCCAACGCATTCGATTGGCTACACAAATTGGTTCTCAGTTGGTAGGCGTTCTTTATATTTTGGACGAACCAAGTATTGGTTTACACCAAAGAGACAACGAAAAATTGATTCATTCTTTGGAACAATTGCGCGATATTGGAAACTCGGTAATTGTGGTTGAACACGACAAAGACATGATTGAACGTGCTGATTATGTAATTGATATTGGTCCAAGAGCAGGAAAATTTGGAGGAGAAATCATTAGTCAAGGCACCCCTGCTGAAATTTTGAAGAGCAATACGATTACTGCTCAATTTATGAATGGCAAAATGAAAATTGAAGTTCCTAAAACGCGTCGCGCTGGGAATGGCAAATTCTTAAAACTGACAGGAGCAACAGGAAATAATTTGAAAAATGTTACTATTGAATTGCCTCTGGGTCAACTAATTTGTGTAACAGGGGTTTCTGGAAGTGGAAAATCAACTTTGATAAATGAAACCCTCTACCCTATTTTGAATGCCTACTATTTCAACGGAGTAAAAAAACCGCAGCCGTACAAAAAAATTGAAGGTTTAGAACATATTGACAAAGTAATAGACATCGACCAAAGTCCAATTGGACGAACGCCAAGGTCAAATCCTGCCACCTACACAGAGGTATTTTCGGAGATTCGAAATTTATTTACGATGACTTCCGAAAGTATGATTCGCGGATATAAAGCGGGACGTTTTAGTTTTAATGTGAAAGGCGGTCGTTGTGAAACTTGTGAAGGATCTGG
The DNA here is from genome assembly GCA_947461425.1 of Flavobacteriaceae bacterium. Classification (GTDB taxonomy): domain Bacteria; phylum Bacteroidota; class Bacteroidia; order Flavobacteriales; family Flavobacteriaceae; genus Flavobacterium. Next base: position 12,586 of record CANHKZ010000037.1, on the reverse strand, counting down.
AGTGCGGACTATTGAAATGAATTTTTTACCCGATGTGTATGTCGAATGTGAAACCTGTCAGGGCAAACGTTTTAACAGAGAAACTTTGGAAATTAGATACAAAGGTAAATCCATTTCGGATGTGTTGAATATGACTGTGGACGAGGCCGTTCCTTTCTTTGAAAACATTCCGAAAATTTACCGAAAAGTAAAAACGATTCAAGAAGTGGGATTAGGATACATAACATTAGGACAACAAAGTACAACACTCTCTGGAGGGGAAGCCCAACGAATAAAACTAGCGGGAGAATTGTCTAAAAAAGATACCGGAAATACATTTTATATTTTAGACGAACCAACGACAGGACTTCATTTTGAAGACATTAGAGTACTGATGGATGTAATCAATAAACTAGTTAACAAAGGCAATACGATTTTGATAATTGAGCACAATATGGACGTCATCAAACTAGCGGATTACATTATCGATATTGGTCCTGAAGGCGGAAAAGGTGGCGGACAATTAGTCGCTAAAGGAACACCAGAAGAAATTATTAAAAATAAAAAAAGTTATACCGCGCAATTTTTGAAAAAAGAATTAGTTTAGTGTTTAAATTGAAGTATTAATAGGTAAAAGGCAAAGTTTATCCAACTCCTGATGCTTAATTTACTTTCTAAGAGATTTAAAAAAAGTGTACTAATACTCCAAATTAAAGAATATGAAATTACAAGATTTTGATAACGACGAAGAAAAAGTAATTCAGGACAAACTCAAACAAAAAACATGGAATGAAATTCGTGCCAATGACAGTTGGGGAATATTTAAAATCATGTCTGAATTTGTAAATGGCTATGAAACAATGGGACGTATTGGTCCTTGTGTAAGTATTTTTGGTTCAGCTAGAATTAAACCGGGAGATCCTTACTATTTATTAGCAGAAAAAATTGCTTATAAAATTAGTAAAGCAGGATATGGAGTAATTACGGGTGGTGGTCCTGGCATCATGGAAGCGGGAAACAAAGGGGCACATTTGGGTGGAGGCACTTCAGTAGGTTTGAATATTGAATTGCCATTTGAGCAACACCATAATCCTTATATTGATCGAGATAAGAATTTGAACTTTGATTATTTCTTTGTTCGAAAAGTCATGTTTGTAAAATATTCTCAGGGGTTTGTTGTAATGCCAGGGGGGTTTGGAACATTAGACGAACTTTTTGAAGCAATTACTTTGATCCAAACCAAAAAAATTGGACGTTTCCCAATAATACTTGTAGGTAAATCATTTTGGTCTGGATTGGTTGATTGGATTACCACTACTCTAATTGAACAAGAAAAAACAGTAAATGATTCCGATTTAAATTTAATTAAGATTGTTGATACCGAAGATGAAGTTCTTGCAGTACTAGACTCTTTTTATAAAAAATATGATTTAAGTCCGAATTTTTAAAATTACGTTTCCATTTTATTGATTTTGTTAGACTATATAACGTATCTTGTAGATAAATCTATTTGTTTTGAAATCTTTATACAAAATAGTTCTTTGTTTTTTAATTGCATTTAGTTCTATTGGAACTCTAGCGCAACATACGTCTAAAATGGTTGTTGAACTCCTTCCAGAAAGACATTTGTTGCAAATTCAACAAGAAATCACCTTTTTTAATCAGACCAAAGATACCATTAATTCAATTGTGTTAAACGATTGGAATAATGCTTACTCCAATAAAAATACGCCATTGGCTGAACGTTTTTCTGATGAATTTTCTAGAGGGTTTCATTTAGCAAAAGATTCTGAACGTGGCGGTACGCTCAATTTAACTATACTAAATTCTGACAAATTATTTTTTATTTGGAATAGAACGGATAAAAATCCCGATTTAATAACTGTAGCATTACGGGAAAAATTAGCTCCGAATGAGTCCATAAAACTGTATCTTACCTATTTAACAAAAATACCCAGTAATAATTTTACTAAATATGGGTATTCCGATAATGGAAACTTGAATCTCAAGAATTGGTACTTAACACCCGCGCGATTTGAAAATAATGATTTTGTAAAATATAGCAACAACGATCTAGACGACATTGCTAATGGAATATGTAATTTTTCAATTCAATTTAAAATTCCAAAAGAGGCGGTTTTAACTACCGATTTAGTAGTAAGGCACCAAATAGAAGAAAAAAACCAAATCAACTACCAACTTGAGGACACCAATAGAATTGATTTTAGTTTGTTTATTGAAACTAAGTCAAATTTTAAAAGCTATTCTAATGATTCAAATGAAGTCATTACAGACATAGATACAGAAAAGCTAGATGCTATCCAGAAACTATTTATTGTCAATAGAATTGCAAATTTTACTAACGACTTTATTGGGAAATACCCATACCCAAAAATTCTGGTTTCTCAAACCAACTATGACCGAAATCCATTTTATGGTCTTAATCAATTACCAAAATATTTGAACCCATTTGAAGATGATTTTTTGTTTGAAATTAAATTTTTAAAAACGTATTTAGAAACGTATTTAAAAAATAGTTTACATATCGATCCAAGAAAAGACAATTGGATTTATGATGCTATACAAATAAATGCAATGATTAAGTATATCGAAAAATTTCATCCGGATGCAACTTTACTAGGAAAAGCTTCAAAATTAAAAATTTTAAAAAGTTATAATTTAGCTACACTTAAATTCAACGAACAATACAGCTATTTTTATATGCTAATGGCGCGTAAAAATTTAGACCAAACCTTGGGAAGTTCTAAAACTAATTTGATAAAGTTTAATGAACAAATTGCTAGTAAATATAAAGCTGGATTAAGTATTCGTTTTTTAGATAATTATCTTCAAAAAGATATTGTTAATAAAAGTATTAGACAATTTTATAATTTAAATAAAACGCAACAGACCTCTGCTAAGGACTTTGAAACCATCATCAAAACAAATGCTCAAAAGAATATTGATTGGTTTTTTACTACTATTGTACATTCGAGAGAATTAATAGATTACAAATTTGCAAAAGTGTCAACGACTAATGATAGTATTACTTTCTTGATAAAAAATAAAACAGATTTACCCATACCAATACCAATATACGGTACAAAAAATAAAGAAGTTGTCTTTAAAGATTGGCTGGATTTGAAAGAAGGTGATAGTACATTTACCCTAAAAAGAAATCAAGCCGATAAAATTATTTTAAATTACTACAATGAAGTTCCGGAATTTAATTTACGGAATAATTGGAAAAAATTAGAAGGATTTTTTCCAAATAATCGTCCAATAAAATTTATTTTTATAAAAGACTTGGAGGATTTCTACTACAATCAAATCTTATATGTACCCACTTTAACATACAATTTATATGACGGACTTTCTCCGGGATTACGCTTAAATAATAAAACGATATTGGACAAGCCATTTATATTTGATGTAGCTCCCTCTTACTCCATAAAATCAAAAAATATTACTGGAGGTGGTAATTTTATAATTAACAACAACTATAGAAGTGGAAAATTATATTCCATAAAATATGCCGTATCCGGATCGTATTTTCATTATGCTCCTGATGCTAGTTATTCCAAAATTACTCCATCAATTGAATTTAAGTTTCGGAAATTAGATTTTAGAGACAATACCAAAGAAGGTATTTTGCTTAGGCAAGTGATTGTAAATAGAGAAAAGAGCGAATTTATTTCATCCCATTTAATTGCTAATTATTCGGTTTTTAATGCAAAATATTATCATTCCAAAACAGAAATTACTAAACATCTGAGTGCTAACGCCGATGTTCAAATAGCATCTGACTTTGGTAAAATTGCCACTGAATTTGAATACAGAAAGCTTTTTGAAAGTAACCGACAAGTTAATTTACGTTTGTATCTAGCTACATTTTTATATAACAAAACAAATTCTGATTATTTCAGTTTTGCTCTGGATCGTCCAACAGATTATCTCTTTGATTATAATTACTACGGCCGATCCGAAAGTAGTGGTTTATTTAGTCAGCAATATATTCAAGCCGAGGGAGGTTTCAAATCAAAATTGGATACCGCTTTCGCAAATCAATGGATGGCAACCGTAAATGGTAGTTTTAATATTTGGCGTTGGATAGAAATATATGGCGATTTTGGTTTACTAAAAAACAAAAATCAAAAAACTAAATTTGTGTATGACAATGGAATTCGGTTGAATTTAGTAACTGACTATTTTGAATTATACTTGCCCGTATATTCAAATAACGGTTTAGAAATTAATCAAAAAAAATACAGCGAAAAAATTCGTTTTGTAATTACTTTATCTCCTAAAACTCTTATAAACCTTTTTAATCGAAAATGGTTTTAAAAATAGTTTATACAATCAAAAATCAATATAAATCTATTGCCAAATTGAACTATAGATATCTTAAAAAATTACATAATTATTTAACATATTATCTATTTGTAAATAATTATTCAACAAAAGAAAGTTTTTTACTAAAAATAATATAAAATACAAAATATTATTTTTAGTCAAATGTATGAACTTGAGTAGTTTTTAAGTAATTTTGTATATTAAGTTATCCTTTTTTTATTATGATTCAAGAAAAAATAAATACGTCATTAAGTTTTGAAGATTTCAAAATAGAAGTTTTGAATGATTACAAGACTGCTGTAATAAGCAGAGAATGCAGTTTATTAGGCCGTAAAGAAGTGTTAACTGGAAAGGCAAAATTTGGAATCTTTGGAGATGGAAAAGAAGTGCCACAATTGGCTATGGCCAAATACTTTAAAAATGGAGACTTCCGATCTGGATACTATCGTGACCAAACCTTCATGATGGCTATTGGAGAATTAACAATCAAACAGTTTTTTGCCGGTTTATATGGCCACACCGACTTAGATTTCGAACCAATGTCAGCAGGAAGACAAATGGGGGGTCATTTTGTAACTCATAGTTTAAATGCTGACGGTTCTTGGAAAAACTTAAGCAAACAAAAGAATTCAAGTTCTGATATTTCTCCAACCGCTGCACAAATGCCACGCCTTTTGGGATTAGCGTATGCATCAAAAATTTACCGAGAAGTTTCAGGAATTACTAACGCTTCTAACTTTTCAAATAAAGGGAATGAAATTGCTTGGGGAACAATAGGAAACGCAAGTACTTCTGAAGGTGTTTTTTTTGAAACTATCAATGCAGCTGGGGTTTTACAAGTTCCGATGGTAATAAGTATTTGGGATGATGAATATGGAATTTCTGTACATGCAAAATACCAAACTACTAAAGAAAGTATATCTGAAATACTTAAAGGATACCAAAAAGAAAAAGGAACAAATGGTTTTGAAATACTCAAAGTAAAAGGTTGGGATTATGCTGATTTAGTTACCACCTATCAAAAAGCAGATACTATTGCTCGAGAACAACATGTGCCTGTTCTAATTCATGTTTCTCAATTAACGCAACCGCAAGGTCATTCGAGCTCAGGTTCGCATGAAAGATATAAAAGTAATGATCGACTCGCCTGGGAAAAAGATTTTGATTGTATTCGTCAAATGCGTTTGTGGATGATTGCTATTAACATTGCCTCTCCAGAAGAATTAGACGAAATAGATACAGAACTAAAAAAAGAAGTCCTTGAAGCTAAAAAGGAAGCTTGGAAGGAATTTATTGATCCTATAATAAAGGAACAAAAAGAATTGGTATCACTACTTGAACAAGTAGCTGAAACCAGTAAAAATAAAACTAAAATTCTTCAACTCACTAGTGCTTTAAAAAATATCAAAGATCCATTAAAAAAGGAAATTTTAGGTACTGCTCGTAAAGTATTACGCTTATTAATAAATGAAAGTGGTAAGAATGAAGTTTCAAAATGGATACAAAAATATACTGTAGCAACACAAAAAAAATTCAGCAGTCATTTGCATTCTGAATCCAATTCCAACATATATTCTGTTCAGCCAATTGCTCCGAAATATGATGAAAATGCTATCGCAGATTCAGATGGTCGGATGATTATAAGAGATAATTTTGACGCCTTATTTACAAAATACCCAGAAGTATTGGTTTTTGGGGAAGATGCTGGAAATATTGGGGATGTAAATCAAGGTTTAGAAGGAATGCAAGAAAAATATGGAGAATTGCGGGTCACTGATGCTGGCATTAGAGAGGCAACCATAATTGGTCAAGGAATTGGCCTAGCTTTGAGAGGACTACGCCCTATTGCAGAAATACAGTATTTAGACTATTTATTGTATGCTATTCAAATATTAAGTGATGATTTAGCTACCCTACAATACCGAACCTCTGGAAGACAAAAAGCACCTTTAATAATCCGAACAAGAGGACATCGATTAGAAGGTATATGGCATTCAGGTTCTCCTATGGGAATGATAATTAACGCCTTAAGAGGAATACATGTATTGGTACCAAGAAATATGACACAAGCAGCTGGATTTTATAATACTCTTTTAGAATCTGACGAACCTGCTTTGGTTATTGAATGTTTAAATGGTTACCGATTAAAAGAAAAAACACCATTAAATTATGGGGAGTTTAAAACTCCCATTGGCATCGTTGAAACGCTTAGAAAAGGAAACGATATAACCGTAGTTTCCTATGGTTCTACCTTACGATTAGTAGAGCAGGCTGCGAATGAATTAGCCGAAATTGGGATTGATTGTGAGGTAATCGATATTCAATCACTATTACCTTTTGATATTAATAAAGACATAGTCAATAGCATTCGGAAAACCAATAGATTGTTAGTTGTAGATGAAGATGTTCCTGGAGGGGCATCAGCATACCTTTTGCAGCAAATTGTAGAAGTTCAAGATGGCTATTCGTATTTAGATAGTAAACCACAAACCTTAACTTCTAAAGCGCATCGTCCAGCCTATGGAACTGATGGCGACTATTTTTCAAAACCTTCAGCTGAAGATATTTTTGAAAAAATTTACGCTATGATGAATGAAGTGAATCCTATTCAATTCCCAGAATTGTATTAATATATTAAAAAAGGCTACCAAGAGGTAGCCTTTTTAATGTATAGAAATGGGTATTCCTAATCAAGATAAAAACGTTTATTATACCCTTCGGTTTCTAATTTATCAGGATTAAAATTATAGATTAAGCCTACTTCTATAGAATTTGTACTTAACATTTTATCTAATCCATAAGAATAAGAAGATGTTAACTCAAACTTACGCAATTGAACCCTAAACATACCACCTATGGTATTTGAACTTTTGGCATTTCCGCTTTTAGAAATAGTTTCAAATACACCTAAAGAAAAGGAACTTATTGTGAAATCTTGACTAAACATAAATCGATTTTGGCTTCCTACTTTTGATAACGAGGAGTACAAAAACAAACTCGAACCGTTGATATCCAATTCGTAACCTATTTGAGTACTCAATCCTATATCTTGTTTTAAATCCTGACCAATAAATTGCTTGGGCTTATTAATATGTGAAATGGCCAAACCAAAAAATAAACTCTTGTTATTTACCATAATTCCAGTTGAATAATCAGGATAAAATCTAACCATCTGGTTATCCTCAAAAGTTTCATTAGTAATACCAAGAATATTGGAATATAAATTTAACTGATCCCCAAAAATTAAAGAACCATAATCGAAGGAATTATTTACAAATCCTGCAGAAATTGAAGGGTACGCTTTCCAATCATCATTAATAGTAACTTGATATATGAAACTTAAATTAGCCTTGGATCTAGAATAAGAAGCAATTCCAAAATCTTCACGAAAAACAGATAATGCCAATGAAAAATTATTATTAGGAAAATACTTGCTTACTGACAAAAAACTAGATTGTAGCTTAGCATCATTAACAGATTGTGTTTTATGCAGCAACGAAACTTCCGATTCATTATTAAAACCAAAAAAACTGGGATTATTTGCTCCTAATACTCGATTAGATAAAGCAAAAGTATTCTCTTGAGCCCAACTAATTGTTGGCAAAACAAATAGAAAAAAAAGAATAGGTATATATTTTGTATTCATTATTTAAAAAGATAAAAATTAGCAGATTCATTAATTACTATATCTTCAAAGGTAACGCCTTCAAAAACACAATAATAATTTCGAATACTTAGTGATGCGTTTTGTCCTGTCCAACCCTTCCAACTATTTAATTCTTTTGTGTCTTTAAAATCGGGGTTAGAAAACAATTCTTCGTAAAGTTTAACACCTGATGAATCATAAATTGCCATTTTTCCTGATTTGAAACCATTAAAAATTGGTCTATAACTATCATTTATTCCATCTCCAACAGGCAAACCATTTTTACTTAAGTTGGGCGAAAAACTAGTTGGAAACTTTAATTGATACGCTTTACCAACAAATATTGGTCTATTTATAATAACACTACATCCCTCTTCATTAAAAATTTCCAATATTGAGGTATATACTCCAGAGTTTGTATACGTGTGTTTTCTTTTTGCTAAACTTGAGTCACTTCTTAAAATTTCAACTGGTGGCGTACCATCACCAAAATCTAAAACTTCTTTACTATAAATTCCGACAGATTTGTTTTTGAATACGACTTCTTCATTTTCAGCTATTCTATCCTTGAAGTCCAAAACTTTGCCTTCCGTATTTAGAATTTCGAGTTTGGCCTCTGCAATTCCAAATTGATAGGTATACGATAGACTGCATCCAAAAGAGTTCTCAATTTTTAACACTGCACCAAAAACCGGTTTATCAATAATTATTCTGTAAAACTCAGCAGTATCTCTAATGCTACTAACTTCTAAGTTATCATAATAAAATTTCAATATACTAGAATTATTTTTGGTAATTACGGCTTCTATGAAACCGGCATTTCCTAGACAAACATCATCATCCGGAACAGGTCTTTCATTAATTATTAATCGTTCATCAATAATTTCATACTCTTGTTTACCACTAGTACAACCATTTGAGTCCGTAACTATAGCGCTCACTTTTCCTAATGGTAATTTACTTAATTCAAAAAGGGTACTAATGACTTCATTTTTATCATTTCTCCACTCTATAGTATACGGAGCTGTTCCGCCAGCAATACTTACACCTAAACTTCCCATTTCATCTACACAAGACTGGTTTTTGTGGTAAGTCTCAGTAATTACAATGGCATTAGGTGCGCTAATTGCAAATGAATACGTTTTGCTTTCACAATTGTTTTCATCAATAATAACCAAATCATAATTACCCGGTTTAGTTATTTCGATTTTAGAGTTTGGAGAAGAAAAATTACTTGGTCCCGTCCATCTATATTTATAAATACCTACACCTCCCGTAACTTGATTAGTTACATCAATTACTGCTTTGTTAAGGTTATTAGTTCCAAACTCATCCAAACATTTAATTTTTTGAACTACATATTCTTCTAATAGGATAGATTTCAATCGGATCTCTGATCGATTTTCAATTTCAAAATTCAAAATAGATTCACAACCAAACTCGTCTTTCACTTTAAGAACATGCGCGCCTATTGGAACATTAATTAATTTATATCCTTTTCTTTCAGGGCTTTCATCTCCATACTTGATTAAGAATTCACTTTCTAAAGCAATGGCAACATCATCTAAATAAAATTCGATTGTATTTGATGGATTTGGTACCACTTTTTCAATTTGAAATTCAAAAGATCCTTTTCCATTAAAACACAATGGTTTTTGAACCGATTTATCATTTAAATTAAACCCTTTCTCAATTACATCAATAATTTTTTCTGCAGAACAAATAGGATTTAAAGTGGCTACTTTTACTTTATACTTACCTGTAGTATTAATCGATCTCACACGATCATCTGATTCCAAAAGATTCGTATTCGTGTACGGTTCGAAAAATGTAGTAGACTCATTGTACTTAAACCATTCTATTTTTTGTCCGTTCACTTCCGTACCAGTAATATTGGTTAACGCAATAATTGCAGGATCTGTTGGAGTTTTGCAATTCAAAATTACATAGTCTGGAGCGTCAAATTGAACTGCTATCGAAGGTTTTATTTCAAAAGGAGCTGTTGTGATAGTACAGCCATTTTGATCCACAATGGTCAAATTATAATTGCCAGATACCAAGTTCTCCACATTTCTAGTATTGCTAGTCCAACCCTCGGGTCCGGTCCAAAAGTAATTCAATACTTTGTCTGTGTCGGGTCCATCTAAAACCGTTGCAAGTGTATTTAAAACGATCTTTCCATTATTTAAACCGCAAGAAGTATTGGTCAAAGTTATTTTAGTACGGTCAATAAACAGTTTTCGATCGATACTTGGTTGTGTTATAGATATTGAAATTAATCCATGGGGAACATTGTAATTTGCTGGATTTTTTGTTAATGAATATCTATTTTGTTTAAAATCGATAACTTCTATACTATAGACACCAGCAACCAATTCATTAAATGTATGACTGTTACCTATAACATCTTTTGGTACATTATTAAGAAATACTTTATAAGGTGCAGTTCCACCAGTAATATTCAATGTAATAGCCCCTGTATTGGCGCCATAACATTTTACATCTACATGAGATGCAAAATCCTCTGAAACTTGTAATAATTCTGGCTCCGTAATTACAAATTCTTTAACTACAGTACAATCAATTGGAGTAATGGACGGAGGGTAGGTATAAACTGGTAAAAGTGAGACCTGTGGATTGTAAACAATTTTTGTACCTCTCGATTGGCGACTACTTGTAGTCCTAATTCTATAAGTACCAGCACCTAATTTTTTTGGATTATTTGCTAATAAATCGATCAATTCAGGTGAACCAACTGGATAAGTTACTATCTCCTCGTTGCCCAAAGAATTAATTTTATACCAATTGGTAGTTGAACTGTAGTTGAAAAATGTTTTTAACTCTGTAGGTGGATTTGTACTTCCATCAATGAAAGGGCCTGAATCGGTTATTCCAACTATTCCAATCTTGTACCGCCCATCTGCTTTTCTAAATTCAGTGGCATTCACTTTTAGTTGTTCTTGTATTTCTAATACTTCAGGTTCTCTGATTTCAATTGGAGCCCCTGGAGTAGTTCCACACTCAGCAAATTTATCTTTAATTTCATAACGATAGTTACCGGCTCCACCTTTGATTTTAAAGACCCCATTGTCATTATTAGTAAGATAACTATAACTTGCCGTTGGGCTTTGAACCCAGGTAATGCTATACGGAGCCGTTCCACCACTTACTAGTACTTCAATAGAACCGTCATTCGATTCTCTACATGTTTCGTGTAGTACATTAGTTGTAATTTGTAATGAACTAAGCGGTTGCGTAATTCTAACTGGGAGTAATCCATAATCAATATTATTATTTGCAGGATTTTTAGTTTGCGAGAATCGGTAACCCTTGGCATCGATTACATCTATATTATAATCACCTGACGATAATTGCTCAATTGTAGTGCTAGTACCTACATTTGTTTTCGTGCCATTTAATGTACCTTTTGTCCATCTCACTTCATAAGGTGATGTTCCCCCCGATATATTTATAGTGATAGAACCTGTACTGGCTCCATGACAGTTTACGTTTACATGAGAAGCCTCCGTAACTTTCAATAATGCAGGCTCAGTAATCACAAAATCCTTAAACGTAGCACATGTTATTAAATCCGTTGGTATATTATTAGTTATAGTTGTTGTAGATCCATTATAAACGGTTGTGGTAATCTTAGCTTTATGTTTTGCTACAGTTCGTATTCTATAACTACCCACTCCTAAATTATTCACTTCCAATGTCCCATTTACATATTGGGTTTGCTCTACTTCTAAATTATTGACTATCTTATACCACTTGGTAGTGGTTTCATAGTCGGTAAACGTTGCATCGTTTACATTACCAGCCAATGAAAATTTATATTTACCATCTGATTTTCCAAACTCAGTGGCATTAGATTTGGCTACTTCTGTAATTATCAATTGTGCAGGCTCTTTAATTATTGGGCTTCCACCCGGTGAAACACAATTTTGACCAGAATCAAATATTTTATATTTGTAACTTCCCGCTGGACCGGTAATTTTAAAACTAGTTTCACCATTTGCATTTTTTATACCTTTTTCAATTTCTTGATATCCATTTGGACCTTCCCATACAACGTTATAGGGCTCTATACCTCCAGTTACCAGTACTTGTATTGTTCCATCATTAGTTGCATTATTTTCTTTACAACTTACTGGGGTTATAACCTCTTTAAAAATTATCTTTTGAGCAGGTTGGCTAATAATAATTGGCAATGTGCCATAAGTTCCCCCTCCAGGTTTAATCCCTTCTGAAAATTTACAGCCGTTAGCATCCTTAATATCGATTTTATATGTTCCTGCAACTAAATCGGATTTAGTGAAATTATCCACATCAATATTGGCAGCAATTTCACTTGGTGGATTGGTACCTAAACCGCTTAAAACAGAATAGGGTGCGGTTCCTCCAGTAAAATAAATTTTATAAAAACCTGTAGCTGCTCCATGGCAATAAACATCTAAATGTTGATTTTTCTCCTCAATTAAAAACAATTGCTCAGGTTTTGTAATTGAATAGGATTGCTCAACGGTACAGTCAGTTTTAGCTATGCCTCCTAAAACAGGCGTAACACTTACCGTATAAATACCTTCTCCTAAATTGGTTAAAATT
>CANHKZ010000036.1 GCA_947461425.1 Flavobacteriaceae bacterium | reverse complement strand
GATGACAGCGAAGTGATGGGGGCTGCTTTAGCAACCAACAACCAACAACCAACAACCAACAACGAAATAATTGACATTCACCATGCAGGAACGGCCATGCGTTTTCTTACGGCTTATTTTGCTGTCAATGCAGGTCGTGAAGTGGTGCTTACAGGTTCTAGCCGAATGCAAGAGCGTCCAATCAAAATTTTGGTAGAAGCACTAGAACAATTAGGTGCTGTGATTACCTACGAAAAAGAAGTGGGCTACCCACCGATTAGAATCAAAGGACAAAAAATCACAGCTTCCAAAGTTACCTTAGCTGCGAACGTAAGCAGTCAATACATTTCAGCTCTATTATTAATAGCTTCTAAACTAGAAAATGGTTTAGAGTTGACATTGGAAGGAGAAATCACTTCCATTCCGTATATCAAAATGACTTTGGCTTTGCTGAATGATTTGGATATTCCAACTAGTTTTGAAGGAAACCTAATTAAAGTAGCACCAAAATCGACAGTGGAACCGAAGGAAATGACTGTAGAATCCGATTGGAGTTCGGCTTCGTATTATTTTAGTATCGCCGCTTTGGCAGATGCTGCTACTATCACCATTTCAAGTTATAAAGAAAACAGTTTACAAGGCGATTCAGCTTTAGTAAGTTTATACCGAGACATGGGTGTTGAGTCGAGTTTTAACGGAAATCAGTTGACTTTGACCAAACAAGCCCATTTTGATTACCAAGACGTCACTTTCGATTTGAATAATACACCCGATATTGCACAAACTATTGTAGTTACTTGTCTTGGATTAGGAATTGGTTGTCATCTAACGGGTTTACATACGTTGAAAATCAAAGAAACCGACCGTCTTGAAGCGCTCCGAATTGAGTTAACTAAGTTAGGAGCCAATATTACGGTAACTAATGAGAGTTTGACTTTGGTTACTACCAAAGAAATTAATTCAAATATTACTATCGCTACGTATAATGACCACCGAATGGCAATGGCTTTTGCGCCTCTGGCATTACGTGTACCAATTTTTATCGAAAATGCGGAAGTAGTTTCTAAATCGTATCCAGATTTTTGGGAAGATCTTAAAAGTCTTGGCTTTGCCATGGAAGATATCGCTTAAATTCAATTGTTGCATAGTCGGAATCCCTTTCTATTATTGGGTTGGTGAAAATAAACACCAAAAGACTTGACAACGCCTCTTTCACCGTCGTATATTTGCATTCTGATATTAAATGGTTATAAAAACTATAAACATTTAAACTCTTAAACACCTAAACTTTATTTAATGAAATTATCACATTTTCAATTCAATTTACCAAAAGAACTTTTAGCAGAGTTTCCTGCGGAGAACAGAGACGAATCTCGTTTAATGGTTATAAACCGAAAAAACCAAACGATAGAGCACAAAATGTTCAAAGATGTTATCGACTATTTTGATGATGGAGATGTTATGATTTTAAATAACACCAAAGTTTTTCCTGCACGTTTGTATGGAAATAAAGAAAAAACTGGAGCTAGAATCGAAGTTTTCTTGTTGCGTGAATTGAATGCAGAACAAAGACTTTGGGATGTATTAGTCGATCCAGCTCGTAAAATCAGAATTGGTAACAAACTGTATTTTGGAGACGATGATTCTCTTGTAGCTGAGGTAATTGACAATACGACTTCTCGCGGAAGAACATTACGTTTTCTTTACGATGGATCGTACGAAGAATTTAGAAATAAATTAACTGAATTGGGCGAAACCCCAATACCAAAATACATTTCACGAGATGTAACCCCTGAAGATGCAGAACGTTATCAGACTATTTATGCAAAAGAGGAAGGGTCTGTCGCAGCACCAACTGCAGGGTTGCATTTTTCTAAGCATTTGCTAAAAAAATTAGAAATTAAAGGAGTCAATTTTGCCGAAGTAACTTTGCACGTAGGTTTGGGAACTTTCAATCCAGTTGAGGTGGAAGATTTATCAAAACATAAAATGGATTCGGAAGAATTGAAAATATCTCAAGAAGCTTGCGATATTGTTAATAATGCCAAAATAAATAAAAAAAGAGTTTGTGCTGTAGGAACCACATCAATGCGAGCAATTGAAAGTTCAGTTTCTTCACAAAGAACATTGAATCCTTTTGATGGCTGGACTAATAAATTTATTTTTCCACCTCATGATTTTAATATAGCAGATTGTATGATAACGAATTTCCATACACCTAAATCGACATTGTTAATGATGATTTCTGCTTTTTGTGGTCACGATTTAATGAAACGTGCCTATGAAGAAGCTATAAAAGAAGAATATAAATTTTATTCTTATGGAGATGCAATGCTAATTATTTAATCTGAACTTGTTTCAGATTCTCATAAAGAAATCTCGTCAGTATTGGCGAGATTTTTTTGTTTTGGGCGTGACCCTTTCCCTTCTTGGAGCTAAGGCTTGGGTCGGGCTATACACTTCAAGTCCTCGTTCTGTTCCGCATTAGCTCCACATCACTGCGGGCTTTTCGTTGCTATCCCTCACGCATACGCAATACTGAATTTTAATTCGTGTAATTCGTATTCGTCTTTCATATTTGTTTGTTACTTTTACCTCTTAAAATTAGTTCGAATGACATTTGAAAACAGCCTATCTTTTGCACAACAACTTGATTCTCAAGACCTATTACACCATTATCAGAACGAGTTTTCTTTTCCACAAGTCAACGGAAAGAAAGTAATTTACTTTACTGGAAACTCTTTGGGACTACAACCAAAAAGAGCCAAAACCTATGTCGATGAGGTCATGAACGATTGGGCTACATTAGCAGTTGAAGGTCATTTTTATGCTGAAAAACCGTGGTGGGATTATCATGAGCGTTTTGCTAATCCGTTGAGTCAATTGGTTGGTGCATTGCCTACAGAAGTTACCGTGATGAATACGTTAACCATAAACCTGCATCTTTTAATGGTTTCTTTTTATCGCCCAACTTCCAAACGATATAAAATTATTTGTGAGGAAAAAGCTTTTCCTTCCGATCAATATATGTTTCAAAGTCAAGTTAGGTTTCATGGGTATGAACCTGAAGATGCTATTGTAGAAATCAAGCGCCGCGAAGGCGAACATAATATTCGATTAGAAGATGTTTTGGCAAAAATAAAAGAAGTGGGAGACGAGTTGGCCTTGGTATTAATTGGCGGAGTGAATTATTACACCGGACAGGTTTTTGATATGAAAATCATTACCGAAGCAGGACATCAAGTAGGTGCTTATGTTGGTTGGGATTTGGCGCATGCCGCTGGAAATATCGAATTGCAATTACACGATTGGCAAGTAGATTTTGCAGTTTGGTGCAGTTACAAATATATGAATTCAGGGCCTGGAAATGCTTCCGGCTGTTTTATTCACGAGAAGCATCATGCGAATTCTGATTTACCAAGATTTGCGGGCTGGTGGGGGCACAATAAAGAGCGCCGTTTTAAAATGGAACCTCTTTTTGACCCCGTTCAAGGCGCTGATGGTTGGCAGATAAGTAACTTACCCATTTTGTCATTGGCACCTTATTTGGCTTCGGTAGAGTTATTTGCCGAAATTGGAATGGCTGCTTTAATTGCAAAAAGGAATACTATTACAGCTTACTTGGAATTTGTATTGTGTGAAATTGACCGAGATGTCAAAGGTAATTTTGAAATAATTACACCTACGAATCAAGCAGAAAGAGGCTGTCAGTTATCCGTTTTTCTTCATGGTGAAGGCCGTAGTCTTTTTGACTATTTAATGAAAAATGGCGTCATAGTGGATTGGAGAGAGCCCAATGTAATCAGGTTTGCACCCGTTCCAATGTATACTTCGTATGAAGATATTTATCGTTTTGGACAAATTTTAAAAACAGGAATTTTGACTAAATAAATATAATTTATTTCAAAAAAGATTCTGTTGGTTGATTTTTTCTAGCATATTTCAAACGATCTACTAATTTTGGCAAACAATATCCGTCTAAACCATTTACTGTTACCACATTTCCCTTATCCAGTTGTAACCATCCATCTTCGTGTTGCAAATCTTCTTCAAAAAATAACTGTTCTATAGAAGCTATAATATGTAGGGTGTCGTTTTCTTTTATAGAGTACTCATTGAGGTATTTACAATACAATTGCACAGGACTTCCTTTTACAAATGGTGTTTCAATACCTTCTTTATATTCGGCTTCCAAATTGGTTTTGTCAAATTCAGAAATGCCTAAATCATAATTGGCGGAACTATGGTGCGCATCTTCAATCATAGTGACCGTGACATGATTCACAGTAAAATATCCCGATTCTTTTATATTTTTATAGGTATCGCGTGGAACTGTAGTTGGGCGCATAATGAATCCAATTAAGGCAGGATCACTCCCAAGATGGGTAACGCTACTAAAAATGGCCACGTTAGACTGACCATTTTTGGATTGAGTCGCAATCAAATTAGTTGATTTGTATCCTGTACACGAATTAATTAAATTCAAGCGCGGTACTTTGTCCATCTTATTTATCGCTTCTTTGGAAATAATTTTCATCTGGGCTTTATTATTAAAAGGTACTATTTGTTTAATTAGAGATACAATTTTGCTAAACAAAATTAGAATAAATAGCAATAGTATTGAATATTAATTGTGAATTATTCTTCTATATTTGTTTTACTAATTTATATCGATATGAAAATTTTCAAAAAAGCAGTTGTAGTTGTAGTTTCAATTATAGTTATTCTTATTCTATTTATTGTTGGATATGCCTTTTATTCTAAGCCAATATATGATGGAGAATTACAGCTTAAGAATATTCAAAAAGAGACTACGGTTTACTTTGATGAATTTGGAGTGCCACATATTTATGCTGAAAATAATATAGATGCCATGGAGGCTTTGGGTTATGTGCATGCTCAAGATCGCTTGTGGCAAATGGAATTAATGCGAAGAATTGCGCCCGGACGTTTATCAGAAATATTTGGTTCGGCTGCTATTAAAAACGATAAATTCTTTGCCGGTATAGGAATTGAAGAAGCCTCTGCAAAAGCCATTGCTAAATTGGATAAGAATAGTGTTAGTTATAAACTAACCGAAGCGTACTTGGATGGAATCAATCAATACGTAGCCGAAGGAAAAACACCTATAGAATTTCAATTGCTGGGAATCCAAAAACAAAAATTCGAAATCAAAGACGTTTATAATATTTTTGGATATATGGCTTTTAGTTTTGCAATGGCGCAAAAATCAGATCCTTTGATGACGGATTTGCGAAATAAATACGGCATGGAGTATCTGAACGAATTTGGTTTAAAAGGCGAATTTAACACCACCAAAATCAAGAATACTAAAGACAATGTTCAGGAATACACTGCTATTGCTACATCAGTAGCATCCTTACTAGATCAATCGCCAATTCCACCATTCATTGGAAGTAATAGTTGGGTAATTGCACCTCAAAAAACGAAGAACGGCAAAGTGATTTTTGCGAATGATCCGCATATCGGATTCTCACAACCAGGCACTTGGTATGAAGCTCATTTAGTTACTCCTGATCATGAAATTTATGGGTATTATTTAGCAGGAACCCCGTTTCCATTGTTAGGCCATAACCATCAATATGCATATGGACTAACGATGTTTGAAAATGATGATATTGATTTGTATCAAGAGGAAAATAGTGCAAAAGACGCCACACAATATAAAACACCTACAGGCTTTAAAACTTACGAAACTAGAAGCAAAATCATCAAAATTAAGGACACTTCTGATGTTGTAATGGAGGTAAAAATTAGTCGTCACGGACCTATTATCAATGATTTAATAGAAGGATTGCAAAAGGACAAACCAGTTGCTTTATCATGGATTTACACCCAACAACCTATTTTGATTTTGGATGCTGTCTATGCACTTTCACACGCCAAAGACAAAGACGATTTCCAAAAAGGAGTCCAGTTAATAGCTGCTCCTGGTTTAAATGTAATGTATGGCGATGCTGAAGGAAACGTAGCTTGGTGGGCAACCGGAAAATTATACAAACACAATGCGGGTGTGAATACTAATTTTATCTTAGACGGTGCCAATGGCAAAGATGACATCAAAGAATATTTAGATTTCTCTAAAAACCCATCGTCGGTAAATCCGAGTTGGAATTATGTTTATTCTGCTAACAATCAGCCTGAAGCGGTAGACGGATTTTCATATCCAGGCTATTATTTACCTGAAGATAGAGCCAAAAGAATCACCCATTTATTAGACAAAAAATCCAATTGGGATAAGGAATCAGCTAGTAAAATGATTTTTGACAATACTTCTTCGATAGCGCCATCAGTGGTTCAAAATTTAATTCAGGCTATAGATGTAAATACTCTTTCCAAAACGGAAAAAGAAGCGATTGCTATATTAAAAAATTGGAAAGGATCCAATGATTTAGATGATGTAGCGCCAACAATTTATAATAACGTACTATCTCATACTCTTAAAAATACTTTTCAGGACGAAATGGGCGAAACAGGTTTTAAAGAGTTTTTGGGAACCCATATTATGAAGCAAATAGTAGCTAGACAAATGGCTAATAATGGGTCACTTTGGTGGGATAATGTTACTACCAAAAAAGTCAAAGAAACGCGTAGCCAAATCGTAACTAAATCTTTAAAGGAATCCATTGCTGCCTTGGAAAAGCAATTAGGAAAATCTGTGAAATCATGGACTTGGAATAAAGTACATACGGCAGAACACCAACATCCATTGGGTAAAGTGGACGCATTAAAACCCCTCTTTAATGTAGGTCCGTTTGAAGTTTCTGGTTCTGCGGAAGTGATTAACAACTTGTTTTTTGATTATACTACAAATGGGAACTATGTGGTAAAAGGTGGTCCGTCAACAAGACGAATAATCGATTTCTCAGATATTGAAAACAGTTGGAGTATTTTGCCAACAGGACAATCGGGTAATCCAATGAGTCCGCATTAC
Source organism: Flavobacteriaceae bacterium (assembly GCA_947461425.1). Classification (GTDB taxonomy): domain Bacteria; phylum Bacteroidota; class Bacteroidia; order Flavobacteriales; family Flavobacteriaceae; genus Flavobacterium. The sequence goes on along the minus strand of CANHKZ010000036.1, from coordinate 12,413 downwards.
AAAGATCAAGCCGAAATGTACAACACCGGAAAATTCAGAAAAATGAAACTGAATAAAAATGAAATTGTTAGGAGTTCAACTAAATTGGTTTTTATTCCGAATAAAAAGTAAGAAGAAGTAAAGGTAAATGTATTTTTATAATTAATTTTGCCCAACTTTTAAATACAGTAATGCAGACTCCCCAAAAAATAGCAATTGTAGGTTCCGGATTAGTAGGCTCTTTATTAGCAATTTATTTACGTAAAGCCGGTCACACGATTCATATTTACGATAGGAGTCCGGATATTCGCCAAATAGAATTTTCTGGACGCTCGATTAATTTGGCTATGTCTAATCGCGGTTGGAAAGCTTTAGAAGGTGTTGGTGTGGCAGATGCTGTTCGTGAAATTGCCATTCCTATGGATAAACGTGCGATTCATTTGGTAGACAAGCTAAATTTTCAAGCGTATGGACAGGAGGGAGAAGCTATATATTCCATTTCAAGAGGGCTTTTAAATCGAAAAATGATTGATTTGGCTGAAGAAGCTGGAGCTAAATTCTTTTTTGAACAAAAAATTTGGGATGTTACGCTAGCCGATGCCACTTTGCATATTGGGGAAACCGAACGCGGTGCTTGGGAAGAAAAAAAATACGATATGGTTTTTGGTGCCGATGGCGCTTTTTCTAGAATTCGTCACCGCATGCAGCGCCAAAGTATGTTTGATTATTCTCAAGAATTTCTAAATATTGGATATAAAGAATTAAACATTCCTGCCAATGCAGACGGTTCACATAAATTAGACCCCAATTCATTTCATATTTGGCCCCGAGGGGAATACATGTTAATTGCGCTCGCTAATTTGGACGGAAGTTTTACGTGCACTTTGTTTATGCCTTTTGAGGGCGAAAATTCCTTTGAGGAATTAAAAGACATCAAATTAGTGGAAGACTTTTTCGCTAAAAATTTTCCCGATTCGATAGAGGTTATACCCAAATTAGCAGAAGATTTTTTTAAAAATCCAACAAGTACCCTGGTCACTATGAAATGTTTTCCATGGACTTATGAGGATAAAATAGCACTAATTGGAGATGCTTGTCATGCTATTGTACCGTTTTACGGACAGGGAATGAATTCTGGTTTTGAAGACATATCGATATTAAATGAGATGATTCAGTTGTATGGAAACGATTGGAAAAGGATTCTTTCTGAATATCAAAAATCAAGAAAACCCAATGCAGATGCTATTGCTGAATTATCCTATCGCAATTTCATGGAGATGAGCACCAAGACGGCTGATGAAAAATTCTTGTTGCAGAAGAAAATCGAAAAAGTATTTTCAGATAAATATCCAAATTTATGGATTCCTTTATATAGCAGAGTTACCTTTAGTGACCGACCTTATACCGAAGCACTAGCTATTGGCGACGCTCAAAACGCTATTATGGAAGAAGTTTTAAAAATGGACAACATTGAGTCAAAATGGGATTCGTTAGAAGTCGAAAACAAAATTTTAGAACTGCTTTAATTGCACTAATTATTCTTCCTCTCGATGCACTTTGTTAAAATCAAACGCGGGAGTACATATGGCAATATACTCACACGTTTCTTCAAAAGGATTTGAATATTGAACTCTGGTGTCCTTATCAATTTTGATAGACTGACCTGCTTCTAAAATTACCACCTCGTTTTCAATAATAAATTGTTTCTTTCCACTTATTATGTAAGTGTACTCTTCAAATTCTGGAGTTTGAAATGGTTCACTCCAACCTGCAGGAGCTATCATATGCGCAATAGAAATCGCTTGGTTTTTAGTACTTGCTAATCCATGATGCTCTTCAATTATTTTTCCGTCGTTAGTTGGAACAATAAACGGTGATTTTTGGAGCAGGTATTTTTTCATGTTTTTTTATTTAAATTGATTTAAGATCTATTATTTGATACAAACATATAAAATCCAGTAGTAATTAACTGTCAAAACATTGCTTATTCATAGGTATAAAAGATCAAATCATCGAAATTTGAACAGAACTACATCGTTTTTTTTACGAAAATGAAAATTTATATTTAAATTATTTATTTCATTTTATTGATAAATTATATAAAATTTGCTTTAACAGCTATGGTTTTGATACTAAAAAATCGATTTCGCTATATATTTTTTATAAAATGAAATAAAATAAGGTAATAATGACATTCTTTAATCAAAAATTAACATCAATAAAATCAAAAAAAGTTTTTTTATTTAAACTAAAAATATAAATTTGCTCCACTACAAGTTAATTAAAACACTAAAAATTAAATTATTTAAAACTATTAAAATTTAAAAAAATGGCAAACGTTAAAAAAGAAAATGGACCAAAAGGTGGAGGAGCAATTTCAGGAATGATAATCTTAGCATGTATTTTTGTTGGATGGATTATTTGGAATTTTATCATGGGTAATGGAGCTAACTTCGAAGGAGGAGTTAACACAGGTCACCCACTACCAGGAAACTATTTGGCTATGGTTTATAAAGGAGGTCCAATTGTACCTTTATTGTTAGGTTGTTTATTAATGGTAATTGTTTTTTCTATTGAGCGTTTTGCAGTAATTACAAAAGCTGCTGGTAAAGGAAACTTAGATGTTTTTATGAAAACAGTTCAAGCTAACATTACCAAAGGAGATATCGATGCTGCTATTGCTTCATGTGACAAACAACAAGGTTCTGTTGCTAATGCAATTAAATCAGCATTATTGAAATACCAAGATGTTAAAGCGGAAGGTTTAGACAGCGAAGCTGCTGCTGAAACTATTCACAAAGAAATTGAAGAAGCTACTTCATTAGAAATGCCAATGTTAGAGAAACACATGACTATCATTTCGACACTAGTATCTTTAGGTACATTAGCTGGTTTGTTAGGGACTGTAACTGGTATGATTAAAGCGTTTGGTGCCCTAGCTGCCGCTGGAACTCCAGATCAAGCTGCACTTGCAAATGGTATTTCTGAAGCGTTAATTAACACTGCTACGGGTATCTCAACTTCTGCTTTGGCTATCGTAACTTATAACTTATTTACTTCTAAAATTGACACGTTAACGTATTCTATTGATGAGGCTGGAAACACAATCGTAAATACATACAGACACTTCAGAAGTTCAAAAAAATAATTAATAATTAATTAATTGAATAATAGCATTAATTAAAACTGCTTATTATCAATTATAATAAAATAAAGTTATGGCTGTAAAAGCGTCCAAAAAAGCTGCGTCTATTGATATGACCGCTATGTGTGATGTTGCCTTTCTATTGCTAACGTTCTTTATTTTGACTGCTACAGCCAAAATTCCTGAGCCTTTACCAGTAGATACACCAGCATCAACAGTTCAAACCAAATTGCCAGACACTGATTTAGCTACTATTACCGTAGGAAGAGGAAAAGTTTTCTTTGACTTAAAAGGTAGAGAAGTTAGAAAAAGAACTTTAGAGTTAATGGGTCAAAAATACGAAGTTGCCTTTACTGAGGAAGAATCAGCAAAATTTGCTTTAATGGAAGGTATTGGAGTGCCAATAACTAGTCTAAAACAATTAATTGCAATGAGTAGTTCCGACAGAGGTAAAGCTAATTTACAACCTGGAATTCCCAAAGATTCTTTAGACAATCAGTTGTCTCAATGGATTCAAAATGCTAGAATAGCAAACATTGAAATTCAAGATAAAGAATTGCAAATCGCTATAAAGGGTGATGCTAAAGAGGAATATCCTGCAATTAAAAAAGTGATGGATATCCTGCAAGACCAAAAAATCAATAGCTTTAATTTAGTTACTGGTTTAAGAGCAAAAGATAAATAATTATTAAAAAATACTAAAAAATGGCTGAATTAAATACCGGCGACGGTGGTGGTAAAAAAGGCAATGGAAAAGTAAGAAGTAAAAAATCTGGCTCAAAGGTTGATTTAACAGCCATGGTAGATTTAGCATTCTTATTGATTACATTTTTCATGTTGACCACAACCTTGTCTAAACCCCAATCGATGAGTTTGGGTTTGCCAGATAAAGAAGATAAACCAGATCCCAAGAACCAAGTTAAAGTAGATGAAAATCGTACGATGACTATTCTTCTAGGGGATAATAACAAATTAGTTCGTTATGTTGGTCTTCTTGCAACGCCAGTAAAAGGCGGTGCCCCAAAAGATTTTTCTTATGGAAAAGGCGGAATCCGTGAAGAATTATTGACTCGTAAGAAATTGGTGCTTGAGTATACCGGTAATAAAGATAAAGGGATGATTGTAATTATCAAACCAAGTAAAAAATCAAATTATCGCAACTTGGTTGATATCTTAGACGAAATGGCAATTGTTGATGTACCTACATATGCAATTGTTAATGATTATACTCCGGAAGAAAAAAAATTGTTAGAAGGTAAATAAGTTGTTACTTTTTTACTCAATAACCTAATAATTAAGAAATATGAAATTAGATATATTCACAAATCAATGGCTTGATATTGTTTTCGAAGGGAAAAATAAGGCATATGGTGCTTATGAACTTAGAAAATCAAATACAAAAACCACAGTTAGAGCGTTAATTATCGGTGCAGTTTTATTCTCTGTACTTGTAGCTGCCCCTCTTATTATGAGTTTGTTGCCAGATTCTTCAGGTGATGATGATAGTTTAGATACTAAAATTGTAACCATGAAGTTACCTCCTAAAAAGGAAGAGCCTAAAAAAGACCTTCCACCACCACCTCCACCACCACCCAAAGTGGATCAGGTGAAGTTTGTTAAGCCAGTAGTGGCAAAAGCAGAAGAGGTTACCGAGGAACCACCTAAAATTACTGAAATTAAAGACAAGAAATTAGGTAACGAAACTATTAAAGGGGATCCAGATGCTGAATTAACTGTTGAACCTGTTGGTAATGGTCCTGCTGAAGTTGTAGAAGATAATACGGTATACAATACCGCTGGTATCGAAGTTAAACCAGATTTTCCTGGTGGAATGGATAAATTTTACAAGTTTGTTGGAAATAATTACCAGACACCAGAAGAAGATGGTTTGAAAGGTAAGGTTTATGTTACTTTTGTAGTAGAAAAAGATGGTTCGCTAACAGATATCAAAGTTTTACGTGATATCGGTTATGGAACTGGAAAAGAAGCTATTCGTGTTTTAAACAAATGTCCAAGATGGACTCCTGGGGAGCAAAATGGTAAAAAAGTGAGAGTACTTTATTCTCTTCCTATTACTATTCAATCTGCAGAGTAATGATACAAAACTTTGTAAATAGTTTTCAGAAGAAATCGCTCAAAGAGCGATTTCTTCTTGTTATGGGGATATTGTTTTTAATATCGTATCTTGTTTTAGGATTGTTATTTATTTTCATGAAACCATTTCCGTTTCAAATGCAATACAATTATAGGGTTGCTTTTGGGGCTCTTTTAATTGTTTATTCTATAATACGTTTAACAAGAATTATTAATGATAGTAAAGATTAAATTATGAATGCTGCTTTTAAACTAACTATTGTTTTATGTGTTTTATGCATAAGTTTTTCTTGCAATAAAACAGCTGATACAAATCAAGAAACTATCCTGAAAGGAAATGCCACTTTGCTAGTAGACGCTACTTTGATGCCAGTTATGGAAGATCAAGTGCAAATTTTCGAAAGTAGATATGAAGCTACTCTCAAAATGGTGGCACAATCAGAAACTGAAGTAATTCAATCTTTGATTAAAGACACTTCTAGTATCGCGGTTCTTTCAAGAAAACTAAATGCTGATGAACTGAAAATTTTTGCAAACAGAAAAATTATTCCAAAAATCACTCCATTTGCTATTGATGCTGTGGCACTGATTACTAATAAAAATTCAAACGATACGCTTATCGATATTAATGTTGTAATTGATTTTATGAAAGGATTATCTTCTTCTCCAAAAATAAAAGGTTTGGTTTTTGACAATCCTAACTCGAGTACAGTACGATATATGAATAAATTAGCAGGTATAACTTCAATTCCTCAAAAAGGAGTTTTTTCTTTTGGAACTAACAATGAAGTTATTAAATTTGTATCAAATAATGAAGGAATGATTGGTGTAATAGGGTTGAATTGGCTTACTCAGCCAAGAGCTGATATGCAACAATTTTTAGATAAAATCACCGTTTTGAGTGTAAAGGGTACCCAACAAAAAGAATATTTTGCTCCGAGTCAAAATACTATAGGTGAAGGTAATTATGCTTTGACACGGGAACTGTTTATTGTAAACTGTCAAGGTTTTTCTGGTTTAGGAATGGGTTTTGCTTCTTTTGTCGCGGGCGATATAGGTCAGAGAATTATCTTAAAGTCAGGGTTGTTGCCTTACAGAGTTCCGCCACGTAAGCTAAGTATTAGGAAACAAATCAGTAACGATAAAAAATAAATTAATTATAACTAAAGATGAATACATTTAAAATTTTCGGACTATTACTTTTGACCTCGGTTTCTGTTGGTCATGCTCAAGATATAAATCAAGCCAAAAAGGCAATCGATGCTGAAAAATATGAGGAAGCTAAAACTATTTTAAAATCAATTCTGAAAGTAAAGCCATCAAATGGCATGGCTTCTTTTATTTTGGGGAATGTGTATTTAACCCAAAGTATAAAAGATTCAGCAAAAATTTCTTTTGAGAATGGATTAACTGCTTCTGAGGCGGCACGATTTAACAATATTGGTCTTGGGCAAATGGATTTGGATCGAAAAGATACTATTGCTGCTAATTCAAAATTTATTTTAGCAACCAAAGACATGCGAAAAAAAGACTTTGAAGAGTATGTTTATGTGGCTAGAGCCTATATGAATGCGGAAAATCCGAATTACAAAGCAGCAGTTGCCGTGTTAAAGCGTGCATTAGTAAATAACATGATGGATGCTCAGGTTCAGTTAGCTTTAGGTGACGCTTATTACGGTTTAAAGAATCAAAATGACGCTTATAAAGCTTATAGAGACGCCTTTTCAGCTGACAATACTTTGTTAAGAGCAAAAATGCAATTGGGAGTTTTGTTGAAAGGAGCTAAATCCTATGATGAAGCTTCTAAAGCCTACAATGCTGTAATTGAGATCAATCCAAATTATGGTCCAGTGTATAGAGAGTTAGCAGAAACCTATTATAAAATTGGGATGAATAAACCTTCTAAAGCAGCTGAGAATTTCAAAATTGCAATTAATTACTATCAAAAGTACATGGACTTGACGGATTATTCTATTCATTCAAGAATGCGTCGTGCGGACTTTTTAATTTTAGCTAAAGAGTACAAAGCATTAGAAGAAGAGGCCAATAAAATGATTGAATTGGATAAAGTGAATCCGAGAATTTTCCGTTATTTAGGGTATGCCGCTTTTGAAAACGGAAATGCTGACAAGGCAATCCAATCTTTGGAAACATTTACCTCTAATCCAAATAATAAAATTATTGGTAGAGATTTTCAGGTTTTAGGTCTGTCAAAAATTAAAAAAGGGACAAGCGCTGATGGACTTTCAATTGATCCTGTAGCTTTTGAAGTAGGTTTAGCCTCTATTAAGAAATCTATTGAAATGGAACCTTTAGCTGTAGAGGATTTGAATGAAGTAGGTAAAAAAATGTTTAGTCAAAAATTGTATAATGAATCAGCAACTATTTTTGAATTAGGTGCTAGTAATTCAGAATCTAAAAATTATTTAGATGATAATTTATACCTTGGTTTGTCATTGTATTATGCCAATAGTAAAAAAGACGTAAAACCTGAGATTGCAGGTCTTCAAAAAGCTGATGCTGCCTTTGATAAAGTTTTACTGGCTTCTCCTTCTTACTATGAAGCTTTCTTATTCAAAGCGAGAACTAATAGTTTAATGGAAAATGATGAAAATACTATTAAATACTATGAAGCTTATGTAGCTGCTGTAACTGCAAAAGGAGCTGATGAATTAGCTAAACCTGCCGTTATTAAAAAAATTGCTGAAAGTTACAATACCATTGGTGCAACCTATGCTAACACTGATAAAGTAAAAGCAGTTGAATATTTCAATAAGACTTTAGTAATTGATGCTGTAAACGCTTACGCATTAAGCTCAATCAAACAGTTAAAATAAGTTTATTATTTTAAGTTTTAAAAAACCGACAACACATTGTCGGTTTTTTTATGCCGATTTTTAAGGTAAACCTAGATAGTATAAAAATTTTCTAAATGACTATCTTTGCAACTTCAAAAGAAATACATGTTATCAAAAGAAGTACAATTAGAAGTGAATAAAGGAGCCATGCTGCCTTTGATGGAAGAATTCTATACCATTCAAGGAGAAGGGTACCATACCGGAACTGCGGCTTATTTTATACGAATTGGTGGTTGTGATGTGGGATGTCATTGGTGTGATGTAAAAGAAAGTTGGAATGCAGAATTGCATCCACCAACCAATATAGATTTAATTGTTGCTAATGCTACTAAGTTTGCTGATACTGTTGTGGTAACTGGTGGAGAGCCATTAACCTGGGACATGACTTTGTTGACCCAAAAATTAAAAGATAATAATTGTAAAGTACATATTGAAACCTCAGGAGCTTATCCGCTTTCTGGAACTTGGGATTGGATTTGTCTTTCGCCAAAAAAATACAAATTACCAACTCAAACGGTCTATGACCATGCCGATGAGTTGAAAGTAATTATATATAACAAACACGATTTTATTTTTGCCGAAGAGCAAGCTGAAAAAGTTAATAAAAATGCTATATTGTTTCTGCAACCTGAGTGGAGTAAAAGAGAAGAAATGACCCCATTAATTGTAGATTATGTAATGAAAAATCCAAAATGGCGGGTGTCGTTACAAACGCATAAATATTTGAATATTCCGTAACAAAAAACTCCAAACAACTGTTTGGAGTTTTTTGTTTACCAGCCTTTTCTTTTTTTCAATTCGGTAATATGTGCTAAATGGTGTAAACCATGCCAAGCATAGGTTCCAATTATTTCTTTTATTTGGAACGAAGCATTGTGTTCGGGATGAATAAATGATTTGTTCAAATCAGATTCGGATAAGCTTTTCATTAAATAAGCCAATCGAAAATGCAATCCTTCCAAAAAGCTTAGGCTTGGTGCGACAGGCATAGTTGCATTATCGGCCATTTCGCCCCAACGGTCTTCGAAGTAAAATTTTATAGTGGGTGTGTCTTCTGTCAAAGCCCATTTGAGTCGGATTAAACAATTCATATGACTATCGGCACAATGGTGAATCACCTGACGGATTGTCCATCCGCCATTTCTATAAGGGGTGTTCAGTTGTTCATCGTTTAAATGCAACACTTCTTTTTTAAATACTACTGGAAATTGAGCAATTTCCTCAATTCGTTCCGATAAATATTCCGTTGTATATTCTTCAGGCGCTTTAAACTTTCCAATTGGATAACGTAATTGTTCTTCCATTTTTTTGATTTTATAAAATAGTAAGTTGTGCTAAATAGTCAAAATGGTCACCTTCCAAAATAAGTTGGCATTGTAAGCCATTGGCCAAAGCCGCATTTTGAAGTGTGTTGTAATCCATGTATAACCAAGGAAACGGGGCTTCTATTTCGTTTTTGTATTGAAGGGTGAACGTTAATTCCCCATAATAATTACTACTCGGAATCCATTTGCCTCCATCTTCGTCTTCATCAAACATATAAATAATATCCGAGGAATCAATTAAAATTTGTCCGTTTGAATGGAGTAAGCTTTTTAGTTTTTGGAGGTAAATCGTTGTTTTCTCCAAGGTTTCAAAAATTCCAGTACCGTTCATTAATAACAGAATCGTGTCGTATTTTTCGTTTTCCAAATCCAAGAGATCAATGGCTTGTACATTTTTCAATCCGCGAAGCGAACAGGCTTGAATAGCATTTTTGGAAATATCAATGGAGTGAACTGCTATATTTCGTTCGTTTTGCAAATACAAACCGTGACTTCCTGCACCACAACCCACATCTAAAGTTCGACCTTTGACTAATTGCAATGCTTTTTGTTCAATAGCGGGCATTTCGTCAAAGCCCCGAAACAAATACGCCACTTCCATCTCATCTTCTTCCGAAATTGAAGTCGATGTGATTATATTTTCAGGAGAAGAATTAGTTTGATAATCGAGTATGGCTTTTCCGAAAAGGTCTTTCATTTAAGTTTAGTTGTTTATAAGGTTATTTGTTTATTCGATTTGAGTAATTTTGTCGTTTACAATTATAAAGTATCAAATTGACGAATCCACCAATAAACCTATTAGCAAAGTTAGCCAAAGATAAGCATATCGAAAATAAAAAGTATTTCGATAAACTTAAAAAGAAAGCGCCTAAAAATTTAGATTATGCGATGCAAGAATTGCACGACGCCGAATTTAAAAAAACAGATTGCTTGACCTGTGCGAATTGTTGTAAAACTACTGGACCTCTATTTACTTCAGCCGATATTGAACGCATTGCGAAACATCTTAGGCAAAAGCCCCAACAATTTATGGAACAGTACCTTCGCATTGACGAGGATAAAGATTATGTGTTGCAATCAGTGCCTTGTACTTTTTTAGATCAGGATAATAGCTGTTTTATTTACGAGGTGAGCCCGAAAGCGTGTCGCGAATTTCCGCATACTGATCGTAAAAAGTTCCAACAAATATCGGATTTGACATTAAAGAATATTCCAATTTGTCCAGCAGCGTATAATATAGTAGAAGAAATGAAAAAGAAATTACCGCTTTAGTACAACAAATATTTTTTTCGAATTTCTTTAAATTGATCTAAACCGGGTTTCCAACTTTTTTTAATTTTTCGTTCCGAAATACCTGCCTCTATTTGAAGTTGCAAGGTTTTTGTTCCTGCTAATTTGCTAAAAAACGGAATGAAAAATTGACTTGAATCTTGTGTTGTTTTGTAAGCTCGTAAAAGCCATTTCAACTCAATTTGGTTGACAGGTTCAACCGTAGATAAATCTTCTCCATAACAAAGAACACCTTTGTGCATTGGTTCTTTGGCACCCATGTTAGGTTCTGGAGTAAAGCTAAATCCGGATTGGGGTAAAAAAGGCGAGCCATAAATTTGAAATTGCTTATCCGTACCACGTCCACTACTCACATTGGTCCCTTCAAAAAAACACAAACTAGCGTACAAATTTATCGCTTGGTCGTTGGGAAGATTGGGAGAAGGTTTCTCAAGAATAGCATAAGAAGCGTTTCGATCATATTGTATGCAGGGAATTATGGTTAAATTACATTGAATCACTTGTTCGGAATGTATAGTAGAATGCAGCCATTTTTCGCCATTAATCATTTGGGCGTATTCGCCAATGGTCATCCCATACAGCACGGGTACTGGATGCATTCCCACAAAACTGCTGTATTCTTTTTCTAAAATAGGGCCGTCAATGATAAATCCATTTGGATTTGGACGGTCTAAAACAAGAAGCGGAATGTTATTTTCTGCACAGGCTTCCATGATGTAATGTAGACTAGAAATGTAAGTGTAAAAACGCGCGCCTACATCTTGGATATCGAAAACCAAAATATCAATCCCCTCTAATTGTTCTGGTTTTGGTTTTTTATTAGCACCGTAAAGAGAGATAATTGGCAATCCCGTTTTAGTATCTTTCCCGTCTATAATGAGTTCGCCAGCGTCTGCTGTTCCGCGAAATCCGTGTTCAGGGGCAAATATTTTTTGAACTTGGATCGCATTGGCAACCAAAAAATCAACTAGATGTGTTTTGTTAGTCAAAATTCCGGTTTGGTTGCTTACCACTCCTATTTTTTTATCTTTCAATAGCGGTAAGTAACTTTCGTAATTGTCGGCTCCAGTTTTAAAATCTAAAGGTTGAGTTGAGCGAATCAATTTTTGATTTCCACTAGTAAATGAATTTGAAGCTGTGTTTTTTTGTTGAATGGATTTGTTTATGGAACAAGAAGTGATCAAAAAAAGGACCCAAAAAATGGGTAAAGATTTTTTAAAAGAGAAGTTCGTTGTCATATAAATAAAGTTATAGTCAATTAGTGTAATTCGTGTTTTAGCTGTATTTTTGGCTCAAGTAAATACCGAATCAACTTGAATTTAGAATATTTCATCGCCAAAAGATTAATTACTGCTAAAGATCATAAAAGTAGTATTTCTGCGCCAATAATAAAAATTGCCATTGCGGCAATTGCTATTGGAATGGTAATGATGATTGTTTCGGTTGCTACAGGAATTGGTTTGCAACAAAAAATCAGAGAGAAAGTATCGGCTTTCAACGGCCATATTATAATCTCAAGTTATGACAACAATCAGTCTGAAACCACTGTAACCCCTATTGCTAAAAAGCAATCATTTTATCCCAAATTCAATTCCGTTTCTGGCATTAGCCATAGTCAAGCCGTTGCCACCAAAGCAGGAATGATTCGTACCGAAAAAACTTTTGAAGGAATTATTTTTAAAGGAGTTGGAACAGACTATCAATGGAGCAATATTAAAGAAT
>CANHKZ010000035.1 GCA_947461425.1 Flavobacteriaceae bacterium | reverse complement strand
GGAACTAATAATTTATTCAATTCAACATTTACTGAAATTTTATTTTCTTCATCAAAAATAAAGTCAAAACCGGAACCGATTTTTAAATTGGCAGGTAAAAAATTAGTATTGAATTCTTCATTATCATAACTGATTTTTGGACCGAGATTTTGAATATTAAAACCGGCACGCCAAATCCCGCTAAAATTTGAATATGCTTTTTCTTCAGATTGGTAAAATCCCGCTATGTCTACTGCAAAAGTATTGGCGGCTGAAGCATCTGTGTTTTCTGTTGCGATTTTTAAATTAGAACGAATGAACCTCCCTGCAACGGCCATTGAAAATGTATTACTAAGAGTTAACGAATACGATCCGTCGAGTGCCAATTCATTTGGAGAAACTGTTCTGGGCTGATCACTAGCATCGTTTCGTAATTCTATATTTCCAAGTCCAAAAAAACGCAAACTGGTGGCCCATGCACTTCTTTCGTTAATTTTATTGAAATAGGTTATTTGTCCTAACGAAATATCATTGACTAAATCGGTTAGATAAGGAGTGTAACTTACTGAAAACCCTTGTTCTGATTCTGAAAAGGCATATTTTGCAGGATTCCATTGTTGCGAAAAGGCATCTACAGAGGTTGCGATTCCTATATCAGCCATTCCGGCAGCTCTTGCATCGGCAGCTACCATCAAGAAGGGCACTCCAGTGGTAATTACTCTTACTTGAGCCTGAGCGAAAGACATGGCTAGTAAACAAAGCAGCAGTAGGGTATTTTTTTTCATTGTAATGTGTTGTAAATGATTAACAAATATACTTTTTTTTATAGTATTAACAATTATTGAATAGGGCAGTAGAAATTACTTTAATTTCTACTAATTTAAAACTAATTAATGAATTATTTCAATAAAATCAGTTGTTGGAAATTAAACCAGAAATCTATTTCTGTATAACTACTTTTTTTGATTATTATTATGATTTACTTTTTTAAAGAAAAAAAATTACTTTTTTCTATCATGTCAAATAACTAAAAAGTTACCAATTTAATGTGTTTGGTATAATAAAAATTATAAATTTGCGTTTTGTTTTTTGTGGTGTAAACCATACGAGATAATTTAAATTTATAAAAAATATGAACCTATTCATTAGTAATCATTATATTGCATCATTAAAATTTCCTTCAATAATGAGTATGAAAATAAATAAAGTTAAGGCATTACCTTTGATGATATCAATGTTTTTAGTCATTGGTGTGTCAAGCTGTAGCAAAAAATCTTCTAGTTCAGGTAATGGTTCTTCAAAAGCAACAGGCTGGAATGCCAATAGTAAAAAAGGAGGCTTTAAACAAGCGGGTGAACAAGCTGCCGGACCAGGATTAATTTTTGTGGAAGGCGGAACCTATACTATGGGTAGAGTACAAGACGATGTAATGCATGATTGGAATAATTCGGCTACGCAGCAACACGTTCAATCCTTTTACATGGATGAAACTGAGGTTACCAATGGAATGTATCTAGAATATTTGGAATGGTTGAAAAATGTATTTCCTCCAACTGAAGAAAATTACAGAGGTATTTATGAAGGAGCTTTGCCTGACACCTTAGTTTGGAGAAATAGATTGGGTTACAGTGAAAATATGATTAATAATTATTTAAGACATCCTTCTTATGCTGATTATCCCGTTGTAGGTGTTAATTGGATTCAAGCCAATGAGTTTAGTAAATGGAGAACAGAACGTGTGAATGAAGCTTTGCTAGAGAAAAACGGCTATTTGAAAAAAGACGCCAAAACTTTAGATGCTACTGCCGAAAGTACCTTTAATACGGAAACCTATTTAAATTCTCCTTCTTCTACTTATGGAGGTGATGATAAAATTGTATTAAAAGGAAAAAAAGGAGCTGGAGCTAAAGCGGCCAAAACGGGCAAAAAAGGTAAAGTGATTGCGCCTAAAAATCTTTATGTGAAACGTTCATCAGGATTATTGTTGCCAGAATATAGATTACCAACGGAAGCGGAATGGGAATATGCTGCAGCTGCCGATGTTGGACAAAGAGAATATAATGTGTACAAGGGACAGAAAAAATACCCTTGGTCTGGACAAAATACTCGTTCAGGAAAACGTCAAACTATTGGCGACCAGTTGGCGAATTTCAAACAAGGAAATGGAGATTACGGTGGAATAGCAGGCTGGACTGATGATGGCGCTGATATCACCAATGAAGTTAAAAAGTACCCGGCTAATGATTTTGGGTTATACGATATGGCGGGTAATGTTGCCGAATGGGTAGCAGATGTTTACCGTCCTGTTGTGGATAATGAGTACAATGATTTTAACTATTTCAGAGGAAATCAATATACAAAAAACAAAATCGGAAAAGATGGTAAAGTAGAAATCGTTACTAAAGAAACAATGAAGTATGACACTTTAAGTAACGGTAAAATTATTGCTAGAACATTACCAGGACAAATAGTTCAGGTTCCAGTGGATGAAAACGAAACTTATTTGAGACAAAATTTCAATAAAAGTAACAACTTAAATTTTAGAGATGGTGATCAACAATCTAGTAGAGAGTTTAAGTTTGGTTCATCGGAATCGACTAAAGACATAAAAAACATGTATAACTCTCCAAAACACAATGTTACTGTTGATAGTTTAGGTAAGATGGTTAGAAAATTTGATAAGTCTAGTAAGAGAACTACTTTGATTAACGATAATGTGAGGGTGTACAAAGGCGGTTCATGGCGAGATAGAGCCTATTGGTTAGATCCAGCGCAAAGACGCTATTTTCCTCAAGATATGGCCACTGATTATATAGGATTTAGATGTGCTATGTCAAGAGTTGGTTCTAAATCACAAACCAAGAAAAGACCTAGAAACTAGTTTTTATATCATTCATACCAAAAGCCCTTTTAGGGCTTTTGCTTTATTATATTCTCAGTTATATGGATATTGCTTCAATTCATGCTTTATTTTTAGAATGCGCATCAGTTTCAATTGATACCCGAAAAATTCAACCTAATTCCTTTTTTGTAGCTATCAAAGGAGACCATTTTGATGCCAATACTTTTGCTCAAGAAGCCTTAGAAAAAGGGGCCTCCTATGTTCTGATTGATAATTCAGAGTATTACATTGACCAAAGAACCATTTTGGTTAACGATAGTCTAAAAGCGCTACAAGAGTTAGCTCAGTACCACAGAAATTATTTAAAATTACCCATCATTGCTTTAACCGGCAGTAATGGAAAAACAACTACTAAAGAATTAATTCACGCGATTCTTTCGGCAAAATACAAAACTAAAGCTACCATTGGAAATTTAAACAACCATATAGGAGTTCCGTTGACTTTACTTTCTTTTAGTTCAGATACAGAAATTGGAATCGTGGAAATGGGTGCAAATCATAAAAAAGAAATTGAATTTTTATGCCAATTGGCTCAGCCTGATTATGGGTATATTACTAATTTTGGTAAGGCTCACTTGGAAGGTTTTGGAGGTATATCTGGAGTGATTGAAGGAAAAAGTGAAATGTATTCGTATCTTTCTGGTAATGAAAAATTAGCCTTTGTTAATTTAGAAGATGCTATTCAAGTTGAAAAAACAAAATCGTTACATCATTATACATTCGGAGTTAATCAATCGGAAGCCAATGTTTCTGTTACTACAGTTGCTGCAAACCCGTTTGTGTCTGTTGTATTTGAAGATTTGAAAATTACGTCTCATTTGATAGGCCTTTATAACGCAAACAATATT
The DNA here is from genome assembly GCA_947461425.1 of Flavobacteriaceae bacterium. Taxonomy (GTDB): domain Bacteria; phylum Bacteroidota; class Bacteroidia; order Flavobacteriales; family Flavobacteriaceae; genus Flavobacterium. The sequence continues at coordinate 16,292 of CANHKZ010000035.1, read as the reverse complement.
AATGCTGCCATTGCGATAGGGAAATACTTTAAAGTCCCCAATGAGGCAATTAAATCAGCTTTAGAGGGCTATATACCCGAAAATAACAGATCACAATTGATTACCAAAGGAACAAATCAAATTATATTAGATGCTTACAATGCTAATCCAAGTAGTATGGCAGTAGCAATTGAAAATTTTAAGCAAATAGATCAACCAAACAAAATAGCCATTTTAGGCGATATGTTTGAATTGGGAGAAGAAAGTCTTTATGAGCATCAACAAATTGTTGCATCCTTATCCAATCAAAAAGATATAATTTGTCATTTTGTAGGGGCTGATTTTTTCTCTAATGCAACTAAGAAAGAAAATTTTCATTTTCATCTGACTTTTGATGATTTAGTAGTCTACATAAATAAACACATAATAGCGCAAAGTATAATTCTAATAAAAGGTTCTCGAGGCATGGCTTTAGAACGGGCATTGGATGTTGTGTAGATAAGTAGTACCAATTTAGCCTGGATATTTTTTAAAGACTCATTAAGTATCCTGTCAAATTTTCTTTTTTAGTAAGTTCCAATTTTTTTCTCAATCGATAACGTGCTAGTTCAACTCCTCCACCAGAAATATTCATGATTTCCGCAATTTCTTTGGTAGACATATTCATCAGTAAATAGGTAGAAAGATCTAATTCTCTTGGAGAAATAGTTGGATGTTTTTCTTTTAACCTTTTTAAAAATTCAAAATGAACATTCTTTATGTGTTTTTCTAAGTCTTTCCAACTTTTATCAGAATTCACCTCTTTTAAGATGCTTTTCCGAAGTTTTTCAAACTGAAATTTAGTCGCTTCATCAAAAGTAGAAGTGTCGATGTCTTTCAAACGTTGTATAATTCCGTTCAGTATTTTATTCTTTTTTACCACTTGAAGCGAATTGGTAACTAGCTCTTTATCTTTAGCTAAAAGATTTATCTTTAGCTTATCATTTTTTAATTTTTCAATTTCTTTCTCTAGATTGAATTGTTTTTGACGAATTCGGGCTTCTTTTTCCAGGTATAATCTTCGCTGTTCAATAGTTTCATAATATTTATTTCTTCTAATCTTGATTTTTATTCGCTCCCTAATAATACGAACTATCACCACAATAAAAATGATGTAAAAAATATAAGCAATAAAATGTCTGTACCAAGGTGGTGAAATAGTAAAAGAAACGGAGGTGACATCAGATACTATTCCAAAGCTACTTTTTGATTTAAGCAGCATCGTATACTTACCCTCTCTTAGGTTGGTATATTCTTTAATTGTAGCCGTTGTCCATTTACTCCAATTGTCATCAAATCCTTTTAATTTAAAGGAATATTTTATGTTCTCTACATTTTCAAAGCTTGGAGTTGAAAATCTAAATTTTACAAAATTAGAAGAATAAGGAATTGTGATTCTTTCTTTAAGCACAGTTTTTGTCCCTGTGTAAATTACTCCCTCAGGACTTGTGAAATTCTGAATAAATACTTTAGGCTTACTATTAATGTTGTTTAATTGGTTGGAATCGTAATGTACTAATCCATCAGTTAGTCCAATGAATATATTTTTATCATCTATCGTATTTACTGATAAATTATTGTACACTAAATATTGCGTAAAATTTAAAAAAGGAGCAGTACTATTAGTGTAAGTTCCATTCTTATTCTTTTTTAAAACACCAAGTGTTTCTTTGATTACATACCAGATATTTCCCGCTTTGTCTTCTACAATTGTATTTGTTTTTGGAATTTTTTCAAAAAGAGATGTGAGGTATTTATCTGATTCAAATTTGTTTTTTTCTTTTGAGTAGGTGTAGAAATGATTGTTGTGTTGAAAGTAAACACTATTTTTTATTTTTTGGACACTTGTAATTCCATTGTCTATTTTTGATAAACTATGATGTGTTTTGATGTCGTCAAATTTTGAAAAAGTAGGATTTAATTGTAATTGATATACTACCGCGTCTTTTTTTGCCCAAATAGTTGAATTTTCAATCTCAAAATCTCCAACTGATTTCGAAAATCCTCTGATTTGAGTACTAAAAACCCAATTTCCATTTTTATTTTCTAACAGAGAAAATCCATTGTAATTAGAAGCAATTATTTTTTCAGTTTTTCCAGGAATTTTTTTGAAGCTCCAATATCCAGTATTGTCTAATGTCTTTACTATTGAACTACCAGATAGGATAAGTGCACCTCTATTGTGCGCGCAAAATAATGTTCCATTAATTAGCTTTAAGTTCCAAGCTTGACCTTCAGATCCACTTATTAATTTAAATTCTTCTTCCTTAAATGGATTGCTCCAATTATGATAAAATACGCCTTGATTTGTTGCCACATATAATATGCCTTTGTGCACAATGGTTGCGTAAACAGTACTCAAATTATAGCTTGCTCCAAAAAATGTAAAAGGGGAATTTTCATTAACAAAAGATATCCCATTATCTAAACCAAGCCATAAGTTGTTTTTATTGTCAACAAAAGAGGTTAAGGCGGTATTGTTTTGTAAGCCCTTTTTACGATTGATATGTTGGATGATTTTACCACTGCTATCACAAACAATTATACCATCTACTACTGAATTGAGAACAATATAATTATTCTTCATTGTTGCTCCTCCAAGACCACTATTCTTTTTAATGAATAAATTTGCTTCCGTATTCCAGCTAGTTAATTTTCCGTTTTGATAGCTGTAAAGCCCTTTGTCTAAAGTGCTTATTATTATTGTATTGTTTCCAATAGAAAACATCCCCCAAACTTCGGTATCATTTAATTCGGAGGTATTGGGTAGTGGTATTAATTTCCCGTTTTCATATTTTAAAATTCCATTTTTAATATCTTGAAAATAAAGTTCCTTATTCACTAAAAATGAAAATTGAAATCGGTGAGGGGCTTTCAAAATTCGAATAGTATTCTTTTTATATATGTAGATTTCGTTAAACGATTGAAAAATGATTTCCTCTTTAAACTGATGAATTTTCCAGATGATATCGATGGAGTTAGTCTCTTTTTCTGTTAGAAATTTAGACAAAGAATAGTAGGCCAACCTTCCATTTAAATCGGATTTAAAATAGCCAAATTCATTGTAGCCGCCAACAAATATTTTCCCAGAATAATGTGTTTTTAAAGAACGTACTACGGACTTATTAGGCAATTCGTATTTTGACCAAACGGTACCGTCAAACTGAAATAAACCATCATTATTTGCAAAATATAAATTATCATTTTTATCCTGATCAATATTCCAGTTTTGCGTACCTCCTTTATAATCCACTCTTTTATAATTTCTTATATCTGGAATTCCAATACTTTTTACCTGACCTAAAAATAATAATGGGAATAAAAGAAATACTATTTGTAAAATATTTTTTTTAAGGTTGCGCATATTTTATGTATTAAAAAAACTGATAAGTTGTATAGTATATGCTAATGTATATCAAAATTGGGATTGTATGGGTATTTTTATTTTTATATTTTTTTATTAAAATATTTTTTTGAATCTAAATATTTGTAAATCAATATTTTATAATAGTAATAAAATGTATTTTTAATCTGTTTTTTTTCTATATGATGTGTTTTTGTATAGATTTTTTTTTCTTAATTATTAATTTTTTAGGGTAATATTGCGCCATGTTACTAATTAATTAACCAATAATTTAAGAAAAATGAAATTAACGAAATTATTTATTTTTTGTTTTTTGTCTTTGTTTTTCACAATCTATGTACAAGCACAAGATCTTGTCGTGAAAGGTAAAGTGTATGACGAAAATGGGATGTCCATTCCTGGGGCAACTATTTTATTAAAGGGAACATCCAAAGCCACAACATCTGATTTTGATGGTGTGTTTGAAATCAAATCACCTACAAACGGGGTTTTGGTGGTAAGTTTTATTGGGTACACTACCATTCAACAATCTGTTAATGGTAAAACCTCCCTAACCTTTAGATTGAAGTCACAATCTCAAGACTTGAACGAAGTCGTTGTTGTAGGTTATGGTACTCAAAAGAAGAGTGTTGTTACTGGAGCAATTTCAAGTGTGAAAGCTAAAGATTTAGAAAAAGTCCCTAACGGTCGTATTGAACAAACTTTACAAGGTAGGGTTTCTGGTGTAACAATCGCTGCGCAATCAGGACAGCCGGGAGCAGCTTCTACTGTTCGTGTTAGAGGTTTGACTACTTTTGATACTTATGGTGGTAATAACCCTTTATGGGTGGTTGACGGAGTTATTGTTGATTCTGGAGGTATTGGTTTTGTTAATCAATCAGACATAGAATCTATTGAGGTGCTTAAAGACGCAGCTTCTTTAGCGATCTATGGAGCCCGTGCTGCTTCAGGAGTTATTTTAGTAACTACTAAGAAAGGGAAGTTAGGTAAAATCAGTGTCAATTATACCGGTTTTACGGGTATTTCTGCTCCAGAGAAAACGCTTAAATTGTTAAATGCAACCCAATATGGTGCTTTAATGAATGAGAAATCTGTTGCTGGAGGTGGTCCAATTTTATATTCTGATTTATCTAGTCTAGGAACGGGAACAGATTGGCAAAAGCAAATTTTCAGTGACGATGCACAACGTTCTAATCACGAAGTTAGTTTTAGTGGTGGTAACGATGTTTCTACTTTCTTTGCCTCTTTTAGCGTTCAAGATCAACAAGGTATTGTGTCAAAACCTATTTCTAATTTCAACAAGAAAAGTATTCGTTTGAATTCAACCCATAATTTGACTAAAAAAATCCAAATAGGTCAAACACTTGGTTATACGCATCAAAAAGGAGTTGGTTTAGGGAATACAAATAGTGAATTCGGAGGTCCATTAAGTTCAGCTTTGAATTTAGATCCTATTACTCCAGTTGTAATTACAGATCCAATTGTTGCTAATTCTTCTATTTATACTAGCAACCCTGTTTTTAGAGATGCCAATGGTAATCCTTACGGAATATCTTCTATAGTTGGACAAGAAATGTCAAATCCTGTTGCGTATGTAAATACTCGATTAGGAAATTACAATTGGTCGGATGATTTTATTGGCAATGTTTTTGCTGAAATCAAGCCAATTGAAAATTTGAAAATTAGATCTTCAATGGGTGGTAAAATTGCGTATTGGGGTGATGAAGCTTTCACACCAAAATTCTACTTGAGTCCAACAGTTTTATCTTCTCAAAATAGTTTAACTCGAGCTACTAATCAAACATTTGCATGGAATATTGAAAACACTGCATCGTACTCTAAAAATAGTGGCGCACATGATTTTACTGTTTTAGTGGGACAAGGTGTTTACATAGATAACAATACTAGAGGTTCTTATGTAGCTCATACTAATTTGCCAGTTAACGATTACAGAGAAGCATCATTTAATTTTCCTTTGCCAACAGCACAACGTGTTGGGGCTTCTTATACTGCTCAAGAGCATAGAGTAACTTCATTGTTCTCTCGTTTGAATTATTCTTTCAATGAAAAGTATTTGTTTACGGGAATTATTCGTAGAGACGGTTCGTCTAATTTTGGTCCAAATAACAAATTTGGTATTTTCCCTTCCTTTTCTACTGGATGGGTAGTTTCTAAAGAAGGTTTTTGGAAAGAGAATACTATAGTTAACTCCCTTAAAATTAGAGGTGGTTATGGAGTTGTTGGTAATGATGCCATTGCAGCTAATGGTTTCTTAGCTTTAATTGATGGAGGACGTAACTACACTTTTGGTAGTGCTGGTTCAACTATTTCTTCAGGAAATAGTCCAAGTGCCCCATCAAATCCTGATTTGAAATGGGAAGAAACTTCTCAATTTAATGTTGGTTTTGATGCAAAGTTGTTCAATGACCTGAATTTAACCGTGGAATATTATAATAAAAAAACAATCGGTATTCTTCAATATGTTGACTTACCAGGTTATGTAGGTGCAACAGGAAGTCCTTTAGGGAATGTTGCCGATATGGAAAATAGTGGTATTGAAGTTGAGCTTGGCTATCGTAAGAAAATGGGAGAATTTAATTTCTCTGCAAATGGAAACGTATCCTATCTTAAAAATGAAGTAACTTTCTTAGGCCAAGGAAAAGAGTTTATTACTAATGGTGTAGCTGGTTTCCAATCTATGGGAGAAATTACCAGAACACAAGTGGGACAATCGTACAATTCTTTTTACGGATTTAAAACAGCAGGTATTTTCCAAACTCAGGATGAAGTTAATGCCTATACAAATGCAGCCGGAGGTTTGATTCAGCCAAATGCTCGCCCTGGTGATTTCCGTTGGACAGATACCAATGGTGACGGAGCGATCACAAATGATGACAAGCAGTTTTTGGGAAGTCCATTACCTAAATTTACTTTTGGTTTAACATTGAATATAGAGTACAAAGGATTTGATATAATGGCATTTGCTCAAGGAGCAACTGGAAATAAAATCTTTCAAGGAATTCGTCGATTGGATATTTTAAATGCCAATTATCAAACAGAAGCTCTTTCTCGATGGACTGGACCCGGAACATCAACGACTTACCCTAGATTAACCAATAATGACACCAATGGTAATTTTGGTAATTCTTCCGATTTTTATTTAGAAGATGGAGACTATCTGAGACTTAAAATAGTTCAATTGGGTTATTCTTTACCCTCTAGTCTTGTAAATAAAGTGGGTGCTCAAAAAGTTCGCTTTTACATAACGGGTGAAAACCTTCTTACGCTTACTAAATATACAGGTTTTGATCCAGAAATTGGAGGAAACATTTTAGGAATAGATAGAGGTTATTATCCTCAAGCACGTACTTTCATGTTTGGTGCAAATGTTCAATTTTAATATAAATTAAATTATGAAAACAACAAATATTAAATTATTATCTTTTGTTACTGCAATAATTATCTCGTTGGGATCCTGCTCTGAAGAATATTTGGAAGTGGAACCAAAAGGAACAAATTTGGAGAGTAATTATTACCAAAATCAAGAACAAGCTTTTGCAGGATTAGTTGCTGTTTATGATATCATGAGAAAAAACTCTGGCGGTTTTGAAAACATGATGACCATGATGAATGCAGGTTCAGATGATCATTATGCTGGTGGAGGTGGTGCCTCTGATGGTGCCGGAATTCAAGGATTTTCAAATTATACTATCAATGCTAATATCATGCCTTCTAGTCTATGGAATGATCATTATCAAGGAATTTTTAGAGCCAATTATTTATTAACGAAGTTGGCTTCTGTTCCAATGAGTGCTGCTTTGATTGATCGTTATACAGCTGAGACTAAGGCATTGCGCGCTAATTACTATTTTAATTTAGTTAGAATGTTTAAAAACATTCCTTTGATTACAGTCCCTATTACCTCTTCAGAATTTTATACTGTTACTCAAGCCACGCCAACAGCAGTTTATGCTCAAATTGAAAAAGATTTAACAGAAGCTATAGCAAGTGCTAATTTGCCAAGTACAGTTCCTGTTTCTGAATCAGCTCGTATCACAAAGGGTGCAGCGCGTGCCTTATTAGGGAAAGTGTATTTGTACCAAAATAAAACTGCTTTAGCGGCAACGGAATTAGCGGCTGTTAATGGCACCCCTGGCGGGACAAGTCAATACGGATACCGATTATTAACTAATTTTGCTGATTTGTGGACTATAAACAACAAGTTCAATTCGGAGTCTATTTTAGAAGTAGCACATACTAATGCATCTAGTATTGGTTGGGAAAATTGGGGTAATGGTATTGATGAAGGAAATTCAACCAATATCATGTGTGGACCTAGAACCTACTCTAAAATTGCAAACGATGCTCCTGATTTACCTTCTGGATGGAGTTTTAATGTGTTTACACAAGATTTTTATGATTTTATAAAAACAAATCCGCGCTTTGCTACAACTGTTTTAGATTTAAAAGCATTAAAAGCAGCAGGAAAAGCAGATTATATCGGTGGTTATCAAGACACAGGATATTTCTTAAATAAATTCATACCTAGACGTTCTGATGTGACTACAGGTACTGGTGAACCAGTTTTAAATTACAGACAAAATTCGTATGTAATTCGCTTAGCCGATTCCTATTTGATGGAAGCAGAAGCTCTTGGAGGTACTGGTGCCAGAGCGCAAGCTTTATTAGATGCTGTTAGAGCTCGTGTTGGCTCCGCAAGCACTCCTGTTTCTTTAGCCGCAATTAAAGCAGAAAGAAGAGCTGAATTAGCTGGTGAAGGACATCGTTTCTTTGATTTAGTTCGTTGGGGAGATGCAGCTTCTAAATTAGCATCTAGGGGTTTTAAAGCTGGGAAAAATGAAGTTTTTCCTATTCCTTACAGAGAATTGCAAAACACTAAATTAGTTCAGAATCCTGGATATAACCAATAAATTTAGATACTTATGAAAAATATTAAAATATTATACAGTTTTCTACTATTGTTTGCTGTAACTGTAGGTTGTAGTGTTCCCGAGGGTATTGACGGGGATACTAGTTTCCTGAATTCAATAACTGATCCCGCAGCCGTTTCTGCTCTAGCAACTATAACGCAAGACAATTCGGGTAAAGTCACATTAACTCCAAGAGGTGAAAGTGCTTCAAAATTTGAAGTTTATTTTGGGGATGGAACTGCTCAACCTGCCATCGTTAACGCAGGAAGCTCAGTGGTACATATTTATAAAGAAGGTATTTATAAAGTTAAGGTTATTGCTATAGGTTTAAGTGGTAAAAAAACTGAAAATACACAAGATATAAATGTATCCTTCAGATCGCCTGAGAATTTAGTGGTAACCATTGAAAACGATAAAGCTATTTCTAAAAAAGTAAACGTAAAAGCTACTGCTGATTTTGCCTTGTTTTACGATGTATACTTTGGGGATGTTGCTAATGAAGTTCCTGTTAAAGTAAATAATGGAGAATCTACATCTCATGTATATGCAACAGCTGGAATGTATAAGATTAAAATTGTTTCAAAAAGTGGTGCGATCAAACCTACTATTTATGAAGTTGATTTTGCAGTAACTGCAATTATGGCTCCTATTGCTTCGGCTCCAACGCCACCTAACAGAACTGCTGCTGATGTAATCGGAATATATGGTTCTAAATACACCAATTTATCAGGTACTAATTTCTTCCCAGATTGGGGTCAAGGTGGACAAGGTAGTAGCTGGGCAGAATTTGATTTAAATGGTGACAAAATGTTGCAATATATTAAATTGAGTTATCAAGGAATTCAATTTTCAACAACTAATGTAAGTGCTATGCAATACTTGCATATGGATGTTTGGACTGCTGATGTAAATGCCTTGGAAACCTATTTAATTAGTTTAGGGTCTGGTGAGAAATTCATAAAAAAATCTCTTGTAGCTAATTCATGGAACAGTATAGATATCCCTTTAACTGATTATACTTCTCAAGGTTTGTCTTTGAACGATATCTTTCAATTTAAATTTGTAGGAGATGGATGGGCTGCAGGAACAGTATTTATAGATAATATTTATTTTTATAAAAATCCTTCAGCACCTACAGCACCAACAACTAATCCTGCAACACCTACACGTGCTGCAAGTGGAGTAGTATCAATTTTTAGTGATGCTTATACCAATATCAATGTTAGTGAATGGAATCCTGGTTGGGGACAAACTACAACTTTGTCTGAAATACTAATTGGAACTAATAAAATTTTAAAATATAGCCTCCTAAACTATACTGGAATCGTAACTGATTATGGTAATCCTACTAATCTTTCCTCTAAGACTAAGGTTCATTTTGATTATTGGACACCTGATGCAACAAGTTTAGGATTTAAAATTGTTAATACTAGTTTTGGGAATGGAGACCCTAGAAAAGAATCTTTAGTAAGTGTATCATCTGTTACCACAGGAAGTTGGGTAAGTGTTGATCTTTCACTTTCTGATTTCACCACCGATAAATCTGGAATTACTCAAATGCTTTTTGAATCTTCAGGAGGAACAGTATTTATAGATAATCTTTATTTTTATTAAATTTTAAATAAATTAACATGAAAAAATTACAATATATAATCTGTCTTCTAGCTGTTATCTTTTTAATAGTAAGTTGCACACAAGAAACATATGAGTTTGGAGACTTAACCGCTCCATCAGAAGTTACAGTTGTTGCCGATGTGGTGGGTAAAACTATTGCTAATCCTAACGGTGACGGAACAGGAGTTGTAAATTTTACAATAACAGGAAAAAATGTATTAGCAACTAAAGTTGACTTTGATGCTGATGATGCGGTAGATTTAGTTGATGCTCCAAATGGAAAGATCACTAAAAAATATACTACAAATGGTATCAAAACATACCAAATTACAATCGCTACTTACGGTGCTGGAGGTGCTGCTACAACAATAACTAAAGAAGTTACTGTAAAGGTAAGCTTTGCACCAGCGGCATCTATTGTTACTGCTTTAACTGGAGACACAAACAAGACTTGGGTTGTGGATAAATCTGTTTCTGCTCACTTCGGAGTTGGACCAGCTGATAACCCAGCTCCAATATGGTGGACTGCCAATGTTGATGAAAAAGTAGCTACAGCCAATTGTTTTTATACTACAACATTTAAATTTACAAAGTTAGGTGCATTTAGTTATACCTTACAAGTAACTAATCCTGATGGAGCCTTTACTAAAACAGGTGCTTTTACAAGTTTACCAGGAATTCCTGCCTCAGGTGACGAAGGTTGTTACCCATATGGTGGTGGAACTTCAGCATTTAGTTTTGCGGGTGCAACATCTGGTTTTGCAGCAGCAACTCCTTCAACACAAACTAGTATAGTTTTATCCGGAGTAGATACTTACATAGGGGTAGCATCTGTGCAAAAAGAATATGAGATTCTTTCTATTTCACCAACAGCAATGTACTTACGTGTTTTGGGTTATGGTCCTGAGTCCGGAAATGCTTGGTACTTAAAGTTAAAACCTGCACAATAATTTAAATCTTTTATAAGCTCAGCACCATTATGGTTCTGGGCTTATATTTTATTGTCAAAAGAATTCAATATGAAAAAACAATTCAATAATTTCAATAAATCTAAGCTTATGTTAAGTGTGTTCTTATCAGCGTTTCTATTTTTTTCATGTAGTGGAGACTCTGGAAACACAAGTGGGGGTGAGTCAATTGTAAAGCCATCTAACTTAGTAGTTGTCGCAACTCCCGTAGGAGTTTCATCACAAAATCCTAATGGAGACGGTAGTGGTACAGTTAGCTTTACATATAGTGCTACCAATGCTACCTCTTATAAAATTGCTTTAGGAGATGGAGAAATTAAAGAAACAACTACAGGGTCTTTAACCTATACGTATAACGCAGCTGGAACTAATTCCTATACAATATTCGTTTCTGCTTACAATGGCTCACAATTTATAAGTACTTCAGTTGTAGTAACGCTTTATGTTGCGCCAAAGGCTATTTGGGCAGATGAGTTTAATGTTGATGGTGCTCCTGACGGAACCAAATGGGCTTATGATTTAGGTACAGGAGATTGGGGTTGGGGAAATAACGAATCGCAATATTACACCAATCGTACCGATAATGTAAAAGTAGTAGGTGGCAAATTGATTATTACACCCAAAAAAGAATTATATCAAGGGAGTAATTATACTTCTGCTAGAATAAAGACTCAAGGAAAGTTTTCTTTCAAATATGGCAAAGTAGAAATTAAAGCCAAACTTCCTTTTGGAGGAGGAACATGGCCTGCACTTTGGATGTTAGGAAATAACATTACAACCGCTAGTTGGCCTGCTTGTGGTGAGATTGATATCATGGAACATGTTGGGAATACCCAAAATAAAATATATGGAACATTACATTATCCTAATTTTTCAGGTGGTAATGCTGTTTCTAGAACTACTACTATTTCAAATGCCTCTTCAGAGTTTCATATTTATACCCTAGATTGGAGAGCAGATACAATTAAGTTTTATGTAGACGGTGCTTTGTTTCACACTTTTACAAATAATTCTGCATTACCGTTTAATCAAAATTTTTTCTTGATTATTAATTGTGCAATGGGAGGTAATTTTGGTGGTACTATTGATCCAAATTTTACATCCTCTACTTTTGAAATAGATTATATTAGAGTTTTCAATTAAAAGGTTTGTTAACTTAGTGCTCTTCAAAAAAAGCTTTTATTTGTAAGTTGGATAAAAGCTTGATTGAAGACTATAACTTTTACAACTATGAAAACTGGAAAACGCTTTTTGATTAATTTATTTTTGATTTTAGCTACTGTATCGTATGGTCAAAATTTGATATTAATGACCTACAACATCCGATTGGATGTTACTTCTGACGGACTAAATGCATGGCCTAATCGAAAAGATTTTTTAAGTTCTCAAATTCAATTTCACGATCCAGATATTTTGGGTATTCAGGAAGCATTGCCCAATCAAGTAATTGATCTAGAAAAATCGCTTCTACAATACAACCAAGTAGGTATTGGCAGAGAAGGAGAGGGTCAAGGAGAATCTTCCAATATTTTTTATAAAAAAGAAAAGCTAAAAGTAGTTGAATCGAATACTTTTTGGCTATCTGAAACACCAAATGAAATATCCATAGGTTGGGATGCTGCTTGTCATCGAGTATGTACATTTGCTCTTTTTAAAGAAATAGATTCCGACAGAATTTTTTGGGTTTTCAACACGCATTTAGATCACGTTGGGATAAAAGCAAGAGAAAAAGCAATTGCCTTAATTCTTTCTAAAATGGATCAGTTGAATTCATATAATTATCCTGTTGTGTTGATGGGTGACTTTAATTTGGAACCCGCTGACAAATCTATTGTAGCACTCAAGATGAAAATGAATGACACGAGTGAAATTAGTATACAAAAACCATTTGGACCTAATGGAACCTTTAATAATTTTGAATTTGACAAACCAGTTACTAAAAGAATAGACTACATTTTTATTTCTAAAAACACAAAATTAGAGGTAAAAAAGTATGCTGTCTTGAGTGATTCAAAAGCGTTAAGATATCCATCAGATCATTTGCCTGTATTTGTTGAAATAGGTTTTTAAAAATAATATTAAATGTTAAAAAACATGACTTTTTATTCACTTCTAAGCCTATCATTAGCTTTGTTCAATTGTTCTTCTTCAACAGAAACAATCCAAAATCCGGCTCCATCGGTGAAACCTCCAGTAACCAATGATATGGATTTTTGGCTAACCAATGGGAGTAAAAATATTTATTTGCAAAAACAAACTGCTGTTTTAAGTTTTGGAACAAATTACAATATTTATCCTACTATTGAAGTAGAAGAAGTTCAATCTTACCAAACTATTGATGGCTTTGGTTTTACTTTGACAGGTGGAAGTGCTGAAGGAATTAATAAATTAAATCCTCAAAAAAGACAAGACCTATTACAAGAATTGTTTGGAAAACATGACAATTCGATTTCAATCAGCTATCTGCGAATTAGCATTGGTGCTTCTGATTTGAATGCGGCTCCTTTTTCTTACAATGATTTACCTGCAGGTCAAACGGATGTGAACTTATCGCAATTCAGTTTGAACCCAGATAAAAAAGATGTGATTCCGATGTTAAAAGAAATTTTGGCAATCAATCCACAAATTAAAATTATAGCAACTCCTTGGTCAGCTCCAACCTGGATGAAGGATAATACTAATTTCATTGGTGGAAGTCTAAAAACAGAATTTTATGGAGTCTATGCCAATTATTTTGTCAAATACATTCAGAAAATGAAGGAAGAAGGCATTTCAATTACCGCCATAACCCCACAAAACGAACCCTTACATTCAGGAAATAATCCAAGTATGTTCATGTCGGCTCAACAACAAGCTGATTTTATTAAAAACCATTTAGGACCTGCTTTTGCCAAGGCCAATTTGACTACCAAAATTATAATTTACGATCATAACTGTAATAAACCTGAATATCCCTTGGCAATATTAAATGATGTTGGTGCAAATCCATATGTTGACGGTTCTGCATTTCATTTGTATGAAGGTGATATTAGCGCGATGTCTAACGTTCATAATGCTTACCCAAATAAGAACCTCTATTTTACCGAACAATATACCGGTACTTCAGGTACATTTGAAGGGGATTTAAAGTGGCATTTAAAAAATGTAATTATTGGTTCTATGCGCAATTGGAGTAAGGTAGCCTTGGAATGGAATCTAGCTAACGATGCTAATTTTAGACCGTATACTCCCGGTGGTTGTTCTACTTGTAAAGGCGCTTTAACTATTAATGGAGCCGATAGTTTTGAGAGAAATGTGGGCTATTATATCATTGCACATGCGTCTAAATTTGTTCCGCCGGGTTCTGTTCGTATTGCTTCAAATCAAACCGGGAATCTAAATACTGTAGCATTTAAAACTCCAACGGGAAAAATAGTTCTTATTATTGAAAATGATGGATCTACTAATGAATTATTTAATATAAAATCAAACGGAAAATGGGTTACGACTTCCATTGGGGCCGGTGGAGTAGCAACATTTATTTGGTAAACTATTCAAACTTCAAACCATGTTAAAATACAGTTTATTAAGTATAATAATGATGTCCCTTTCAAGTTACGGACAAGAAATACAAATTTTAAATTCTAAACAGAACTTAATCCAAGTATTTACTACTGCAGAGAATACAGATTTACGTTTGTCACCATCCAAAATTTTAAATTTCATTCCTTCTCAACAAGCTGTTGAAAGCGAGATTTCAGTTTTTGTAAATCCCACTCAATCATTCCAAAATTTTATGGGAATTGGTGGTGCTATAACTGATGCCAGTGCTGAGGTTTTTGCAAAGTTGAGTCCTACAAAACAATCGGAATTACTAAATGCTTATTATAATAAAGAAACGGGAATTGGGTATTCATTATTGCGAACTTCCATACATAGTTCAGATTTCTCAACCGCTAGTTATATTTATATTGAGGAAGGAGATAAAGAATTGAATACATTTTCTATTGATCATGACAAACAATTTCGAATTCCAATGATCAAACGTGCGATTCAATCGGCAGGAGGAAATTTGCTTTTATATGCTTCCCCTTGGAGTCCTCCCGCTTTTATGAAAAGTAATAGCACAATGACGCAAGGAGGCACTTTGTTACCCGAATTTTATCAAGCTTGGGCCAATTATTATACTAAATTTGTGAAAGCGTATGAAAAAGAAGGAATTCCCATTTGGGGAATTACCATTCAAAACGAACCTATGGCCACCCAAAAATGGGAATCCTGTTTGTTCACGGCTGTCGCCGAACGAGATTTTCTTAAAAATTACTTAGGGCCAACCATGCAAAAGGAGGGTTTGGGAGCTAAGAAAATTGTAGTTTGGGATCATAATCGTGACTTAATGTACCAAAGGGCCAATGTAATTTATGATGATCCAGAAGCGTCTAAATACGCCTGGGGGATGGGATTTCATTGGTACGAAACTTGGTCTGGTGGAGATCCGATGTTTGATAATGTTAGAAAAGTGTACGAAGCCTATCCTTCTAAAAATATATTATTTACAGAGGGCTGTGTAGAACGTTTTGATGCCAAAAAATACCAATTTTGGACCAATGCGGAACGCTACGGTAGTTCGATGATTAATGATTTTAACAATGGAACCGTAGGTTGGACAGATTGGAATATTTTGTTAGATGAAAACGGAGGTCCTAATCATAAAGGCAATTTTTGTTTTGCGCCTATTCACGCTGATACTACAACTGGAGAGTTAATTTACACCCCAAGTTATTATTATATTGGTCATTTTTCTAAATTTATTCAGCCGAATGCAAAACGTATAGGTTCAGCCACCAGTAGGAGTAATTTGTTGAGCACCACATTTAAGAATGTTGATGGGACTCTTGTAACGGTAGTTATGAATCAGTCCGATGATAAACTAAAATACAATTTATTTGTGGGCAATAAAAAAACAGTAGTAGAAATTCCGGCACATGCCATCCAAACTTTGGTTTATTAATTTATATATAAAATGAAATACATGAAAAAAATACCTTTTCTCGCTTTATTATTAGTTTCTCTTTTGGGTTTTTCACAACAAAAAACAATTGACCAAAGAGTAGCGGCTTTGCTCAAACAAATGACTTTGGAAGAGAAAATAGGCCAGTTAAATCAATACACAGGAAACAATCAGGCAACAGGTCCTATAACCATTAATCCTAACAAGGAATCTGAAATTAAAGGAGGTTTAATTGGTTCGATGCTCAATGTTATCGGCACTAAATATACCCGTCAATACCAAGAACTCGCCATGCAGTCGCGGTTGAAAATCCCCTTGTTGTTTGGTCAAGATGTCATTCATGGATACAAAACCACTTTCCCAATACCCTTGGCCGAAGCGGCGAGTTGGGACTTAGATGCCATAGC
>CANHKZ010000034.1 GCA_947461425.1 Flavobacteriaceae bacterium | reverse complement strand
TTTTACAAGCACAAACTCAAATGTTGAGTTTACAACGTTCTGTAGCTCAAGCCAAAGCGATGTTGTCAAAAACTGAAATTCGCGCTCCATTTTCTGGAACAATTGACGAAGTTTTTGTAGAAAGAGGTCAAGTAGTTGCTGCGGGAACTCAAGGGTTAATGCGTATTGTAAATTTAAACAATATGTATATATCTACTTCGATTCCGGAAAACTATATAGGCAAATTAAAAGTCGGCACTCAAGTAGATGTGTTCCTGACTTCATTGAATAAAAATTATGTAGGGAAAGTTCGCCAAATTGGAAATTTTATTAATCCAAACAACAGAAGTTTCGGGATTGAAGTGAGTGTTCCTAACCCGGAAAATTTATTGCGCCCTAATCAGGTAGCCAAATTAAAAGTAATTGATTACACTGTTAAAAATGCTATTGTAGTTCCGTCTAACGTGATACAAGAGGACGCAAAAGGGAATAAGTTTGTGTTTTTAGCAAGCAATAGCAACGGAAAAACCGCAACTGCTAAAAAAGCAATGGTGACCGTAGGCAAATCATCTGATAACCTAACTGAAATTCTAAGCGGTTTATCTGCTAACGATATCATTGTGGTTGAAGGAATAAATACTATTTCTGAGGGAATGAAATTGAATTTTTAGTTGAAGAGTTGAATTGTTTAAAAGTTTAAAAGCCCCCAAATGAAACTATTTAGTTTTGAAGAACTTTTTGGTATAACGAGTCAAATGAGAAGATGCTCGGTTTCAGTTGCCTCAAATTTAGCAGAGGGTTCAGGCAGAAATTCTATGAAAGACAAAGCAAGGTTTACTCAAATTGCATTCGGATGGGCTTTAGAATTGTTAAACCAATTAATTTTGTCATTTGATTTTGAATACATTGAAGAACAAAAATATATTGAAATTAGAGAAAAAATAACCGAGGTAACTGTACTAATTAATGGTTTATATAAATCACAATTACCTAAATAATTTGCTTATAACCTTATAATCAAATAAACTAATAACCTAAATTATGAGTCATCAAAATAAAGAATTCGGTATTTCAAGTTGGGCAGTCGATAATCGCATTACCGTTTACATACTAACTTTTATCATAATCGTAATGGGAACGTTGGCATATATCAATATGCCTCGTGAGGATTTTCCAGAAATCTTAGAAAATAAAATCTTTATCTCCTCTATCTATCCAGGAAATTCTGCCGAAGATGTGGAGAAATTAGTAACCAAGCCGCTAGAAGATCAATTTAAAAATATTTCGGGGGTGGAAAAAGTCACCTCAAGTTCGTACCAAGATTATGGATTGATTGTCGTAGAATTCAGCCAAAAAGTTACCATTGAAGAGGCTAAAGTTTTAATTAAAGACAAAGTCGATCAGTCGAAAGCAAAAACCGACTGGCCCAATCTTGATAACGGGAGCAAAGTTGAACCGAATGTTTTTAACATCAATATTTCGGAAGAAGTTCCGATTTTAAACATTAATTTAAAAGGGAATTATACCACACAACAACTCAAAAAATTTGGGGAATATTTACAAGACGAAATTGAAAATGTTCCTGAAGTTAAGAAAGTTGATATTTTAGGTGTTGATGACCGAGAAGTAGAAATTGCAATCGATGTGTTTAAAATGGGCGCAGCACAAGTAAGTTTTGACGACATCCAAAATGCCGTAAAATATGAAAATATGACCCTTTCGGGCGGAAATTTAGTGTCCCAAGGTTCCAGAAATAATATCAGAATTGTTGGTGAAATTTCAAAACCAGAGCAACTTAATAATGTTGTTGTAAAATCTTATGGAGGTACAGTTTATCTTAAAGATATTGCAAAAATAAGCTTTAAAGAAAAAGAAAAAACCACCTATGCACGTGAATCAGGTCAGGAAGTTGTGATGCTAAATGTCAAAAAACGTTCTGGTCAAAATATGATTTCTGCGATTGATCAGGTTAAAGAAATTGTAAAAATAGCCCAGGAAAAAGTGTTGCCAAAAGATTTGAGTTTGAAAATGACAAACGACCAATCGGATAGCGTTGAACACCAAGTAAATGAGCTGTCCAATCACATTATTTTCGGAATTATATTGGTAATGATAGTGTTGATGTTTACAATGGGACTTCGAAATTCATTGTTTGTTGGAGCCGCAATTCCACTTTCAATGTTAATGGCTTTTGCCATTTTATCGGCTTTCGGCTTTACTTTAAACACCATGGTATTGTTCGGATTAGTAATGGGCTTAGGACTTCTTGTTGATGACGGAATTGTGGTTGTTGACAACGTTTTTGCAAATATGAAAAAAGGAATGAGTCGAATTCAAGCTTCCAAAATCGGAATTGGCGAAATCGCTTGGCCTGTAATTTCATCCACAGCAACAACGCTTGCGGCATTTATTCCATTAGCATTATGGCCAGGTACTGTTGGAAAATTCATGATATACTTTCCCATAACATTGTCATGTGTTCTTGGCGCCTCATTATTTGTAGCCATGATCATCAACGCAGCTATGACCGGAGGTTTTATGGATATTGAAGATAGAAATATTAGTAAAAAAGCCATAAAAAAGTATTCTATTATTTTCTTAGCTTCTGGATTGTTATTTATGGTTCCGGGTTATGTTTCAGATACAACATGGATGCGTGCCGTAGGACATTTATTAATTATTTCACTGGGATTAATGTGGTGTTATCATTTGTTTTTATTCAAAGCAACACAAAATTTCCAACACAGTTTTTTTCCAAGATTAGAAGCCAAATACCAAGTTTTTTTAGGAAAAATTTTGAATGGAAAACGCGCCACAATTGCATTGATATCAATTATTGGATTGTTAATTTTCTCTTTTATTTTACTTGGTATTTTTCCAAGAGAAGTATTGTTCTTCCCGAATAATGTTCCCAAACAAAACATCGTTTATATTGAATACCCACAGGGAACTGATATTTCTAAAACAAACAAAGCCACCCTATTTGTTGAAAAACAAGTTATTGATGTGCTCCAAAAATATGTTGACAAAAACACCAACGAAAATTTCTTGGCAGAAAGTATCGTATCGCAAGTGGGAATGGGTGCAGGAAACCCAAATGTAGATGTAGGGAATCAATCTGAATCACCATTTAAAGGAAAAGTAACCGTTAATTTTGTTGAATTTAATTTGCGTCGAGGTATTGATACCAACGTGATTTTAGAAGAGATAAGAAACAAAGTTAAAGGAATTGCTGGAGCTAAAATCACGGTCGAAAAAGACGCTGCTGGGCCTCCTTCTGGCTATCCAATTAGTTTACAATTGTCAGGAACAGATTACGATCAAATGTTAGTAGAAGCTAATAAAGTAATTGGTTTTATCAATTCTAAAAATATTGAAGGAATAGAAAAATTGAATATTGATGTCAATAAAGAATCTCCAGAACTCGAAATGAAAATTGACAGAGTTGGTGTAGGAAGTTTAGGCGCAACAACAGGACAAGTTGGTTTCACGATGCGTCGTGCTATTTATGGTCAAGAAATTTCTAAATACAAAGAAGGAAAAGACGACTATGACATTACAATGCGATTACAAGAAGATCAACGCAAAGACGAAGGAATTTTATTCAATCAGCCTGTAACTTTCAGAAACATGAACAATGGACAAATCGTTCAGATTCCAATTTCATCAATTTCATCAACTGAAAAAAGATATACTTTCAATCAAATTAAACGAAAAAATTCAAAACGAGTAATGACCATTTATTCTAACGTTTTGACGGGGGCAAACGGAGACGGAATTTCAAAACAAATTGAATCTGCTTTACAAACCTCCAACTATAAAATGGCCGGAGATATTACCTATTCATTTTCAGGAGAGCAAGAACAACAGAAAAAAGATTCTAGCTTTTTATTCGGAGCCCTACTTCTGGCACTAGCAAGTATTACAATTATTATTGTTCTACAATTCAACTCTATTTCAAAAACATTGGTTATTATGTTTACTGTATTATTAAGTTTTTCAGGAGTTTTCTACGGTTATGTAATTGCGCAAATGGATTTTGTAATTCTGATGACAATGATGGGGATTATTGCACTGTCTGGAATTGTAGTGAAAAACGGAATTGTATTAATGGATTTCTTCGTTTTGCTTTTAGATGAAAAAGTGATCGCTAAAAAGCTCGAATCACATGATGATTTATCTATTGCTGAAATAAAAGAAGTCATTATTATGTCCGGAAAATCGAGGTTGCGTCCCGTTTTACTTACGGCTTTAACGGCAATTTTGGGTCTTATCCCACTGGCAATAGGTCTGAATTTTGATTTCTTTGGACTAATCACCGATTTGAACCCACACCTTTACATGGGGGGTGACAATGTGATATTCTGGGCACCATTGGCTTGGACTATTATCTTCGGATTAACTTATGCTACGGTTTTAACTTTGGTAATGGTTCCCGTAATGTTTTATTTAGTAAAACGAACTAAATATTGGTTAAGAGATAGAAGAAACCAAGACGCAATTACAGAATAAAAGGTTTCATTTTTTAAATATACAACCTGCAAAATACAATTTGCAGGTTTTTTTATTCTTGTAATTTTATCCTACATATATTCATAATTAGTCCTAAATTTGCATTCAAATATTTTTAATCATGTACAGAAGTCATAACTGTGGCGAATTGAACGCCTCACATATCAATACAGAAGTTACACTTGCGGGTTGGGTTCAAAAATCGCGCGATAAAGGATTTATGAATTGGGTCGATTTGCGGGACCGTTACGGTATTACGCAATTGATTTTTGACGAAAGTCGTACTGAAAAATCAGTATTTGAATTGGCTAAAACCCTTGGGCGCGAATTTGTTATTCAAGTAAAAGGAACTGTCATTGAGCGTGAAGCGAAAAACAAAAATATTCCAACAGGAGAAATTGAGATTTTAGTTTCAGAACTTAACATCTTGAATGCCGCCTTGACGCCTCCATTCACGATTGAAGATGATACAGATGGTGGCGAAGACATCCGAATGAAATACCGATACCTTGATATTCGTAGAAATCCAGTAAAAAACAATTTACTTTTTCGCCATAAAGTGGCAATGGAAGTGCGCAAATACCTTTCAGATTTGGATTTTTGTGAAGTAGAAACCCCTTATTTAATCAAATCAACTCCAGAAGGAGCTAGAGATTTTGTGGTGCCTTCGCGAATGAACGAAGGACAATTTTATGCCTTGCCGCAATCGCCTCAAACCTTCAAACAATTATTGATGGTGGGCGGAATGGATAAGTATTTCCAAATTGTAAAATGCTTCCGTGACGAAGACTTACGTGCCGACAGACAACCCGAGTTTACTCAAATTGACTGCGAAATGGCCTTTGTAGAACAAGAAGACATTTTAAATGTTTTTGAAGGATTAACTCGCCATTTATTAAAAGAAATTAAAGGGATTGACGTAGCAAAGTTTCCGAGAATTACCTATGACTATGCTATGAAAACTTACGGAAATGACAAGCCAGACATACGTTTCGGAATGGAATTTGGCGAACTAAATGCCGTAGCACAACAAAAAGATTTTCCTGTTTTCAATGCCGCTGAATTAGTAGTAGGAATTGCCGTTCCAGGCGCTGGGAATTACACTCGAAAAGAAATAGATGGATTAATTGATTGGGTAAAACGTCCTCAAGTGGGTGCCTCAGGAATGGTATATGTAAAATGCAACGAAGACGGAACTTACAAATCATCAGTAGATAAATTTTACGATCAAGACGATTTGACTCAATGGGCAAAAGTAACTCAGGCGCAAGCAGGTGATATGATTTTTGTCTTGTCAGGTCCTGCAAATAAAACCAGAGCACAACTTTCGGCCTTACGAATGGAATTAGCCACTCGTTTAGAATTGAGAAAACCAGACGAATTTGCCCCTTTATGGGTAGTAGATTTTCCATTATTAGAACTAGACGAAGAAAGTGGTCGTTACCATGCAATGCACCATCCGTTTACATCGCCAAAACCAGAGGATATGAACTTATTAGCCACAGATCCGGGGAGAGTTCGTGCCAATGCGTATGATATGGTTTTGAACGGAAACGAAATTGGCGGAGGTTCTATCCGTATTCACGACAAAGCAACACAAGAGTTAATGTTCAAATACCTTGGATTTACTGCCGAAGAAGCCAAAGCACAATTCGGTTTCTTGATGGATGCCTTCCAATTTGGCGCACCGCCTCACGGAGGTTTGGCATTTGGATTGGATCGATTAGTGGCTATTTTAGGTGGGCAAGAAACCATTCGTGATTTCATTGCCTTCCCAAAAAACAATTCGGGTCGTGATGTGATGATTGATGCGCCTTCTAATATTGATGAAGCACAGCTGAAAGAACTGCATATTCGATTGGATATGTAATACCTTTAATACAAATAATTATTACCGAAAACGTTGAAAATCAATATTTTTGCAAAATAAAAATAGAAAACGCTTTTCGTATTATATTAAATACTACATTTGTTCTATTATAAATTATTATTACTATTACAATGCGTACAGGTACAGTTAAATTTTTTAATGAATCAAAAGGTTATGGATTCATTACTGACGAAGAAACAGGAAAAGACATCTTCGTTCATGCATCAGGAATCACAGCGGAAGAATTACGCGAAGGTGACAGAGTGAGCTACGAAGAAGAAGAAGGAAGAAAAGGAAAAGTAGCTGCACAAGTAGCAGTTATCTAAGCTAAAAAATATTTTTTTAGCCTGAGAATGGTCAAAACGTCCCGATGTTATCGGGACGTTTTTTTGTTTAATATTATTTTTAACTCCTTAAACACAATTCAAAATTCATTTTTTATTTATAATTAATAAAAATAAGCTATTTTTTAGATTTACCGTATGATTTAAATCGTATTTCTATTTGTGTTTTAATCCTCTGAAAGCTATCTTTGTGGCTAAAATTCAAGAAAAACACCAAAATAGTATGCAATCTGAACAATTGAATTATATTCCGATTTTTATGCAGCTGGTTTTAGCTGTTGGTTTTGTGGCAGGAACCATATTTGTTTCAGGCAAACTGGGACCAAAAAGAAACTCTCAGATCAAAGATAAAAACTTCGAATGCGGTATTGAATCCGTTGGAAATGCTCGTATTCCCTTCTCTGTAAAATATTTTGTAGTAGCTATCCTATTCGTATTATTTGATGTGGAAGTTATTTTTTTATACCCTTGGGCAATTAACTTCAAGGAACTTGGAATTGAAGGAATGATCAAAATGGTAATTTTCATGCTTTTATTATTGGTAGGGTTTTTCTATATCATCAAGAAAAAAGCATTGGATTGGGAATAATTAATTCAAAATTATAAATTCATAAATTACGAATTCGAAATGAGTGATTCAAAAACAACGATGGTAGCACCGCCCGAAGGAGTTGTAGGAGAAGGATTCTTCGCTACAAAACTAAATGATGTAGTAGGTTTGGCTCGTGCCAATTCACTCTGGCCGTTGCCTTTTGCAACATCCTGTTGCGGCATTGAATTTATGGCCACAATGGCTTCACATTATGACTTAGCACGTTTTGGTTCTGAGCGTGTGAGTTTTTCTCCACGACAAGCCGATATGTTGATGGTTATGGGAACTATTTCTAAAAAAATGGCCCCTATTTTACGTCAAGTATACGAACAAATGTCAGAACCTCGTTGGGTAATTGCTGTAGGAGCTTGCGCTTCTTCAGGGGGGATTTTTGATACGTATTCTGTTTTACAAGGAATTGATAAAGTAATTCCGGTAGATGTATATGTACCCGGCTGTCCGCCAAGACCAGAGCAAATTGTTGATGGCGTAATGAAATTACAAGAAATTGTTAAAAACGAATCGGTTAGAAGAAGAAATTCTCCTGAGTATCAAGAATTATTAGCTTCTTATAATATCAAATAGCACGATGGCTTTAGAAACAAACGAAATACAAGAAAAATTAGTAGCCGCTTTTGGTTCCGATGTTTTTCAATTCAATCAGGAAAAAGATATATTTTCTTTTGAAGTAGCCGCTGATAAAATTACAGCTGTTATTCTATTCTTAAAAAATGATCCCATTTTACGTTTTCACTTCTTGACTGATTTGTGTGGTATTCATTATCCAGATAATGAAGAAACAAGACAATTTGCAGTGGTCTATCATTTACACAATTGGTATGAAAACAAAAGAATCAAAATCAAAGCGTTCATTAGCGGGAACAATCCTGAAATCAAAACTATATCGAATATTTTTTTAAGTTCTAACTGGATGGAAAGAGAAACCTACGATTTCTTTGGCATCAATTTTATTGGTCACCCACAGTTAAAACGTATTTTGAATATGGATGAAATGGTTTCTTTTCCAATGCGAAAAGAATTTCCAATGGAAGACAGCGGGAGAACTGATAAAGACGATCGTTTCTTCGGAAGAACAACAAACAATGCATAATTAACAATGAATAATTGATAATTACTGAAAAAAGTAAAAATTCAATTTAATTTAAATTCATGAATTATCAATTTTTAATTATCAATTTTTAATTATAGATGTCAGAACTATTATTACCACCAGAGCATCGCTATGCTAAAATAATTAAAGAGTGCCTTAATGAAGACGGAAGCGAGCTTTCTATTCTAAACTTGGGGCCAACACACCCAGCGACACACGGTATTTTTCAAAATATCTTATTGATGGATGGAGAAAGAATTTTAGAAGCAGAGCCAACTATTGGTTACATACATAGAGCTTTTGAAAAAATTGCCGAAAACCGTCCTTTTTACCAAATTACACCGCTAACCGATAGAATGAACTATTGCTCCTCTCCTATTAACAACATGGGTTGGTGGATGACTTTAGAAAAACTCTTAGATATTGAAGTGCCAAAAAGAGCACAATATTTACGTGTTATCGTAATGGAATTGGCTCGAATTACCGATCACTTGATTTGCAATTCTATTTTAGGAGTGGATACAGGAGCCTATACCGGATTTTTATATGTGTTCCAATTTAGAGAAAAAGTATACGAAATCTACGAAGAAATTTGTGGTGCGCGTTTGACAACTAATATGGGAAGAATTGGTGGTTTCGAAAGAGATTGGTCACCAGAAGCTTTCCGAAAATTAGACGTATTTTTAGAAGAGTTTCCAGTTGCTTGGAAAGAATTTGAAAACCTATTTGAAAGAAATAGAATTTTTATTGATAGAACCGTAAACGTTGGGGCAATTTCAGCCGAACAAGCTATGGCCTTCGGATTTACAGGGCCTAACTTACGTGCAGCTGGCGTAGATTACGATGTGCGCGTAGCACAACCTTACAGTTCTTACGAAGATTTCGACTTTATTGTTCCTGTTGGAAAATCAGGAGATACCTACGATCGTTTTTGCGTTCGTAATGCCGAAGTATGGGAGAGTATCAGTATTATTCGTCAAGCTTTGGCGAAATTACCGGAAGGCCCTTACCACGCTGACGTTCCAGAATATTATTTGCCTCCAAAAGAAGATGTATACCATAATATGGAATCGTTGATTTACCACTTCAAAATTGTAATGGGAGAAGTTCCAGTTCCAGTAGCTGAAATTTACCACCCTGTTGAAGGTGGAAACGGAGAAATTGGATTCTATTTGGTAACTGATGGAAGTCGTACTCCTTATAGATTACATTTCCGCAGACCCTGTTTTATCTATTACCAAGCTTATCCAGAAATGATAAAAGGCGCCATGCTTTCGGATGCGATTGTCATTTTATCAAGTTTAAATGTTATTGCCGGAGAATTAGACGCTTAAAGATTTCAGATTAAAAAAAATGGAAAAAACCTTACATAAACAAGAAATAAACATGACCGAAGTGTTGATGAATCGCATCAACGAATTGATTGGTCATTATCCTAAAGAAAACAGAAAATCAGCTTTGATTCCTGTTTTGCACGAAGTACAAGACGCACACCAAAACTGGTTGAGCATTGAATTGATGGATACAGTTGCCGAAATACTGCACATTAAACCTGTAGAAGTATACGAAGTGGCTTCGTTTTATACCATGTTCAATTTGAAGCCAATTGGAAAATACATGTTTGAGTTTTGCCAAACTTCTCCTTGTTGTTTGAACGGAGTAGAAAACTTAATGGACTACACTTGTGAAAAATTAGGCGTAAAAGTGGGCGAAATAACTTCAGACGGGCTTTTTGAAGTTCGCGGTGTAGAATGCTTAGGAGCTTGTGGGTATGCCCCAATGATGCAACTAGGTGATTTTTACAAAGAGCATTTGAACGAACAAAAAATCGATCAAATTATTGAAGAGGCCAAAGCGGGTAAAATAATCTTACACGATATATAAGATGTCACAAAAAATATTATTAGACAAAATCAATATTCCAGGGATTAAAACCTATGAAGTATACCGCCATAATGGTGGATACGCATCTGTGGAAAAAGCCCTAAAAACATTAACTCCTGACGAAGTAGTTGAAGAAGTAAAAACTTCGGGACTACGTGGTCGTGGTGGTGCCGGTTTTCCTGCCGGAATGAAATGGAGTTTTATTGATAAAAAATCAGGAAAACCAAGACATTTAGTTTGTAATGCTGACGAATCAGAACCGGGAACTTTTAAAGACCGCTTCTTGATGGAGTACATTCCGCATTTATTAATTGAAGGAATGATTACTTCAAGCTACGCCTTGGAGGCTAACCTTTCCTACATTTATATTCGTGGAGAGTACATGTGGGTATACAAAATATTAGAAAGAGCCATTGCCGAAGCGAAAGCAGCTGGTTGGTTAGGTAAGAATATATTAGGTACAGGTTACGACTTAGAGCTATATGTTCATTGTGGTGCAGGTGCTTACATTTGCGGTGAAGAGACTGCCTTAATTGAATCATTAGAAGGAAAACGTGGGAACCCACGTATCAAACCACCCTTTCCAGCGGTATCGGGACTTTGGGCTAACCCAACGGTTGTAAATAACGTAGAAACTATTGCTGCGGTGCCCTGGATTGTAAACAATTCTGGAGCAGATTATGCTGCCATTGGAATAGGTCGTTCAACAGGAACCAAATTAATTTCGGCTTCGGGACACATTAAAAACCCAGGAGTGTATGAAATTGAAATGGGATTAAGTGTATATGAATTCATGAATTCAGATGAATATTTGGGAGGAATGAGTTCTGACCGACCTTTGAAAGCGTTTGTACCAGGAGGAAGTTCAGTGCCCATTTTGCCCGCTAATTTAATTTACAAAACAGCGGCTGGAGAAGACCGATTAATGACCTACGAAAGTTTGTCGGACGGAGGTTTTGCTACAGGATCGATGTTAGGTTCAGGAGGATTTATTGTATATAACGATACCGCTTGTGTAGTTAGAAACACTTGGAATTTCTCTCGTTTCTACCACCACGAAAGCTGTGGTCAATGTACGCCTTGTAGAGAGGGAACCGGTTGGTTAGAAAAAGTATTGCACCGAATTGAAAACGGTCACGGACGTGAAGAAGATATTGAATTGCTTTTGAGCATTCAAAGTAAAATCGAAGGAAATACGATTTGTCCTTTGGGTGATGCTGCTTCTTGGCCTGTAGCCGCTGCAATTCGTCATTTTAGAGACGAATTTGAATACCATATTCGTTTCCCGGAAAAGATAAAACATAGAGACCATTTTGTGAATGAACCATTTGAAAAAGTGAAACATTTAGTAGCAAAAGAGTTGATTTAAGATTAGTGATTTTTGATTATTGATTTCAGAATAGAAATACTCAGAAGAGTAAATAGTAGTAAAAATGAAAGTAACAATAGACGGTCAGTCAATAGAAGTAGAACCAGGAACAACAATCCTACAAGCCGCTCGTCAGATTGGTGGAGATGTAGTTCCGCCAGCGATGTGCTATTATTCTAAACTAAAAGGAAG
Organism: Flavobacteriaceae bacterium; assembly: GCA_947461425.1. Taxonomy (GTDB): domain Bacteria; phylum Bacteroidota; class Bacteroidia; order Flavobacteriales; family Flavobacteriaceae; genus Flavobacterium. The sequence continues at coordinate 9,452 of CANHKZ010000034.1, read as the reverse complement.
CGGTGGAAAATGCCGTTGTTGTTTAGTGGAAGTTTCGAAAGGAAGTGAAGCCGACCCAAGACCTATGCCAAAATTAATGGCGTCTTGTGTAACGGGATGTATGGACGGAATGGAAGTGAACTCAAAATCTTCGGAACGAGTGACTGAGGCTAGAAAATCAGTTACTGAATTCTTGCTAATTAATCATCCTTTGGATTGCCCAGTGTGTGACCAAGCTGGAGAATGTGATTTACAAAACTTAAGCTTCGAACACGGAAAATCACAAACCCGTTATATTGAGGAAAAAAGAACCTTCGAACCAGAAGATATTGGGCCTAATATTCAATTGCACATGAACCGTTGTATTTTATGCCAACGTTGTGTTCAAGTTGCTGATCAATTGACTGACGATAGAGTACATGGCGTAATGGATCGTGGCGATCACGCTAATATTTCGACTTGCATCTCTAAAGCAATTGACAATGAATTCTCTGGAAACATGATTGATGTTTGTCCAGTAGGCGCTTTGACTGACAAAACATTCCGATTTAAATCGAGAGTTTGGTTTAGCAAGCCCTACAACGCTCACAGAGATTGTGACAAATGTTGCGGAAAAACAACTGTTTGGATGTTTGGAGACGAAATTCAAAGAGTTACAGGAAGAAAAGATGAGTATCATGAAGTAGAAGAATTCATTTGTAATGGATGTCGTTTCGATCATAAAGAGGTAAGCGATTGGACTATTGAAGGTCCAAGAGCCTTTGAAAAAGATTCGGTTATCAACCAAAACAAATACAACCACAAATTAGAAAAAGTGGTTATCAATACGGAAGAGAAAATCCTTGCAGGTAGAGAAGAAGATCGTAAAAAGATAAGTATGTCTGAATTCCCATTGGACACTAACAACAAAAAATCGTAAGTAATGGATAGTACCTTTATCATAGAGAAAAGTGTTGTTATTTTTGTAGTTTTCGGTGTAACCATGATTATGGCCATGTATTCTACTTGGGCAGAACGTAAAGTAGCTGCTTATTTGCAAGACCGTGTTGGTCCAAACCGAGCAGGGTTTGGAGGTTTGTTACAGCCACTTGCTGATGGTTTAAAACTATTTGTAAAAGAAGAATTTGAACCCAATACGCCTAACCGATTTTTATTCTTCATCGGGCCAGCCATTGCCATGAGTACCGCATTAATGACTAGTGCAGTCATTCCTTGGGGAGATAAATTACACTTATTTGGACGCGATATATTGTTACAAGCTACCGACTTAAATATTGGTCTATTGTACTTCTTCGGAGTTGTTTCTGTTGGCGTATACGGCATCATGATTGGAGGATGGGCATCAAACAATAAATTCTCTTTGATGGGAGCGGTTCGTGCTGGTTCGCAAATGGTATCCTATGAAGTAGCTATGGGATTATCCATGATTGCATTATTAATGATGACTGGAACTTTAAGCTTACGCGAAATCTCGGCGCAACAAGCAGGAATGAATTGGAATGTGTTTTACCAACCGGTATCGTTTTTAATTTTCTTGATTTGTGCTTTTGCAGAAACCAACCGCACGCCTTTTGACTTGGCGGAGTGTGAGAGTGAATTGATTGGTGGATACCACACGGAATATTCTTCGATGAAAATGGGATTTTATTTGTTTGCTGAATATGCGAACATGTTTATTTCATCTACCATTTTAGCCATTTTATTCTTTGGAGGATACAATTATCCTGGAATGAGTTGGGTAGTTGAAAACGTAGGAGTAAATATTGGAAACATCATTGGAATTGGCGTACTATTCGTTAAAATATGTGGATTTATCTTTTTCTATATGTGGATTCGTTGGACCATTCCAAGATTTAGATACGATCAATTGATGCATTTGGGTTGGAGAATATTAATTCCGCTATCCATTATCAATATTATGATTACAGGAATTGTAATTTTAAGAGCAGATATCGCAGCTTATTTAGGATTCTAAATTATATCAATTTTAGAAGTGCTAATTGAAATTACCTTAAGAAATAAAAAAATAAAAAATGTCAATAGAAACAATATCCTTATCAGGAAGAAAAAAAGTAGTCTCTAACAAAGAGATGACTTTTTTGGAAAAAATGTATCTTATAGCTATAGTCAAAGGATTGTGGATTACTATCCAACACCTTTTCACTAAAAAAGCAACCATTCAATACCCAGAGCAAGTGCGTGAGATGAGTCCAGTGTATCGCGGGCAGCATATGCTAAAACGTGATGAACTAGGTCGTGAAAATTGTACCGCTTGTGGATTGTGTGCGTTGTCGTGCCCAGCCGAAGCCATTACGATGAAAGCGGCAGAACGCAAACCAGATGAAAAACATTTGTACAGAGAAGAAAAATATGCTGAAATCTACGAAATCAACATGTTGCGTTGTATTTTCTGTGGATTGTGTGAAGAAGCCTGTCCAAAAGATGCTATTTATTTGACTCTTTCAAAAGAATTAGTGCCCTCAAATTACGATAGAGAAGATTTCATTTTTGGAAAAGACAAATTGGTCATGCCTTTAGAAATGGCGATGAAAAATGCTCAACTTAAAAACGCAAACTAATGTCAGTATTACTTATCCTTTTTTGCATATTGGCCGCAATTACATTATCCACCGCATTTTTGACTGTATTTAGCCGAAATCCAATTCATAGTGCGATTTATCTTGTGATTTGTTTCTTCTCGGTAGCGGGACATTATTTGTTGTTGAATGCACAGTTTTTAGCTATCGTACATATTATCGTCTACTCGGGAGCGATTATGATTTTGTTTTTGTTTACGATTATGTTAATGAACTTGAATAATGAAAACGAAGTACACAAACCTAGAATTACCCGTTTAGGAGCAATTGTTTCTTTTTGTTTAGTATGCTTGATTTTGATAGCTATCTTCATTAATTCGAAACCAATTGCTGGCGATTATATTGCCACAGGCGAAGATTACCAATCAATTCAAGTGTTAGGGAAAATCCTCCTGAACGAATATATGGTTCCTTTCGAATTTGCATCCATCTTGCTATTAGTAGCAATGATTGGTACGGTTCTATTGTCTAAGAAAGAAAAATTAGAAAAATAAAATGAATAATATTTTAAATCAAATTGGTATAGAAAACTATATCTTCCTGAGTGTTATCCTTTTTTGTATTGGAATATTCGGAGTATTATACAGACGAAATGCCATTATCGTTTTTATGTCCATCGAGATTATGTTGAATGCTGTAAACTTATTGTTTGTTGCTTTTTCTACCTATCACCAAGATGCACAAGGACAGGTTTTCGTGTTTTTTTCCATGGCGGTTGCTGCTGCAGAGGTTGCCGTTGGATTGGCCATTTTGGTATCGATATTTAAAAATTCAGGTTCGATTAGTATCGACACCCTAAAAAACTTAAAAGGATAAATGGAAATGAATACCAATATAGCTTTACTATTAGTTCTTGCTCCTTTTGGGGGATTTATAATCAACGTTTTCTTTGGAAAAAGTCTTGGAAAAACCGTTTCAGGAATTATCGGAACACTTTCGGTAGCCATTTCTTTTGCTACTTCAATTTATTTCTTTAATGCTTTATCTGCTGAGCCGAAAGGATTCAATATTACCCTTTTTGATTGGATTCAAGTGAGTAACATAAAAATCAACTTTGGCTTTTTGTTAGATCAATTGTCTGTTTTGTGGTTGCTTTTTGTTACTGGAATTGGTTCGCTAATCCACTTGTATTCGATCAGCTACATGCACGACGATGAGAACATGCACAAATTCTTTGCCTACCTTAACTTATTCGTTTTCTTCATGATTACCTTAGTAGTGGGTAGCAACTTATTAGTGTTATTTATTGGTTGGGAAGGTGTCGGATTGTGTTCGTATCTACTAATTGGATTTTGGCACAAAAACCAAGATTACAATGATGCCGCAAAAAAAGCCTTCATTATGAATCGAATTGGAGATTTAGGATTGTTAATCGGAATCTTCATTTTAGGGCATATGTTCTCGACTCTAGATTACGGCACTTTAAAAACAGCAATCGTTAGCGCCACCAACTTGGATTTGTATTGGCTTTCAGCAGCAGCTTTCTGTTTGTTTATTGGTGCCACCGGAAAGTCAGCGCAAATACCGTTATACACTTGGTTACCAGATGCAATGGCGGGACCTACGCCTGTTTCCGCATTGATTCACGCAGCGACGATGGTAACAGCGGGTATCTTTATGATTACACGTTTGAATTTTATTTTTGATTTGACGCCAGACGTTCAAAGCATCATTGCTGTTATTGGAGCCATTACTGCTTTAGTGGCTGCAACAATTGGTTTGGTACAAAATGATATTAAAAAGGTCTTAGCCTACTCTACTGTTTCGCAATTAGGATTAATGTTTTTAGCCTTAGGATTAGGCGCTTATGAAGTAGCGGTTTTTCACGTAATCACACACGCCTTCTTCAAAGCCTGTTTGTTCTTGGGTTCAGGATCAGTTATCCATGCTTTGCATGGGGAACAAGACATGCGCAAAATGGGCGGATTGAAAAAAGTGATGCCAATTACGTTCATCACGATGTTGGTTTCTTCCTTAGCGATTTCAGGAGTGCCTCTGTTTTCAGGATTCTTCTCTAAAGACGAGATCTTGTTAACGGCTTTTCATCATAATATTCCGTTATGGGTTGTTGCTTCGGTGGCGTCTATCATGACGGCTTTCTATATGTTCCGTTTGATGTTCTTAACTTTCTTTAACGAGTTTAGAGGAACGAAAGAACAAAAACACCATTTACATGAAAGTCCAGCTTTAATTACTTTTCCATTAATTGTGTTGGCTATTTTGGCTACCATTGGCGGGGTAATTAGCTTGCCAGGAAATTCTTGGTTGAATCATTATTTGATTCCAATTTTACCAAAATTAGCTACTGCAGAACACCATTTAGGAACTACTGAATACCTATTAATGGCGCTTGCTGTTGTAGGAGGATTAGTTGGAATTGGATTGGCTTACGTCAAATACAACAAACAAAATACAGTTCCTGGAGACGATGCAAGCATCACAGGATTTACTAAAGTATTGTATAACAAATATTACTTAGACGAAATTTACGATTTCTTGTTTGTTAAATCTGTAAACGAATTGTCTAAATTTTTTAGAGACCGAGTAGAAACCAACTTATCTGCATTCGTATTTGGATTTGGAAAAGTAACCAATAAAATTAGTCTTCAAGGGAAAAAAGTACAAAACGGAAGTGTGGGATTGTATCTTTTTGCTTTTGTTTTAGGTCTTTGCGCCATTATTTCCTTTTTATTTTTAGCTCAATAATATATTACTATGAACGTATCTTTTATATTACTTATTCTTTTAATTGGTGCTTTGGCAACCTACACTGTAGGTGACAAATTGGCATCCAAAGTGGCGTTGCTTTTTGGACTCGTTTCCTTGGGCGCTTCTATCGTTTTATTGAACCAGTATAATTTGGGCGAAAATATTGGATTCATCACGGAATGGATTTCAAAACCAACCATTTACTTGGCATTAAAAGCAGATGGATTGGCTCTGGCGATGTTATTATTAACTACCGCTTTGACTCCTATTATTATCTTTTCCTCTTTTGGAACCGAAGTGCAACATGCCAAAACTTTCTATGCTTTGATTCTATTTATGTCGTTTGCCATGGTGGGAACATTTTTAGCGGCTGATGGATTATTGTATTATATTTTCTGGGAATTGTCTTTATTGCCAATTTATTTTATTGCCTTAGTTTGGGGAAATGGAGATGCCGAAGAACGTAAAAAAGCGGTTGTAAAATTCTTTATTTACACTTTAGCAGGTTCATTATTCATGTTGGTGGGTTTTGCCTATTTGTACCAAAAAGCAGGAAGTTTATTGATTGAGGATTTATACGAATTGAACCTTAACGGAACCGAACAAGTTTGGTTATTTGTTGGTTTTTTCTTGGCCTATGCCATCAAAATTCCTATCATTCCTTTTCATACTTGGCAGGCCAATGTGTACCAAAAAGCACCAACAGTTGGAACCATGCTTTTATCAGGTATTATGCTGAAAATGGGATTGTACAGTGTCATTCGTTGGCAATTGCCCATCGTTCCTTTTGCAGCCAAAGCTCACGTGACTATTATGATTGTTCTAGGAATTGGCGGAGTGATTTATGGATCCATTGTTGCTTTGAGACAAAAAGACTTGAAAAAATTATTGGCCTATTCTTCATTAGCACACGTTGGATTGATAGCTGCAGGTGCCTACACCATGACTTCTGACGGAATAAGTGGCGCAGTGTTGCAAATGATTGCACACGGATTTGTGGTAGTAGGTTTGTTCTTTATTGCTGAAATCATCTATAGAAGATACGAAACTAGAGTCATCGCTGAGATGGGTGGCATTCGCTCTCAAGCGCCAAAATTTGCTTCATTATTTTTACTTATCGTATTAGCATCGGTAGCGTTGCCTACGACTTTTAACTTCGTTGGAGAATTTACCGTATTATACAGTTTGTCACAAGTACATATTGCATTTGCGATCTTAGGAGGAACTACTATCATTTTGGGGGCGTATTATATGTTGAAAATGTACCAATCGGTAATGTTAGGAGAAACCAATGCAAAACCGTTTGCTGATGTTACGGCTAATGAAGGTATCGTTTTGGTAATTATTATTGCGGTATTGTTCTTTTTTGGATTGTATCCAAAACCAATCGTAGAATTAATTGCACCAAGTATTGAAGGAATTTTAAATCAAATTAATAGAATCAAATAAGTCCAGTTTACAATGAATACATTAATAGCAATAATAGGATTAGGTGTTTTATGCCTTGTATTTGAAATTCTAAATTTAAGAAAAGGTATTGTGCCGGTTACCATTATTGGATTATTGGCAATATTGGGGTTGAATATCTCTGAATTTGGTTCAACAGAATCTTACTATGGAAATATGATTGTGGTGAGTAAATTCTCCACTGCATTTTCTTCCTTGTTCATTGTGCTCACTATTTTCTTAGTGGCATTAGGGCATCATTTTTATGAAAATCATCAAAGTAAAATCTCAGATTATATAGCCATCAAGGTGTTTTTGTTATCAGGAGCGGTTGCTATGGTTTCTTTTGGAAACTTAGCTATGTTCTTCTTAGGTATTGAAGTATTGTCTATCTCTTTATATGTTTTAGCAGCGAGCGACCGTTTGTTGTTAAAAAGTAACGAAGCCGGAATGAAATATTTCTTGATGGGATCTTTTGCCTCAGGAATTTTATTATTCGGAATTTGTTTGGTTTATGGAGCCATGGGAAGTTTTGATGTGACTGAAATTAGCGAATTATCGCAATCGGCAGAATTACCGGTTTGGTTCCCAATTGGAATTGCCTTGTTAACTGTGGGAATGTTGTTCAAAATCGCAGCCGTGCCGTTTCATTTCTGGGCGCCAGATGTGTACGAAGGTTCTCCAGCGTTAACAACTGCTTTGATGAGCACGTTAGCGAAAGTAGTCGCTATGGCTACCTTATACAAATTATTATCAGTAATGAACGCTGATATCTCTGATGCCTATAAATTGGTGATTGTTACCGTAGCTATGGCTTCTATGACCATAGGAAATATTATGGCATTAAAACAAACTAATGTAAAACGGATGTTGGCTTTTTCAGGAATATCACATGCTGGTTTCATGTTGATGACTTTGTTAAGTTTAGCGACTTCAGCAAGTAGTTTATTGTATTATACTACGGCCTATGCACTTTCAGGAATTGCAGCTTTTAGCGTGATCTTATATGTGTGTAAAAACCAACATAACGAAGACATTACGAACTTCCACGGACTAGGGAAAACACATCCATTTTTAGCAGCGGTTTTAACGGCTTCTTTGCTTTCTATGGCTGGAATTCCAATTTTCGCAGGATTCTTTGCTAAATTAATTTTGTTCACTCAAACCATCGAGAATGGCTATTTAGCGCTAGTTATTGTTGCAGTAATCAACTCGATTATTAGTGTGGGTTATTATTTTAAACTCATCTTAGCCATGTACACCAAAGAATCAAACGAAGAACGCACTGGCAAACCTTTCTTAATTTATGCTGTGGCGTTTACCGCAATTACTTTGAATATTATTATCGGTTTATTCCCGTCATTGGTTTTGGATTTACTAGGATAATTTTAAATTACAATATATATCATAACCCGTCTAGAGTAATTTTGACGGGTTTTTTTATTTGGATCTCGCCGCTAAAGCGCAAAGGCAATTGGTCAAAGAAAAAATCAAAACGTAAGTTTGTAAACGAACGAATTAGATTGGTTGTAAATTGCTTATACTAAGACACTGTTGACAGAATCAAATAATATTAACAGCATCAAGTAATACTATCAACGGGGTTTTTTATTTACAATCAATTCCTACTACCAAAACTTCACATATAAAGCAAAAATAGTCAAGACTAACATGACAATTAAGATGGTAGTTTGTGGTTTCATTTTGAACATCGTTTTGTCTAGTTCAAACGCTTTTTCATTGACTTTAGGTCCAGCCAAACTCACTATAATCATTAGTAGCATCGTAAAAATAAAAGACAAACCCATACAAATCAAAAATGGGATTTCGTAGCTTCCTTTGCCATTAGAGTAAGCAGTGTATAGCCAAGTGTCGTTACCAAACCAAGCCGGTGCCAGTTCATTAAAAACTACTGATAACGCAAACCCTGCCAATACCCCTACAATCGCGGCTGCTCCTGTAGTGCGCTTCCAAAACATTCCTAAGATGAACATCGCAAATACCCCCGGACTAATAAAACCGGTATATTTTTGGATGTAGGTAAAGCCGCCAACGCCGCCAATACCTAGCGTATCATTCCAAGTGAAAAGCACGGCCAAAAACATAGCCGCAAAAACTGCGTATTTCCCAACATTCACTTGTTTCGTATCGGTCGCTCCCTTTTGAATGTATTTTTTATGAATATCTAAAGTATAAATAGTAGAAATACTGTTGACTTTTCCGGCTAATGAAGCCACAATAGCTGCAGTTAAAGCCGCTACTGAAAGTCCTTTTAAACCAGTAGGCAAAAATGTCAAAATAGCCGAGTAGGCGCCGTCTTTTCCGCCAACCAATTGTGGTAGATGACCGCTCTCATGCAATACATAAGCGGCAATTCCGGGTAAAATCACAATCAACGGCATGAATAATTTAATGAAGCCAGCAAATAAAATACCGGAACGCGCCGTGTCTAAATCGGCACCCAAAGCACGTTGCGTAATGTATTGGTTACAACCCCAATAATTCAGGTTGATAATCCAAATTCCTGCTAAATACGCCATCAATCCAGGAATAGTTAAGTATTTATTGATCTCCTCTTGAGTTGAAGTGGCTGTTGGCTCAGGCATAATCATTTTGAAATGTTCTGGCGCTTGCTCCATTAACACTTGGAAACCCACGATCGCATCCTGTCCAAAACCAAAATAATAACTTACCGTTGTTAAAGCGATATAGGATGTGACC
>CANHKZ010000033.1 GCA_947461425.1 Flavobacteriaceae bacterium | reverse complement strand
TCTCGTTGATTATCCATCTTAAATTCAGGATTATACCCTTTGTTATCCATATCTGATTTTATGGCGTCAATTTCGGATTCCGAAATCAAATTAGGAATAACAACAAAACCATTTTCATTGTAATCAATAGCTAATTGTTTATTTTTTTCGGAAAGATTTTTACTATCTAGTATTTCTTTGAAAAACGGCGATTCAACCCAAGGTGTATTCATGATAATGTAATTATTTATAAGCTTATTGATAATGGAATTCAATGCAGTTCAATAGAATTCAATGCCAAGTTAAAGGTAAGAACTAATTACTATTGAACAATTCTTTTCAGGAAAAAAAAATAAAGAAGTATATAATTTTTTTTATGATGTTACTATTGATACTTCTAGTATTTACTTTCAAGATAACATATAAAATACTGGTTGTTAAGCATAAATAATGATGAGTAGTAGTAATTATTTAATTAACGTTTTTCGGACAAAGCTGCCGTCTTCTAATCCAAGTCAATAATGATTGCAATGTTCTCTTTTATTTTGTCAACCAATTCAATAGGTAAATTTCCAACTTTTTTAACCAAACGCTTATTGTCAATTGCTCTAATTTGATCAATCATTACATCGCAATTCTCATGTAAATTTGCGATTCCTTTTTTTAAATGAACTCTTAAAATATCAGAATCCTTTTGAACATTAGTTGTAATTGGGCAAACAACTGTTGACGGATGGGAAATTTTATTTAATAAGTTGGTCTGAACAATTAAAACAGGCCTAGTTTTTCCAGCTTCAGTTCCTATTTGCGGATTTAAATCAGCAATCCAAATTTCAAATTGATTAATCTGCATAGTCAATTTTTTCAAATTCTTTCAAAATTTTCATTGACTCTGTTTTGACTAATTCAGATTCTGCTTTTAGTCGTTGTTCTAAAATTTGTCTTTTCTGAACTTTGTTATATTGTGCAATGGCTTCGTTTATATACCGATTTCTGGGAATACATATTCTAGAAAGAATTTTTTCAGTTTCTCCGAATATCGAATCATCTATTTTAAGTGATACTGTTTTCATAGTTCTTAATTTGATATCACAAAGATATATCTTTTTAGTATATCCAACTCTTTCCTGTAGATTTTTTTAGCATGCAGTATAACGTTCCGGCGCTTGGCGAAGTGGCGGATTTTCAGCACAAATATTCATTTGAAAAATTGAACTTGAACCTTGCACTAAACGGTCATATAAGCACTGAATCCGCCATTTTGCCAAGCTGATGTTGTATGCCGTTTTATTCATTCAGGTAATTCAAGTCTATTAGTTTTTGATATTGTTTTTCAAATATTCCGTTCGGCAAATATTTGAAAATATTTTTAATTATAAATTCCAACAACTTATTATTTTGGTGAGAAATTTTACCATAATTCCAAGATTGTTTGACGATATAATTTACTTTCTGATTTCTCAATTTGTGGTAATCTTCAAAAGTTTCAAGAGAAAATCCTTTTGTATGAATTAGTTTTGAAAGGGTGAAGGCATCTTCTATGGCTTGGCAGCCGCCTTGTGCAAGATTTGGCGTAGTTGCGTGTATAGCGTCTCCTAAAAAAACAACATTGTTTTTATGCCAATGCTCCTTGTGCGGTTTTAAATCCCACATATCATTTTTTATAATCAATTCAGTACTGTCTATTAATTCACTTATTTCTTTACAGAATCCTTTAAATAGGTTTTTTAAGTCAGTTTTTAAAGTGGCTTTATTGTCTTGTATATTTTCTTTTGAAATCTTGCAAGCATACCAATAGTATTGCGTTTTATTTAACGGAATTGTTGCAAATCGTAAATTTTCTCCCCAAAATTCGAGGTACGCTGTATGAAAATTTACTGGTAATTTACAAGTGCTTATTCCACGCCAAATTGTTTGGCCAGAGTAGCGTTTTTTAACTTGGGGAAACAACTGTTTTCTGAATATAGAATTAATGCCGTCACAAGCAAAAACATAGTCAAATTCTTCTGATACTCCATTTTTGAAAGTCAATTTAACACTATCATTACCAGCTACAAAACTATCTAATTCGGCATCAAATTTTACATTTGAAACGTCTATTTTGTATGATAAAATATTTATCAATTCGGCTCTATGGATACAAAAGCCACCATTTTTTATAGGTAGTTTTCTAATTGTTTCGCAGTCTTTATTTACAATGATAGCATCTTCAATAAAATATCCTTTTGCTTTTATTTCATCACCTAAGCCGATTTTTTTAAGAATAGTATATGCACTTTCACTTATTCCAATTCCTGCCCCAACTTCTCCAAATCGAGAAGATTTTTCAAATAAAGTATATTCTATGCTAAAATGTTGAAAACAATTTGCTAAAGCCAAACCACTAATTCCACCACCGATAATTCCTATTTTCATATATAATTTGTTATATTTATTTGTTTTTTGCGGTCATCCAACATGGCATACAACTTGTATATATATCTGATAAAATCAGACTTATCTACCCAATTTTGGGTGTATAGGTCTGACAATCGTCAGGTTTATCTGTATTCAAAAATAATATAATAAATAGTACAAATCATCAAATGGGCTTTTTTATTAGATATATTATTCACTTTAAAAATGTCAACTTGTCAGCCCTTTTACTAAAATTAAACCAAAAACTGACAATTTCTATGCTGTCAATGCCTTGGCACAAAGATTGACTTGTCGACAACGAGTGATTAAAATGAATATCAAATAAATTAAATATAATCAAAATGGGTAAAATCATCGGAATTGATTTAGGTACGACCAACTCTTGTGTTTCTGTAATGGAAGGTAACGAGGCAGTAGTTATCCCTAACGCAGAAGGAAAAAGAACAACTCCTTCTATCATCGCTTTTGTAGAAGGCGGAGAAATTAAAGTAGGAGATCCTGCTAAAAGACAAGCGGTAACAAATCCTACCAAAACGATTGCTTCGATCAAACGTTTTATGGGACATTCTTTTTCTGAAGTTTCGGCTGAGGCAAAAAGAGTTCCTTATTCAGTAGTAAAAGGAGACAACAATACACCACGTGTGGATATTGATGGTCGTTTGTACACTGCGCAAGAATTGTCAGCAATGACTCTTCAAAAAATGAAAAAAACAGCAGAAGACTATTTAGGTCAAACTGTTACGGAAGCAGTTATTACTGTTCCAGCTTACTTTAACGATGCACAACGTCAAGCTACGAAAGAAGCGGGTGAAATTGCTGGTTTGAAAGTAATGCGTATTATCAACGAACCAACTGCTGCTGCATTAGCGTATGGTTTGGATAAAAAAGGAGTAGATCAAAAAATTGCTGTTTACGATTTAGGTGGAGGTACTTTTGACATCTCTGTTTTGGAATTAGGAGACGGAGTTTTTGAAGTATTGTCTACTAATGGAGATACACACTTAGGTGGAGATGATTTTGACCAAACGATCATTGACTGGTTGGCAGATGAATTCAAAGCAGAAGAAGGAATTGACTTGCGTTTGGACCCAATGTCATTACAACGTATTAAAGAAGCAGCTGAGAAAGCTAAAATTGAGTTGTCCTCTTCAGCAGAAACTGAAATCAACTTACCTTATGTAACTGCTACAGCTTCTGGACCAAAACACTTGGTTAAAAAATTAACAAGAGCGCAATTCGAAAAATTGTCTGATTCTTTAGTAAAACGTTCTATGGCACCAGTGGCTAAAGCGTTGAAAGATGCAGGTTTATCTACCTCTGATATTGACGAAGTAATCTTAGTAGGAGGTTCAACTCGTATGCCAAGAATTGCTGACGAAGTAGAAAAATTCTTTGGTAAAAAAGCTTCTAAAGGAGTGAATCCTGATGAGGTGGTTGCTATTGGAGCGGCTATTCAAGGTGGTGTTTTATCTGGAGATGTAAAAGATGTATTGTTGCTTGACGTAACGCCTCTTTCTTTAGGTATCGAAACCATGGGTGGTGTAATGACTACATTAATTGAGTCTAATACAACGATTCCAACTAAAAAATCGCAAGTATTCTCTACTGCTGCTGATTCTCAACCTACTGTTGAATTACACGTTCTTCAGGGTGCAAGAGCTATGGCTGCTGATAACAAAACTATCGGACGTTTCAACTTGGATGGTATTCCACCAGCACCAAGAGGAGTTCCACAAATTGAAGTAACTTTTGATATTGATGCTAATGGTATCATCAAAGTTTCGGCTACTGATAAAGGAACTGGAAAATCGCACGATATTCGTATCGAAGCTTCTTCTGGATTAACAGCGGAAGAAATCGAGAAAATGAAAAAAGATGCTGAAGCCAATGCTGAATCTGATAAAGCAGCAAGAGCAAAAGCTGAAAAATTGAACGAAGCTGACGGAATGATTTTCCAAACTGAAAGTCAATTGAAAGAATTAGGTGATAAATTATCTGATGACAACAAAGTGGCTATTGAGTATGCTTTAACTGAATTGAGAATGGCTCACCAATCTCAAGATATTACAGCGATTCAAACCGCTTTGGACAACATTAATGCAGCTTGGAAAACAGCTACTGAAGCAATGTATGCTCAAGGAGAACAAAGTCAAGCGGATGAACAACCTCAAGGGGATGCGCAATCAGGAGATAATGTGGAAGATGTTGACTTCGAAGAAGTGAAATAATCCCTATTTCATTTATATAAACAAAAAACCGAGCTAGAAATAGCTCGGTTTTTTTATGGTAATTCATCCGACTTTTGCAAGTCGGATTTTTTTATTTTGGGTCTAAAGCATTGTCGATTCGAGCTACTAAATCCAATAAGTGTAATTTACTTAATCGGTCTGTTGATTTGGAAGCGGCTGCTTTTAAATTCGATTTTAAACTTACTAATTGCCCTCTAGCAATAGAAGGTAAATCAGTTTGATTCAAATTAACTGTTCTGGTATTAAAACCATAGGTTACTCCCACAGGAACTGAGCGAACTGCAGCATTCCCTGGTTTTAATAATCCTGTTACTTTATCAATAAATACTTTTTGAAGATTTCTTCTATAAATATCGATTGGAGCATTTGAGGTTAACTCGGTAAAAATTCCGCCACGAACGTCAGTCATTAATTCATCTACAGTATAGTTACTTTTATTAATAGAAGAACCTTCAAACAAACGTACCATTCGATCTCCTGCTAATAAATTATTTAGTGTAGATTCTTGCATAGCTTTGATCGCTTCTACACCATTGTCAGGATTGATTTTGGCTAATATAGTTTGATTCATTAACCATTTTGGTGTTGCAAACAATTGTGTATTCAAGAAACTAACAGCTTCTTTTTGAATGCTTCTTGGTACCACTTCAAATTGATTACCACCCATATCATAGGTTTTTGGTGAATCATAAATACCACCTACATTTTTAGTTACGTGACCTAAATAACGTCTGAACTGTCCTGTAAGTGCTGAATATAATTCGTCTAACTCAGCATAACTTTCTCCTTTTTCAGCACTCCATTCTACTAATTTAGGAAGAATACGTTGTAGGTTTTTAATTCCGTATGCCGATGCTTTCATAGCATTATCTCCAATATCCTCTGTTTGGTATCTCGGATCATAAGGACTCGATTCTGTTCCAAACCAAAGGCGACGATTTTTGTACGCTTCTTTAGTCATTTCATTCAAGATAGCTTTTTCTGCTTTTTCAGTTTTCGCATCATCAAAATAGGAGTATCCCCATTTAATAGCCCATTTGTCATAATCTCCAATTCGTGGAAACAAATGTTTTACACCATCTTCAGGTTGTGCTACATAGTTAAAACGGGCATAATCCATGATAGAAGAAGTATGTCCATTTTTCTCTTGGAACGCAGCATCTCTTAACTTTTCTACAGGAGTAGCTGAACTAGCTCCCATATTATGACGTAATCCTAAAGTATGACCTACTTCATGTGAGGACACAAAACGAATTAATTCGCCCATCAAATTATCGTCAAATTGTTTTTTTCTGGCTGCAGGATCTACAGCAGCGGTTTGAATTAAGTACCAATTGCGCAACAAACTCATGATGTTGTGGTACCAACCAATATGACTTTCTAAGATTTCACCTGTTCTTGGATCGTGCACGTTTGGTCCGTAAGCGTTTTGAATCTCAGCGGCAAAATAACGCAATACTGAAAAACGAGCGTCTTCCAAACTCATAGTTGGATCATTTTCTGGCCAATATTCGCCACGAATAGCATTTTTCCAACCGGCACTTTCAAAAGCAACTTGCCAATCGTCAATACCTTGTTTGATGTATTTTTTCCATTTGTCTGGCGTAGCAGGGTCAATATAATATACAATAGGTTTCGCCGGTTCGATTAATTCGCCTCTTTTTTGTTTCTCAGCATCTTCTTTTGATTTAGGCTCTAAACGCCATCTTACAGCAAATACTTCAGTGTCTGATTTTTGTGATTCTTCTTCAAAAACGCCATATTGGTTAGCAAAATAACCTACACGCGCATCAAATGTTCTTTTGCGCATCGGGTTTTTAGGCAAGGCAATCATAGAAGTGTTCAATTCTACAGTCAAAAATCCTGAATCTAAACCCGCTGGTAAGTTGGTTCCTATTTTAGGAGTTGGATTTAGAGACAATAAATTGGGTACAGTAGAGTAGGTTTTTACAGTTCTAATTTCGGTATTGATAGGGAAACTGCTTATATTTTGAATAAACGATTTTTCTTTTTGAAACGCCTGAATACTTAAAGTTTGTTTTTTTACAGGGTCCAAAGAGAAGGTTTGAACATCTGCATCAAAAGCCGAAGTCATGTCAATTACAAAACCAGTTTCTTTTCCGTCTTTGTCTTTTTTGAAAGCCAAAATATCAAAATTTCCAATAATAGGATTTGTTGATGAATTTTTTACAGCTTGCGCTAGGGGTTTATCCCCATCTGGTGACATGATTACATAACTGATAGAACGTAACAGTAGGGTGTTGTTCAATCCTTTCTCAAATTGTATCACTTGTCGATTTACTTCTTCACCACCAAAAATTCCACCTCCAGCAGGAGTTTTAGAAAATCTAGTAATGGTCATAATTTCTGTGTCCAGTAAAGTAACTGGTATTTCAAAAAGATATTTCGCATCCATTTTATGAATATCGATCAATCCTTTTTGGGTAACCGCCGTCGTATCAATTACTTTGTTGTACGGTTTTGGTGCTTTTTTTGCATCAGGTTTTGGGGTTTCTGATGCTGTAACTGCAGGTTTCGCTGCGTCTTTCTTTTTTTTGTTTTGGCTTAAAGCTCCTTGGCTAAAGCACAAAAACAAACTTGCTAAAATTAAACTTGATTTAAGTTTTACCATTTCATTCCTCTTTTTAATTAATATTTGATTGTTGTAGAATAAGGCAATAATATTTTCGTTTTGACAAACGAAAACCAAATCTATTGATATATTTTTAAAATGGCATCATGTATTGGATGTTTTATTTAGAATAATTCAGATTGAACTGGATTAAATTATTTTAAAAATAAAGCAAATAAGGACTGCAAAGATTTTATTTCTCGCTATTTTTGTTGGTTAAGTATTCAAGATGCCTGTTGAAAAAGCAAAAAATAGTCTTTATTTATGAGAAAAATTAAATACAAAAAAGGAAGAAAAGTACAACCGTATAACCTAGAATATACTGGACTTCATAAAAGTCACGATTCAGAAATGCAAATGTTTGTTTATGACGATGCCAATTTAACAGAATTTGAACAAATAAAAGTATCAGATTTTGACCAAAGTATCGAAACTCTAAAAACAAACTGGATCAATATCCATGGTTTGAATGATTTGGAATTAGTCAAAGCTGTTGGAGATTATTTTGGAATAGACCATTTTATGCTTGCGGATATTTTGAATACGAGCAAACGAACTAAATTAGAAGAACAAAAAGAGGTGTTGTTTTTTAATATCAAATCTTTACTACCTACAGAACATTCTGACAACATTCAGGTGGAACAAATTAGTTTTTTAATTAAAGACGGAATTTTACTTTCTTTTCAAGAAAAGCGATCTGATTTCTTTACCCATATTAGAGAACGTATTAGAACGCATTCAGGTATTGTAAGAGCCAAGAAAGCCGATTATCTATTGTATGTTTTATTAGATGCTGTTATGGAAAATTTTTATATTACTCTTGAAAATGAAGAAGACAAGGTAGAGGATTTGATTAATTTGTCTAAGAAAAGTGATGATCCAATAATTTTAGAACGTATTGAAAAACATCGGGATAATTTCAATTTTTTGAAACGATCAATAATTCCCCTAAGAGACTCACTGTATGATATAAAGAGTATTAAAGATGACAATGTTTTCGATGCAATTGAAATTGAAAATTTTAGTTTTTTTGATCGTTTGCATCAAAAAAGTTTGGAACTATTAGAACAAATTGAATCAGATATGGGATCTCTAGAAAGTGCTTCTAATTTCTTTTTCTCCGCTCAGACGCATAAAATGAACGAAATCATGAAAACACTCACCATTGTTTCGGCCATTTTTATTCCCTTAACATTTATTGTTGGTGTATACGGAATGAATTTTGAATACATGCCGGAGTTACATTATCCGTTTGGGTATCATACAGTAGTTGGTATTATGTTTGGAATTGGAATTGCCATGTTGATTTATTTTAAAAAAAGAAGGTGGTTTTAATTCGGTATCAAATACATTTTAAAATTATTATTTAACTATATTGTCCCTTTAAAAACTATCAAATGAAATATTTAGTATCTCTTTTTTTCTTACTCACTTTTGGATTAATTCAAGCACAAACAGTAAGTTCTCCTTCAGGTAAAATCACGCTGACTGTTCAATTATCTACTTCTGGACAACCCACTTACTCAGTGAGTTATAAAGCAAAATCAGTAGTTATATCAAGTGATCTGGGAATTAAATTAAAAAACAAACCGGCATTGGATGGCAATTTTGATATTCAATCATTCAAAAATAATTCGTTCAACGAAACCTGGAAACCTGTTTTAGGGGAACAAGCTTCTATACTAAATCATTACAATGAATTGGTTGTGGATTTGATCCAAAAAGGGACGAATGTAAAAATGAATTTGGTTTTTAGAGCCTTTGATGAAGGCGTCGCTTTTCGTTATGACTTTCCAAAACAAAAAGAGTTGAATTACTTTGTCATTTCTGATGAAGTAACACAATTTAATTTAACTGAAAACAATAAAGTATTCTGGTTGCCAGGTGATTTTGATAGTAACGAATACGAATACAACGAAACTAAATTTTCTGAAATAGATAACTCAAAAATCAATATGAATAACGGTATAGGCGTAAAATCCATTCCTGGAAAATACACTGTACAGACTCCTTTGATGATGAAATCGCCATCGGGTTTGTATCTGAATATTTTTGAAGCTGCTGTAATCAATTACCCCGTAATGCATTTAAAAGCAGATGTATCAAATTATAAATTAAATTCAGAATTAGTACCCAATGCTATTGGAGACAAAGCCTATCTACAAACGCCTTGTGTTTCGCCTTGGCGAACAATTATGATTAGCGATGATGCACGCGATATTGTAGGTTCCAAAATGATTTTGAACTTGAATGAACCTTCTAAAATTGACGACACATCATGGATTAAACCGATGAAATATGTTGGAATTTGGTGGGAAATGCATGTGGGTAATTCAACTTGGGACTATGCAGGTTCTCAAAATGCAACTAATTTTGGAACAGAATTAAAGAAAACAGTAAGTCACGGCGCTACAACTGAAAACACGAAACGCTACATTGATTTTGCAGCCAAAAATGGATTTGACGGCGTTTTGGTAGAAGGGTGGAATGAAGGTTGGGAAGATTGGTCGGGCAACTGGAAAGAAGAAGTGTTTGATTTTGTTACTCCTTATCCTGATTTTGACATTGCGGCTATTTCGGCTTATGCCAAAGCGAAGAATGTTAAAATGATTATGCACCATGAAACTTCGGGTTCCGTAGCCAATTATGAAAGACGCTTGGATCGTGCTTTCGAAAACATGGTGAAATACAATTATCCAGCGGTTAAAACGGGTTATGTGGGTAAGATTATTCCGCGTGGCGAAATGCATGATGGTCAAATGATGGTCAATCATTTTGCCCATGTAGTGAAACGCGCTGCTGATTATAAACTGATGGTCAATTCTCATGAATCGTCGCATCCTACGGGTCTTGGTAGAACCTATCCCAATTATGTTGCAGCCGAAGCCGCACGTGGCAATGAATTCAACGCTTGGAGCATTGGTAATCCGCCAATGCACGAAACTATTTTGCCTTTCACCCGTCAATTAGGCGGACCAATGGATTATACGCCTGGAATTTTTGAAATCAAAATGAGTCATTACGACAAGAATAAAACAGAACAAGTGCAAACTACCTTGGCTAAGCAATTAGCATTGTACGTAACAATGTATTCTCCTATCCAAATGGCTGCCGACTTGCCGCAGAATTATGAAAAATATTCTGACGCCTTTCAGTTTATCAAAGACGTAGCTTTAGATTGGGAGGAGACAAAGTATTTACAAGCTGAGCCAGGAGATTATTTGACCGTAGTCAGAAAGGCAAAAGCAAAACAATCCTGGTTTTTAGGCGCCATTACGGATGAGAATGCGAGAAAAACTGAAATTAAATTGGATTTTTTAACCAAAGGAAAAAAATACAAAGCCACGATTTATGAGGATGCTAAAGATGCCGATTGGAAAAACAATCCAATTGCCTATACCATCCGAACAATAGAAGTAACGAGTACTTCAAAAATCAAATTGAATTTAGCCCCTGGTGGCGGAACCGCTATTAGTTTTGAACCAATACAATAGCAATTTAAAGCCAGCTTCATAAAGAAGCGGGTTTTTATACTGTAAGTGAATCTAGTTAAAAATAATACTAAATTTCCCATTCAATTCAATATATAATTATGAAAAAATCAATTATTTTAAGTTTCCTTTTATGTAGTGGAATCAGTCTTTTGGCTCAATCTTCAGAGGAGAAGATGCTAAAGAATATTTATAATTCCAGTTTAACTAATGGTAAATGTTATCCTTGGTTGGAGTATTTATCAAATACAATTGGTGCTCGATTGTCAGGTTCTGAAAATGCAGAAAAAGCAGTTCAATACACCAAAGTGCAATTGGAAACTTTAGGATTAGACAGAGTCTACTTACAAGAAGTGATGGTGCCAAAATGGGTTCGCGGCGAAAAAGAAACCGCTTTTATCCTAGACAATAAGACAAAAATTGCTGTTCCAATTGCAGCATTAGGAGGTTCTGTAGCTACTTCTAAAAATGGATTAACCGCCGAGGTTATTGAAGTACAAGGTATTGAGGATTTGAAACAATGGGGAGATAAAATCAAAGGAAAAATTGTTTTTTACAACCGACCTATGGATCCCACTTTTATTGAAACATTCAAGTCGTACGGTGGATGTGTGGATCAAAGATATGCGGGTGCTAAAGAAGCAGCTAAATTTGGTGCAGTGGGAACCATTGTTCGTTCTATGAACTTACGACTGGATGATTTTCCACATACGGGAGCGCAAAGTTATGGCGATTTATTAGCTTCCGAATACATTCCAACAGCAGCTATTAGTACTAATGGTGCTGAACTGTTAAGTAAAAAATTGAAAGCAGATCCAAGTTTAAAATTTTATTTTAAACAATCCTGTGCTCAAATGGAGGATGTTTTGTCGTACAATGTCGTGGGAGAATTAAAAGGAAGTGAGTATCCAAACAATATAATGGTTGTTGGCGGTCATTTGGATTCTTGGGATTTAGCGGATGGCTCTCATGACGATGGAGCAGGCGTAGTGCAAAGTATGGAAACGCTTCGAATTTTTAAACAAATTGGTTACCGACCAAAAAATACTATTCGTGTAGTGTTATTTATGAATGAAGAAAATGGTGGTAGAGGAGGAAAAAAATACGCAGAACTAGCAAAAGAAAATAATGAAAATCACATTTTTGCCTTAGAAAGTGATTCGGGTGGGTTTAGTCCCAGAGGATTTTCAATTGAAGCCGACGATGCTAATTTCGAAAGAATACAGTCTTGGAAAAGCCTATTTGAACCATACTTAATTCATAGTTTTGTAAAAGGTGGGGCGGGTGCTGATATTAGCCCCTTAACTTCTTCAAAATTAGTCAAGGCAGGATTACGACCTGATTCACAGCGGTATTTTGATTACCACCATGCCTTGAATGATACCTTTGATGCTGTCAATAAAAGAGAATTGGAGCTAGGGGCAGCCACGATGGCTTCGTTATTATATTTAATAGATCAAAACGGAATTATAAAATAAAAAAAAGGCTTCGAAAGAAGCCTTTTTTTATGGTATAAATTGAATTAGATTTTGAAGATTCCTCCAAAAGCAATAATCTTTTGAAAGAAAAAGAATTCTTGAGAAGCAGAATCTGAATCACTAAAAGAAGTTTGAATATCGGGCATATTGATATAGCCACCTTTTACTTCTGTTTGGATATAAAAATGCTTGAAAAATGTAACATTCAACCCTGCTTTTATAGACGCACCGTATCCCGAAACGTGATAATCATCATGTCTTTCCTTGTTGAATACTTTGGCATTTGTTTTTGGGTATAACATACCAAAACCTACACCTTCTGTACAATTTACTTGAATTTTATCTGTATCACTAATTTTGAACCATTTTGAAATGTCATCATGACGAGAAAATTCAGTATGTACATAATTCAAACCATCAGTATGTTCAAAGGTTAAAAATTTTTCAGTTAACAAAACTTGATTATTCGCAATAGCTTCTCCAAAGGAATTTCTATTTGGATAAGTTCCTGAATAATCTACAGCAATATTTTGATCCATCACATATTTCATATGGTCTACGCCAAGAGCAATACTATAATGATCGTTAATGAAATATCCCATCCTGAGGTTTGTTTGAGGAATAGTCATTCGACTTGGATTAATATAGTCAATATGCCATCCTTTAGGCTTATCGTTAGAAGTTACATCATAAATCGTAAAATCATAATCAGCACCTTTAAAATTAATATCCGACTTTGAAAATTTATCACGGTTACCTCCCCAAGAAATAAAGAATTTACCTTTGTTATGAGCGGTGTATTTTTCTTGAATTTTTATTGTTTCCTGTGAAAATACAGTATGCGTAATTAAGTATAAAGCACTAAATAAAATTAAATTTTTCAACGATTTTAGGTGTTAAATTAAAATTGATTAACTGTTTTTCTGATAGCTACTAATTTAGTCATTAGCGCTTCAAAATAGTCCAAATGCAACATATTGGCTCCATCACTTTTCGCATTAGCAGGGTCAAAGTGCGTCTCGATAAAAATACCATCTACCCCCACAGCAATTCCAGCTTTAGCAATGGTTTCTATCATATCAGGTCTTCCACCTGTTACGCCTGCCGTTTGATTGGGTTGTTGTAAAGAATGCGTTACATCCAAAACCGTTGTAGCATATTGTTGCATACTTGGGATTCCTCTAAAATCAACTATCATATCTTGGTAACCAAACATGGTTCCTCTATCAGTAACCATGACGTTTTGGTTGTTGCAATCCAATACTTTTTGAACGGCATGTTTCATGCTTTCGGGACTCATAAATTGCCCTTTCTTTAAGTTGACTGTTTTTCCCGTATTGGCTGCCGCCACAACTAAATCAGTCTGGCGTACTAAAAATGCTGGTATTTGAAGAATGTCGACATATTGTGCTGCTTTATCAGCGTCTTCATTAGTATGGATATCAGTAACTGTTGGTACTCCAAATGTTTCCGATACTTTACGTAATATTTGTAACGCTTTTTCATCTCCAATTCCGGAGAAACTATCAATTCTAGAACGATTCGCTTTTTTAAAGGAACCTTTAAAAACAAAAGGAATTTCTAATTTGTCGGTAATACCAACCAACTTTTCTGCAATTCGCATTGCCATTTCTTCACCTTCAATGGCACAAGGTCCAGCCAATAAAAAAAAGTTACCACTATCTAAATGTTTGATTTGTGGAATATGTTGTAAGTTCATAATACTAAATTTTTTTAAAGTACAAAGGTAGTTAGGAATTAGGAATTTGGAATTCTATTTTGGAACTATTTTCATTTTGAAACATAAAAAAAAGCCCTAACATATGTTAGAGCTTTTCATATTCAGAGCTTGAAATATTAGAATTTCAATGTTACGTCTAATTCAAATTCGTCAGCAATAGCTTTGTCTCCAATAGTTGAAAAGAAAGTTCCTGAACCGTATTTGATATCGTATTTAGTTCTATCCACCATGAATTTAGTTGTAGCAGAGTTAGCCGTTGTAGTCAAATCAAATGTAACGGGTTTAGTAATTCCTTTGATTGTCAAATCTCCAGTTACTGTATACACGTTGGCTGATTTTGTAGCTACTTTTTTGAAAACTAGTTTAGCAGTAGGAAATTTTTCAGTTCCAAAGAAATCATCCGCTTTCAAATGACCGTTTAATTTTCCTTGGTATTCCCCTTTTAAATCTGTTGCGGTTAATGAAGTCATATCTACTACAAAATTTCCACCACTAACTTTTTGCCCACTGAATACTAAGTTACCTTCTTTTAAACTAACCACTCCGTTATGCTGACCGGTTACTTTTTTTCCTAACCAGTTAATTGAGCTTTTAGCAGCATCTACTTTTTTAGTTTGTGCTGTAACAGATACTGTAGCGAACGCTACTACTAATGCTAATGCAATTGATTTTAAATTTTTCATTTGTTTTAAATTTTGATTGTTAATATTAAAGTGTGATAAATAATTCTTCGTTTGATTTTCTAACTTTTTTGTAATGTTGGGTAGCGTCTTCGACATGTCGGTAACCAATAGGTGCTAATAAGGATGCATTCAAGCCTAGTTTGTCTAATCCTAAAATTTCGTTTACTTGAGCAGGAATAAATCCTTCCATTGGTGTAACATCTATTTTAAGTTCGGCAGCAGCATTTAATAAATTACCTAAGGCTAAATAGGTTTGTTTTGAAGTCCAAATATTTCGAACTTCTTCTGGCAATCCCGTAATGTTTCCTTTCATATAATCTACATACCCTTGAATAGCTTCTAATGGCAATGCTCTTGTTTTACAGATGCTTGTTGCAAATTGATCAATTCCCGCTGCACCAAAATTCAATTCATTGGCAAACACTAATAAATGAGAAGCATCAGCAACCTGAGTTTGACCATATGATGCGGCAACAAGTTTAGTTCTTAATTCTGGGTTTTCAACGATGAAAACTTTGTAAGGTTGTAAACCATAAGAGGATGAACTTAATCGAATCGCTTCTTTCAAAAATGCTAAATCAGCTGCTGTAATTTTTTTCGAAGCGTCAAATTTCTTTGTAGCGTATCTCCAATTTTGATTTTCTAAAAATGTACTCATAGTGTTTATTGTTGTTTATTGATTTCTGAATTTTTCTAATAATTGATTTAATTGTATCATTTCTTCTTCATTCAAATTCTGTGAAAAAGATTGTTCATGTGCGTTTACCTTTGGATCTAATTCATCAAGCAAATCCAATCCCCTAGATGTTATCAAAACTTCTATTTTTCGTCTGTTTTCAGGACAAACTTCTCGTGTGACTAATTCTTTTAAAAGTAATTTATCCACTAATCGAGTAGTGTTACTTGTTTTAGCCAACATTCGTTCTTGAATCAAACACATATTAGCAGGATTTCCTTTTTGGCCTCTCAAAATACGCAATACATTAAATTGCTCCGATGAGATATCATAAGGTTTTAATACTTCATTAAAATTTTCTGTAATTACATTTTGGGTATAGATAATGTTCATGATAATCTTTTTGGGATTATCCATCATTACAGTTGATTTTAATACCTCTTCAATTGTCATATTTGTATAGATGTAATTTGTAGGTACAAATGTAATGTTTTTTTTATTTGTATATACAAGTGTTTTTTTATTTTTTAAAAGTATTTATCCAATTGCGAATAAAATGAGTCGGAAAAATAGTTTATAAAAAGGCGTAATTAATTAATTATCATAAAAATAAAAAAATTTAATTGATCTTTTCTAATAAATAAAGGTGTACCTTGTAGTATGGAAAAAAATAATGACTCGATTCGTAAAAATAAAGTACACACTCCAAAAAACAAGATTGAAAAAGAAATTGGATCAAACGACACCAGTCGCGATCAAAATGACACTTCAACGATAAATAGAATTTATGAGTTAGAAAATCGACAAATCGATCTTGAAAATCAAAATAACGATGCCTTTTTTCCTGATTTTGAAAAAAATAATTTTGGATATGCTCTGCCCAAATTATCAGTTGATAAAATTTATAAAACTAATTCTATTTCTAACAAAGGACGTATTACGGATACTACAAAAATGGATGGAAACCTAGCATTGAAGGCAGAAAGTGAAGGATCAAATATTCAAACTATTCAAGATTTTTCAGATAGTATGGAGATTTTACGTTTAGAAGAGAAATCTAACGGTTCAGGCGATTGTGGAAAATCACATTTTGCAGGGGGTACGTTATGCCCAAGTTATCGAGCTACACACAATGAAAAAGATACGACTCGTTCCAGAGCCAATGCTTTGAGACAGCATTTAACCAATTTAGCAAAGGTAAACAATTTCAATCAAGAAGAATTACACCAAGTTTTCGATTTATGTATTAGTTGTAATGCATGTGCTAGTGAATGTCAAAATAATGTTACAGATCTTTTAAAATTAAAGAAGCAAATAGCCGAAGTTTTAAAGGAGCGGACTGAAATGTATAATTTTTCACCTTCGGGATATTTTTCAATCTCTCACGACGGATCAATACTAGATGTCAATAGAACAGGCGCTATCATGCTGGGATGTAGAAGATCAGCAATTATGAATACCAAATTTAGATCCTATGTTTCTAATGAAACCAAAGCCGAATTTGATTTGTTCTTTAGTAAAGTGTTAAGTAGTAAAATTAGGAGGAATTGTGAAATCAGTTTTAATTCGGATGGAAAAATAATTTATGCCTATTTAACGGGAATATTTACTGATAATGAGCAATTTTGTTATGTTACGGTCGTGGATATTACAGAAATGAATCTGATTGAAAAAGCATTACGGATTAGTGAAGAAAGATACCGTGATTTATTAAACAACTTGAATATTGGGGTTGTAGTTTATAATTTAGAAACCTCAGTTGTTATGAGTAATCCAATGGCTTCTCAGTTATTGGGATTCAATTTTGAGGAAATGAAATATTTGACAATGGACGATCCTAAATGGATGTTTTATGATGAAAATGATGTGCCTCTAGCTGTTGAAAATTTCCCTGTGAATTTAATTTTAAAATCAGAGGAACCTTTAAAAAATTTTGTTGCTCATGTACATCGAGAAGACAGTGACATCAACCGTTTATTACTAATTAATGGTTTTCCATTTAAAGATATCAACGGAAAACTAACAGAAATAGTGATTAGTTTTATGGATATTACCATTTCTAAACAGATGGAAACAGAATTGACCCATGCTAAAGAACAAGCTAATAAGTCAAAGTCTAATTTTTTGGCTAATATGAGTCATGAAATTCGTACACCACTTAATGGGATTATTGGTTTTACGGATTTGTTATTGAAAACTACATTGGATCGTGACCAACAAGAATACATGGGAATTGTCAATCAATCGGCAATTTTATTAATGGAAATTATCAACGATGTTCTCGATTTTTCAAAAATTGAAGAAGGGCGTTTAGAATTAAATATAGCGAAAACAGATTTATTTGAATTGGTACATCAAGTGATTAATTTGTTTAAATTTCAAGCAAATGCTAAGAATATTTAATTAATTTTAAATATGGGGGATTCCCTTCCACAGTATATATATTCAGATTCCATTCGATTAAAACAAATTTTAGTAAATCTAATTGGCAATGCGATTAAGTTTACTAACAGTGGTGAAATTGAATTATGCATTACCGAAATCGCAAACGATTCGATTCTTTCGACCTTACTTTTTTCTGTAAAAGATTCAGGTGTTGGAATTAAGGAACAGAATCAAGAAAAAATATTTGAAACATTTATGCAGGAAGAGAATAGTACTTCCACTAAGTTTGGAGGCACTGGTTTGGGCTTGTCTATTTCCAATCAATTATTGGGTTTAATGCAAAGTAAATTATTTCTGAAGAGTATATTTATGAAGGGAAGTGAGTTTTATTTTTCTATTCAGTTTAAAATTGCGCTGGACCAAAATGAACCTATCAAGCCAATAATACCTATACAGTCTATAATTTCTGAAATAGATGAAAATATTACCATTTTAATTGCTGAGGACAATGAAATTAACCTTCTACTAGCAAAAAAAATACTAAAAAAAATGTTTCCAAAAGGAATTATTTATGAAGCTAGAAACGGAGAGGAGGCCGTTGAAATTTATAAAACGATTCATTTGGATATTATTTTGATGGACATTCAAATGCCAAATAAAAATGGTTACGAAGTAACATCTGAAATCAGAAAATTAGAACAATCCAAACGAACCTCCATAATTGCTTTAACGGCTGGTAATCTTAATCAGGAAAAACAAAAATGCATAGATTCTGGGATGGATGGTTATTTATCAAAACCCATCAATCCCGATGACTTACAAGCAACGATTTTAAAATGTTTAGCGGATAAAAGAATAGCGGTTTAGTTGTAAATAAAACAAATTATAACAAATACGAAAGCCGTGAAATCTCAATTTTTTTGAATGAAAATTAAATTGGTTTTTTCCAGTTTAATTGCAAAGCAAAACAGCTTTTATTTTCTTTATCAATACTGAAAATACTGGTATTTGATTCTGAATTTTCATGAATACTAACTTGATCATTCAGCGAAAGCTCTTTCATAAAATTCATTTCAAAACTTGCAAGTTGTTGGTTTAGGATTTTGGTATCATCGGCTAAATCCAAACACCATTCTAAATATTTTACATTATTGACGTGATTGACAATATCCAAATCCGATAACCGAACTGTTTTTTCAAACACTTTTTCTTTGTTAAGATTGAGGTTAATTTTAGAAAAAGATTCTTGTGTAGCCTTCTCTTCTGGAAACAGTTCAAAATGTTCGTAAGGCAAAGCCAAAGCTTCTGGACGACGCAGTTGGGTATTGAAAACAGCCCAAAAAGTTTCTGAACCCACTATTTTTTCTCCATTAACATACATTTCTAAAGCACGAACTGATCGCGAGTTTTCTAACGAATTTATCCAAGTTTTAACGGTAACCACATCGCGCCATTTCGGTAATTTAGTTATTTCAACACGCATTCTACTCAATACCCAAGCTTGATGAAATTCTTGCATATCACTAAAACTAATACCTCCAATCTCAGAATGTGCCGCAGCCGTCATTTGCAATACATTACACAATTCGGTATATTTTAAATAACCGTTAGGTGCACATTGGGTGAAATTGATTTCCCAGTCTTTGCTTAAAATAGAAGTGAAGTTAGAAGCGATTGGCATATAAATTAGTATGGATTATGGATTATGAATTATGAATTGTATTTTTAATGTAATCTACAATTTCTTTTCTATCGCTCATATAATCAAACCATTGAACATTTTCGGTTCTTTTAAACCAAGTTAATTGGCGTTTCGAAAAACGGCGGGTGTTTTTTTTGATTTCTTCAATAGCAAAATCCAAACTATCATCTCCATCAAAATAACGAAACAACTCTCGATAGCCCACAGTTTGTAAAGCATTTAATTCTTTGTTAGGATACAATCGTTCAGCTTCTGCCAATAGACCTTCGTTGAGCATGATGACCACTCGCTGATTGATGCGGTCGTACATTACAGTACGTTCGGCTTCTAAACCAATAATGATAGGTGTGAAATTCCGATTATTTTTGGATTGGTTTAGGAAAGAAGAGTAGGCTTGTCCTGTTCCAATACAAACCTCTACAAAACGCATCATGCGTTGCGGATTTTGTAATGTTTGCGGATTTTCTACACTTATTTTTTCAAAATAAACAGGATCTAACTGTTGTAATTTTTCTTGTAAATAGGAAATACCTAATTTTTCAAAAGCTGCGTTTACTTCTTCACGAACTTCAGACGCAATGTCTGGAAAAGAATCAAATCCTTTTAGAATACCATCTACATACAAACCTGAACCTCCAACTAAGATTGCAAAATCATTAGTTTGATACAATTCGGTAAGT
This sequence comes from Flavobacteriaceae bacterium, assembly GCA_947461425.1. Taxonomy (GTDB): domain Bacteria; phylum Bacteroidota; class Bacteroidia; order Flavobacteriales; family Flavobacteriaceae; genus Flavobacterium. The sequence goes on along the minus strand of CANHKZ010000033.1, from coordinate 1,417 downwards.
TTTGTAAGGGCTTCTTTTTCAAAATCGCCAACTGTATAGTTTTCAAATATCGATTTATTTTGAATGAAATGATGTGGGGCAGCAGTTAATTCTTCTTGACTAGGAACGGCGGTGCCAATTTGCATTTCCTTAAAAAATTGACGACTATCACACGAAATTATCTCACATTGAAATACTTGTGCCAATGCAATACTTAAGGAGGTTTTTCCAATGGCTGTTGGTCCAATAATTGTGATAAGGTATTTCTTCATGTATTTTGTATTCTAAACCTTTTTTAGCCCCGATTGCAGCGGTATCCTTTATAGTTTGAAAACTGAGGTTCCCGAAGTTGAAACTATAAAGATAGAGCGGAAAGCGGGAAATGGCTCCAAAAAATTAAAACGAAATTACTTTAATAGATTTACTTCTTCTAATTTGTCCTTGAATAATTGTTTTGACATCGCGATTGTGTTGCATCGGAATCAGGATGTTTTTTAAAATGTCAATATGCGTTACTTGGTAATTCAAATCATAATAAGCATAGCCTCTGTAAATTCCGTTTTCGATGAGCACCGCTGAGCGTTCATCTATTGATCTACCGCGGTCAATTAAAATCATATTTTGATTATCAAAACTGTTTTGAGTGATGAAATTAGTCACCCGACTATTGTATTCTTCGGGACTTATTTTACCTATACAAGCCCCATCACATTCTTTAATTTTATACTGAAAACAATCTGCACCAGTTTGGTATAAACCAGTATATTTTTGACAAAGACGGTATTTTTCCGTAATTCTAAACAAGGCATTTTTACCTTCTTGTATAGTGGTGAACGAAGTAATTTCTTTTTTACGACCATCTGCTTTTTGCAAGCTAAGAACAAAATAGCCAATTGGGTTTTTTTCAGCATACAAAGCCCAACCAAAAAGGCTTTTACGTTGTGCTTGATTGAAAATAGGTTTGTTTATTTTAATTTCTTCACTTTCTTTCAAAAGCGCAATTAATTCACTTCCCGTTTCTTCATAACTAACGGTAAACACCTCTTTTTGAATTTTTTTGGATTTAGTTGAAGTACCCGTAAAATGTTGGTTAATTCGTTTTTTGATGTTTCGGCTTTTGCCAATGTAAATCAAATCGCCTTTCTCATTATGAATGTAATATACACCCGTTTTATTTGGTAAATTATTGATAATATCCAACAATTTAGGAGCTATCCCTTTTTGGATTTCTTGTTTGATATAGTCTTTCAAAATTTGCTTTTCTACATCTTTTTCCAAAAGCATTTTGAATAATTTGGTAGTAGCCATAGCATCTCCGCTAGCTCGGTGTCTATCAGCCATCGGTATGCCTAAAGCACGAACTAATTTACCAAGACTGTAAGACGGTTGTTCTGGAATTAATTTTTTGGTTATTTCTACTGTACACAAGGTTTTGGAT
>CANHKZ010000032.1 GCA_947461425.1 Flavobacteriaceae bacterium | reverse complement strand
CGGATTGAGAGATTTGTTAGAAGAAACCATCACCGAAGAAGATTCGGTCTATCCCATTATTCATTTGATTGGAGAGGATATTGAAATTGCATTAACACATAGTAAATCACAGTACTCTGAAGAATACCATTCTTTCGTTAACGGACAAAATACCACTCAAGGAGGAACACACTTGAATTCCTTTAGAGAAGCGGTAGTAAAAACCATTCGGGATTATTACAACAAAGGTTTTGAAGCTTCGGATATCCGAAAATCAATTGTTTCGGCAGTTTCGATTAAAGTTGAAGAGCCTGTTTTTGAAAGCCAAACCAAAACCAAATTAGGTTCAACGGATATTGGTCCGAATGGTCCAACGGTGCGAACTTTTGTGCATGATTTTATTACAACTAAATTAGATAACTTCTTACACAAAAATCCAGAAGTTGCTGATTTGTTGTTGCGCAAGATTTTACAAGCTGAAAGAGAGCGTAAAGAATTGTCAGGTATTAGAAAATTAGCCAAAGACCGTGCTAAGAAATCAAGTTTACACAACAAAAAATTACGTGATTGTCGCGTGCATTTGTCCGACATTAAAAACCCACGTTATTTAGAAAGTACGTTGTTTATTACCGAGGGAGATTCGGCTTCTGGTTCGATTACTAAATCGCGCGATGTAAATACGCAAGCGGTATTTAGTTTGCGTGGTAAACCTTTGAATTCGTATGGAATGACTAAGAAAATTGTCTACGAAAACGAAGAATTCAACTTATTGCAAGCGGCCTTGGATATAGAAGAATCGATGGAAGACCTGCGTTACAACAATATTGTAATTGCTACGGATGCCGATGTCGATGGAATGCACATTCGATTGTTGTTAATTACGTTTTTCTTGCAATTTTTTCCAGAGTTAATTAAAGACGGGCATTTGTATATTTTGCAAACGCCTTTATTCCGTGTGCGTAATAAGAAAGAAACCATTTACTGTTACAGCGACGAGGAGCGTGTGAATGCGATTGAAAAATTAAAGCCAAAACCAGAAATCACTCGATTCAAAGGACTAGGAGAGATTTCGCCAGACGAGTTCAAGCACTTTATCGGTGCTGATATTCGATTGGATCCTGTAATGCTAGACAAAGCCACTTCAATTGAAACTTTATTGGAGTTTTATATGGGTAAAAATACACCCGACCGTCAAACGTTCATCATCAATAATTTGAAGGTGGAATTGGACGTAGTTGAAAAAAATTAGTGTTCAGTGTTCAGTTTATAGTGAACAGTGATTTTATATAAAAAACATACTGAAAATAATTCAGCATAAATGAAAGACGAAGAAGAAGATAACATTATCCCAAACGAAGACGAAACTAATGATTCGTTAGAAACAACAGCAAACGAAAACGAGGAAGGTTTTGACGACATCGTTGCTTTTGGTGGGAATCATTTTTATGAAAATAATGAAAACCCCGAAGACACGATTACCAAAGTAACTGGAATGTACAAAGATTGGTTTTTGGACTATGCTTCGTATGTAATTTTGGAGCGTGCCGTTCCAGCAATTGAAGACGGTTTTAAACCAGTACAACGTCGTATCATGCACTCCATGAAAGAATTGGATGATGGACGATACAATAAAGTGGCCAATATCGTTGGACATACCATGCAGTATCACCCACATGGTGATGCGAGTATTGGTGATGCCATGGTGCAAATTGGTCAGAAAGATTTGATTATCGATATGCAAGGAAACTGGGGTAACATTCTCACGGGAGATAGTGCCGCAGCGTCTCGTTACATCGAAGCCCGAATCAGTAAATTAGGACACGATATTTTATATTCGCCAAAAATTACCCAATGGGGAATGTCTTATGACGGACGTAGAGCCGAGCCTATTAATCTGCCGGTAAAATTCCCATTATTACTAGCACAAGGCGCAGAGGGAATTGCAGTGGGTCTTTCGACCAAAATATTACCTCATAATTTTATTGAGTTAATTGATTCGTCCATTAAAATCTTAAAAGGAAAACCATTTACATTATATCCTGATTTTCCAACGGCAGGTATTGCTGATGTTTCTAATTACAATGATGGTTTGCGTGGCGGACGTGTTCGTGTTCGTGCCAAAATTGCCCAATTAGACAAACAAACCTTGGTAATTACTCAAATTCCTTTTTCAACCAATACCTCCACTTTGATTGATAGTATTTTGAAAGCGAATGAAAAAGGGAAAATCAAAATCAAGAAAATTGAAGATAACACAGCTGCTGAAGTTGAGATTTTAATTCACCTTCCGGCAGGGGTTTCTCCTGATAAAATGATAGATGCCTTATATGCATTTACCGCTTGTGAATCTTCGGTAGCGCCTTTAGGTTGTGTTATTGAAGATAACAAGCCCTTGTTTATTGGTGTTTCTGACATGTTGAAAATTTCTACGCATCGTACAGTTGATTTGTTGAAACGGGAACTAGAAATCCAGTTGGATGAATTGGAAAACAAATGGCATTTCTCTACTTTGGAAAAAATCTTCATTCGCGAAGAAATGTACATTGATTTCAAATTATACGGAGACAGAGAATCATTATATATATACATGTATGACCGATTTGAGCCTTTCAAGAAATCCTTTGTGCGTGAAACGAATGATGATGATTTGCAAAAATTGACGCAAATTCCAATGATACGTATTACGCGTTTTGATTCGGATAAAGCGGATGATGCCATTGCGAAGTTGGAAGCCGAAATGGAAGAAGTAAAACACCATTTGGATAACATAATCGACTTTACCATTGACTTTTTTCAAAAATTAAAAGACAAATACGGTAAAGGAAGGGAGCGTCAAACAGAGTTGCGAAGTTTTGATACGATTGAAGCTACTAAAGTAGTGTTGCGTAACACAAAACTATATGTCAATAGAGAAGAAGGATTCCTAGGAACTGGACTTAAAAAAGACGAATATGTGGCCGATTGTTCCGATATAGATGATGTGATTGTTTTTCTTCGCGATGGAAAAATGATGATTACCAAAGTCGACGAAAAAAAATTTATTGGCAAAGACATTATTCATATTGCAGTGTTTGACAAAAACGACAAACGTACCATTTATAATATGATGTACCGTGATGGTAAAAACGGATCAACGTTTATAAAGCGTTTTAATGTTTCGGGAGTTACTCGTGATAAATTTTATGATTTGACCCAAGCAAAACCGGATTCTATGGCATTATATTTTTCAGCTAATCCTAATGGTGAAGCTGAAGTAGTGACCATTTTATTGCGTCAGGTAGGCAGTGTTAAAAAATTAAAATGGGATCTTGATTTTTCAGATATTGCAATTAAAGGAAGGATTTCAAGAGGAAATACAGTTACAAAATACCCCATTAGAAAAATTGAATTAAAAGAGAAAGGAATTTCGACCTTGCGTCCAAGAAAGGTATGGTTTGACGATACGGTTCAACGATTAAATGTTGATGGTCGGGGCGAATTGTTAGGCGAGTTTAAACCTAATGACCGCTTATTAATCATCAATCAATCAGGAAAACTGAAAACGATTATTCCGGAGTTGACCTCACATTTTGATGAAGACATGATTATTTTAGAAAAGTGGAATTCTAAGAAACCAATTTCAACGATCTATTATGACGGAGAAAAAGAACGCTATTTTATAAAACGTTTCTTGGTGGAAAATGAAAATAAAGAAGAACTTTTTATTACCGAACACGAAAAATCGCAATTAGAAATTGTTTCAACAGATTGGCGCCCTGTGGCAGAAATTGTTTTCAACAAAGTAAAAGGCGTTCAAAAAGAGAATCAAACTATTGACTTGGAGCAATTCATCGCAGTGAAAGGGATTAAAGCTATTGGAAACCAATTGACAGCCGATAAATTAAAACAAGTAAATTTACTAGAGTCGTTACCTTTTGAGGTGCCTAAGGAAGAAGTGGAAGAAACGACTACAACTGTTGAAGATATAGAGTTGGAAGATATTCCAACTGATACGGATGATGATGGTCAAATAACTTTAAGTTTAGAATAAAAAAAAACTCCTGAAAGGGAGTTTTTTTTATTCTAAAACGAAATTATTTTTTCTTGATTTTCATGTTGATCATTTCTATTACTAATGAGAAAGTAATAGCAAAATATAAATAGCCTTTTGGAATTGGTGTTACATGGTTTCCAAAAATCAAAGCGTCAGATAGATGCGCACTTTCAGTCAGCAACATCATTCCAATTAAGATTAAGAACGCCAATCCTAAAATTTGGATTGATGGATGTTTATTCACAAAATTTCCAACTGGAACAGCAAATTGCATCATAATAAATACTGAGATTACTACAGCTGTAATCATAATGTATATAGCACCTTCAACACCATTGGTCATTCCTACTGCAGTTAAAATACTATCAAAAGAAAAAACCAAATCAATCATGATTATTTGTAAAATTACATTTTGAAAGGATTTAGTAGCGGCTGCTTTGATATCTTTTTCTTCTTCTCCTTTTTCTTCCACTTTCTCTCGAATTTCATTGGTGCTTTTGTAAATCAAGAACAAACCACCCAACAATAGAATAATGCTTTGACCGGTTACTCCTGCAGAAAACCAACTTAAATCGATGCGAAACCAAGCTGCTTTCATTTGGATTAATAGGTTGATTCCAAACAAAAGTGCAATACGCATGAACATGGCTAAAAACATACCTAGTTTGGTTGCTTTTTTTCGTTTTTCTTCGGGTAATTTGCCAGTGGCTATTGAAATAAAAATGATATTATCTATTCCTAATACAATTTCTAGAAAGGTTAAGGTTAACAATGCGATCCAAGCATTAGGATTTAAGAATACTTCCATTTTTAATTTTATTTGAGTTTATTTAGTACTGATTTCGCTAATTTTAGTTACTGTCCCACGCTGTTTAGTGTCAACTCCTACCATTCCGAATTCAAAGGTATAGGAATTTTTTGAGGTGGTCAAAATCTTGATGTTAATAGCATTTTTTTCTTGATTATTTTTGGGATGTTTTTTACGCAGTACATATTCGCAGTCGCTAATCCAACGCACAATTGCTGTATCCGTTTTTCCTTCAAAAGTTTCGATTTCAATACTGTCATTGCGTTCAAAAAAAGTAATTTTTTTGACACCATCAATCTCGTGTTCAAATTTGAACTTTCCTGTTTTGAAATCTTTGCAATTATTTTCTGTTGTATAACAGGAGACTAAAAGCAGTAAACAAACTAAAGCAATTATATTCTTCATGGTTATTCTATTTTTATATCGTATTTATCTAGAAGTCCCACCAAGCCTAGATTTGAAAATTTTGCTTTTTTCATTGGATTGAATTCGGGATCTATTTTGTAATTAAATGCGGTTCTAAAATCAGCACCCGCCAATTGTGTATCATTAAATATAGCGTTATCTAGGTTACAATTGTCAAAAATAGTATTGTTTAATTGAGTACCAATGAAACCCGTTTCTTTCATAGAACAAGAAGTAAAATTGGTTTTAGGCATTTTTTTATTGGCAAATGAAGCGTAATCTAAAGTACAATTTTGAAAACTAACTTGAAATAAAAAATCGGTACAGTTATTAAATTGAATTCCTAATAATTTGCAATTATTGAAATGAACCGTTTTTAAACTTGTTCCTACAAAGCCTATCATAGATAAATTACAATCAATGAATTCGCAATCCATAAAAGTATTGTTGCTTAAATCAGAATTTGAAAAATCACAGTTTTTAAAAACACAATCTTCAAATTCACGATGATTAATTCTTCCATTGAGAATAACCAATTTTTCAAATGTTTTTTGAATATTGACGAGGTTTTCCATTAGTAGTTGAATAGGCTTTTCATAATCGTTTTTAGTCCAATAAACAGGTAATACATTCCAAAAAAACATAAGCTAATACCAATAGCTAATACCAAATAATGCCAATTATTTTTTTGATTCATAAACGCATTATGAATTACCGCTGGTCCAATAAAAAGCAGGGGCAAAGCGCCTGATAAATATTTTATGGCTTTGGCAAAAAGGTCTTTGTTGGTTGCCATGATTTAGTTATTTTGCTGTTGATAAAAATCCACCGCTTTTCTTACACTTCCCATTTGACTTAATAATTGGCTTCCTTCTTCGTAGGAAACAGGAATTTCGCTCATAATCATTTTGACACCACGATCTACTAATTTAGAATTGCTCAATTGCATATCGACCATTTTGTTGCCTTTTACTTTTCCTAGCTGAATCATGGTTGCGGTTGAAATCATATTTAATACTAATTTCTGAGCTGTTCCCGCTTTCATTCGGGAACTTCCAGTAACAAACTCAGGACCTACAATCACTTCAATTGGGAATTGGGCCGTTTGCGAAAGCGGACTTCCTGCATTGCATGAAATACTTCCAGTAATGATGTTTTTTTCTTTACAAGCTTGTAATCCTCCAATAACGTAAGGAGTCGTCCCCGAAGCGGCAATTCCGATAACCACATCATTATCGTTTATATTCTGTTCTTGTAAATCAATCCAAGCTTGAGTTGTATTGTCTTCGGCATTTTCAACTGCACATCGAATCGCTTTATCCCCTCCCGCAATAATACCGTTAACCAAGTCAAAAGGAACTCCAAACGTCGGTGGACATTCTGACGCATCTACAATTCCAAGTCTTCCCGATGTTCCAGCTCCGATATAAAACAATCGACCACCTAATTTCATTTTGGCTATAATTTGAGTAACTAATGTTTCAATTTGCGGCAACACTTTTTCAACAGCAAGAGGAACCGTTTTGTCTTCGTTATTGATGTTCGTCAATAATTCGGTTACCGACATTTTTTCTAAATGTTCGTATTTTGAGGATTGTTCTGTGGTTTTAATAAAAGACATAAATAAATTATTTAATTTATTTTAAAACATGAAACGCTAAGACGTTTTGAACATCATAGACATTTACTGACTTGTTAAATTGTTTCACTATACTAGGATTTACCTCGCTAGAAACCCAAATTTTTAGTTCAGCTTCTAAATCGAATGTTCCAGCCGTTTCAACGCTAAATCTAGAAATACTTTTGTACATAATTGATTTGTATTCAACTTTACTTCCTGTAATTCCTTGTTTTTCAATCAAAATCAATCGTTTTGATGTAAAAACAAAAGTATCTCGAATTAATTTGAAACCGAGTTCAATTGATTCTCCCTCAATCAGTAATTTACCGTATTCTTTTAGTAAACTTTCTTGATCTACTGTTCCAGCATTGCCAAGTAATGCAGAAAATATTCCCATGTTTTTTTGTTTAAATTAAATAAAATATGCCAATGCAAATCCCAATACGATCATGGATATTTTTGCAATATTAAATTTATGCCCTTCGCTACTCTCAAATATAATAGTAGATGAAATATGAAATAAAATCCCAATGACAACAGCGGTAATTTCAGTATAATAATCATTCAAAAAAGGCAAATAATCTGAAAGAATAGTTCCTAAAGGCGTCATTACTGCAAAAGTAATCATGAATAGAAAAATCGCTTTTTTATCTAAATTAGCATTAATAAAAAAAGCAGTTAAAATAATAGCAATGGGCAAGTGATGAATGGCGATTCCCAAAGCCAAATCGTGATGATGTCCTACGGGGAATCCCTCGGCCAAAGCATGAATACAAAGACTGATAAACAATAACCACGGAATGTGATTTATTTTATCGTGCCCATGAACGTGCCCGTGTTCAGCCCCTTGAGAGAAATATTCTAAAATAATTTGGAATAAAATCCCAACCATTATGAATAATCCGATACGGCCATTTTTACTTTCGTAAATTTCAGGAAGTAAATGAATTACAGTCAACGACAGTAAAAAAGAACCGCTAAAAGCTAAAAGTAATTTAAGTTTCGCTTTGTCTTTGGGTTGGAAAACCAAAGCAAAAATATAACCTAATAATACAGAAAGTAAGGGTAAAAGATAATTCATTATTTAAAAATCATGATTAATCGTTCGCTTTCGGTTTTGTGAAATTTTTTCAATTTATAATCTCCAAAGATATCCAATAAATAGATACCCGCTTTTTCCATCATGTTTTGAAAATCTTGTAAAGTTAAGGCCTGAACTTTTTCGGTAAAGTGAAAAGATTTTCCTTGATCTTCAAAGGCAATTTCTTTATAAATATGACCGTCTTTAAAAAAACGTTTGATATGAAAATCGATTCCTTCTACGGATTTAGTTTCTTCTGGAACTAAGTTGGCTATTACTTGGTTAACGTTCATGAAATCAATGACAGCAAAACCATGTTCTGTTAGGCTTTCTTTGATTGCAATTAATGTTTTCAAATTGTCATTATCATTTTCGAAATAACCAAAACTGGTAAACAAATTGAAAATAGCATCAAATTTATCATCGAATTTTTCTCTCATGTCATGTACCTGAAAGTGCAAACTGCTATTGGTATTATTGCTGGCTTCGGTTATGCTATTTTCAGACAAATCGGCACCAATAACGTCAAAACCCAATTGGTTTAAATAAATGGCATGACGTCCTTTTCCACACGCTAAGTCCAATACTTTGGCTTTCTCAGGAAGGTTAAGGTAATGCGTTAAATTATCCATGAAAATTTGTGCTTCACGGTAATTGCGCTCTTTGTATAAAATATGATAATAGGGTGTATCAAACCAGGAAGCAAACCAAGAAAATTGTTGATTGTTGGTTGCTGATTGTTGATTGGAGATTTTTGACATTAATTCTTGTTCATAAAATTCTTAACGTGCAAATTTAGTGTATTTTTGCAAAAGTTATTCCTAGATTGGGATTTAGTTAATTATTGAAATTGAAATTGTAATTGATTTTTACAATTGAGATTGACTTTGACATTGAAAATGGAAGAAAATTTTAAAATGATTGCCAAAACCTTTTTTGGTTTTGAAGAAATACTAGCCAAAGAATTACGAGATCTTGGCGCACAAGATGTAGAACAAGGAATTCGAATGGTAAGTTTTAAAGGCGACAAAGGGTTTATGTACAAAGCCAATTTGTCTTTGCGAACCGCCTTGAAAGTATTAAAACCGATTTATTCATTTAGAGCGAATAATGAAAATGCATTGTACAAAGGAATTTCAGGAATTAACTGGTCTAAATATTTGAATGCCAACCAAACTTTTGTGATTGATGCAACTGTGCATTCGGATCATTTTAATCACTCAGAATTTGTTTCTCAAAAATGCAAAGATGCTATTGTCGATCAATTTCGAGAACGAACAGGACAACGACCAAGTATTGACAAGGCTTTTCCTGATTTACGAATTAACATTCATATTGCAAAAGACCAAATTTCAGTTGCTTTAGATACTTCTGGAAATTCATTACACCAACGTGGTTATAGAACCGCTACTAATATTGCACCAATTAACGAAGTTTTGGCAGCTGGAATTTTGTTGCTTTCGGGTTGGGAAGGACAAAGTGATTTTCTTGATCCCATGTGTGGCTCAGGAACTTTTTTGGCAGAAGCCGCAATGATTGCTTGCCATATTCCAGCTAATATTAATCGAAAAGAATTTGCTTTTGAAAAATGGAACGATTGGGACAACGACTTGTTTGACCAAATTGTCAACAGTTTGATGAAAAAAGTAAAAGAATTTCATTACACTATTAAAGGATACGATAAGGCGCCGAGTGCCGTGAGTAAAGCTAAAGATAATATTCGAAATGCCAACTTAGAAGATTATGTGAGTATTGCCGAAGACAACTTTTTTGATACTGAAAAAAACTCTCAAGGAAAATTACACATGGTTTTTAATCCGCCGTATGATGAACGATTGGATATTCATATGGAAGAATTTTATAAGAATATTGGAGACACTTTGAAAAAGAGTTATCCAGGTACAAATGCGTGGTTTATAACTGCTAATTTAGAAGCCTTGAAGTTTGTAGGACTTAAACCGTCTCGTAAAATTAAATTGTTCAATGCTAGTTTAGAAGCTCGATTAGTTAAATATGAAATGTATGAAGGGAGCAAACGAACTAAATTTCAAGTAGTCGACAAAGACTAAAACACCAATATCATGACTAAATTACAATTAAGAGCATTTTTATATCAATTGGGTTGTTTTGCGATTTTATTTATTTCATTCCGTTTCTTGATTTTTAAGTATACGAATTTAACTGGTTTGTTCATTCCGTTTACAGCTTTTGTAGTAGGAACAATACTCTCACCAAAATTCAAAGCGATGAAAACCAAAGAGGGTGAAAAACTGTTTATGTCCTGGCTTTTTATAAAAGGAATTAAGGAGTTGTAATCTTTGACTTTTAAAAGGTTAGCCAAACTATTTAATGATTACTTTCTTTTTATAAAGTGGAATAAAGTAAGTTACACTGTAGTTAAAACCAATTCCAAAACTTCCATTATATGTTCTGTTGAATCCAGGAATATAGAGATTATCAAATCCGTCTGGTTTCTTGTTGGTTATCAAGGTTTTTAATTGCACGCTAAATCCAACAAAAACATTATTAAACATTTTCGCCTTCATTCCGGTTACGACTTCCAACCAACTTGCACTAAGTCCGTTGAATTGTTTGTTAGCAGGAATTAAAGATGATTCTCCCCAATACGGATGAGGATTGTAGATTTTATATCCATTCAATTCTTGACTAAAGCTACTTAAACCGTAGCGTAAACCAATGGAAATAATATTTTCCATATCCAACCAATTTTCATACATATTGTAATCGAATCCAACTTTTAAATAGGAACCTTTGCTATTTGAGGTTAATCTTTCGTCTTCGGTGGTTTTATTTTCGTTTCCAAGTTCAGCAGCTAGAAAGTATTTTTTATTCCACCTAAAATCACCAGTAAGTTCGATTCCTTTGTAGTTTTTATCATAAAATCCTCGTGTTAACTTGTACAAATCAACCCCAACCCGAAGTCCATAACGATCTTTTTTTACTGGAATACTATCTTCAACTTGCTCTTGAGCAACGGTTTCAATATTGGTTTTAACGGTAGATTTTTCTTGTGCTTGTACTAAGCTTATCACCATAAAAAAACAAAGACTAGAAAAATAGTTTAAGATGTGTTTCATTTTCATTTTCTATGTTTGATTTTTCTACTGAAATGTATTGAATCCATTTGCCAGCAGTCGCTGGAACTGGAGTATGAATTATTGGATTGGTTGGTTTCAAAGTAAAGTTAGTTTTATAACCACAAGCTCTCGAAACAAACACATTCGTTCTAGTATAATTAATTTTGATTTTATCAGTAAAAACTAAAGCAGGATTAGTATTCCCTGAATTAAAAATCAGATTGTAAGTGGTGACATCTTGGTCTATTTTTAAGGGAATAGAAATCGTGCTTCCATTAGTGATGTATTTTGAATCGCCAGTTTCCGTAGCACTAAAAATAATTCCATCAGTTTTCCCTTCTCCTACCACTTTTAATTGTTTTACATTTTTCACCACTGTTGGGTTATTGATATCATAAAAAGTTAAAACCAATCGAGGAGTGGTAATGGTATTGGCATCACAAATATCGTCTTTCTCACAACCGGAGAAAAAGACAGACCAAAAGACTACAACTATAAGAATTGCTTTTTTCATTTGATTAGCGTTTCTCCAAAAGTACAACATTTTCAACATGATGCGTTTGCGGAAACATATCGACAGGACGCACGCGAGTTACTTTGTATTTTTCGTCCATCAACGCTAAGTCACGTGCTTGTGTAGCCGAATTACAGCTCACATATACTACTTTTTGAGGTTCTATTTTTAGAATTTGTTCTATAACATCTTTGTGCATACCATCTCTAGGCGGGTCAGTGATAATAACGTCCGGTTTACCATGTTGTGCGATAAAACTTTCGTTGAAAACAATTTTCATATCTCCTACAAAGAATTCACAATTGGTAATTTCGTTGCGTTTGGCATTGGCTTTTGCATCATTAATAGCTTCTGGAACACTTTCTACACCAATTACTTTTTTGGCGTTTTTAGACACAAATTGTGCTATAGTTCCTGTTCCAGTATATAAATCATATACGGTTTCATTCCCGGTAAGTCCAGCAAAATCTCGTGTTATTTTGTACAATTCGTAGGCTTGATCCGAATTGGTTTGGTAAAAAGATTTGGCATTAATACTAAATTTCAAACCTTCCATTTCTTCCAATATGTAATCACGTCCTTTATATAATTGGATATTGGTATCGTATAATGTATCGTTTGCCTTATTGTTTACAACAAATTGAAGCGAGGTAATTTGTGGGAATTTTTCGTAGATATGATCTAAAATTAATTCTCTATTGACTTTGTCATCTTCAAAAAACTGAAGCAACACCATAATTTCTCCGGTTGAAGCAGTTCGCAACATTAAGGTACGTAATAAACCTTCGTGCGCTCTCGGGTTGAAGAAAGTTAATCCATTTTCATTAGCGAAAGCTCTAATTTCATTACGAATAGCATTAGAAGGATCTTCTTGCAAATGGCATTTGTTGATGTCTAAAATTTTGTCCCACATTTTAGGAATGTGAAATCCTAAAGCGTTTCGATTGCCTAAATCGTCGGTACTTTCGATTTCTTTTTCGGTTAACCAACGGCTATTCGAAAACGAAAACTCCATCTTATTTCTGTAAAAGAATTGTTTTTCTGAACCCAAAATCGGTTCAAATTCAGGAATTTCAATTTTGCCTATGCGTTGCAAATGGTTTTTAACTTCATTTTGTTTGTAAAACAATTGTTGGCTGTACTTCATATTCTGCCATTTACAACCGCCACAAACTCCAAAATGTTCGCAAATAGGATCAATTCGGTGTTCTGATAATTCGTGAAACTTCACTGCTTTTCCCTCATAATAGGCCTTGCGTTTTTTGAATGTTTGTACATCAACCACATCCCCAGGAACCACATTTGGTATAAAAACTACTTTTCCGTCGGGCGCTTTTGCAACCGATACGCCTTTTGCACCAGCATCAAGGACTTTTATTTGATGAAAGACAATTTTGTCTGTATTTTTTCTTGCCATAGCGCAAAAATAAGTGTTTGATTGGTTTTATAAATTCAATTTGGGAAAATTTTTTAAAAAGGATTCAAATTAGCCTATCTTTGCCGACTGAAAAATGCCTATATGAAGTTTGATTTATTACAAAAAGATCCACAATCGAAAGCAAGAGCTGGAAGTATTACTACAGATCACGGTCTGATTGAAACCCCTATTTTTATGCCTGTCGGCACAGTGGCTTCTGTAAAAGGAGTTCACCAACGAGAATTGAAAAACGATATCAACCCTGATATTATTTTGGGCAATACCTATCATTTGTATTTGCGCCCACAAACAGAGATTTTAGAGAAAGCTGGGGGTTTGCACAAATTCATGAATTGGGATCGTAATATCTTGACTGATTCGGGTGGTTACCAAGTATATTCGCTTTCGGCAAATCGAAAAATTAAAGAAGAAGGCGTTAAATTTAAATCGCACATTGATGGATCCTATCATTTTTTTACGCCAGAAAATGTGATGGAAATTCAACGTACTATAGGTGCTGATATAATTATGGCTTTTGACGAATGTACTCCTTATCCATGTGATTATAATTACGCTAAACGTTCGATGCAAATGACGCACCGTTGGTTAGATCGTTGTATTAATCATTTAGATAATTTGCCATTCAAATATGGCTATGAACAAACTTTTTTTCCTATTGTTCAAGGAAGCACGTACAAGGATTTAAGAAGACAGTCAGCAGAATATATTGCAAATTCAGGTCAACAAGGGAATGCGATCGGCGGACTATCAGTAGGAGAACCAGCTGAAGAAATGTATGCGATGACCGAAGTAGTTTGTGAAGTTTTACCCGAAGATAAACCCCGTTATTTGATGGGAGTTGGAACGCCAATTAATATTTTGGAAAATATTGCTTTGGGAATCGATATGTTTGATTGTGTAATGCCAACTCGAAACGCTAGAAACGGAATGTTATTTACAGCCAATGGAACTATTAATATCAAAAATAAAAAATGGGAAGCTGATTTTTCTCCAATCGACGAAATGGGTATTACATTTGTAGATACTGAATATTCAAAATCGTATTTACGTCACCTTTTTGCTGCTAACGAATACCTTGGAAAACAAATAGCAACGATTCATAATCTTGGTTTTTATATGTGGTTGGTTCGCGAAGCAAGAAAACATATCTTAGCAGGAGATTTTAGATCCTGGAAAGAAATGATGGTGAAAAATATGAGTCAACGATTATAAACTTTCGTAATGAATAAATTAACAATTCTAGATAAATATATCTTAAAGAGATATTTAGCCACTTTCACAGTGATGCTATTGTTATTTATTCCAATTGGAATTGTCGTTGATGTTTCTGAAAAAGTGGGTATGATGATTAAAAATCAAGTTCCTTTAAACAAGATTGTAATCTACTATCTTCACTTCACAATTTATTGGGCTAATATGTTATTTCCAATATTTTTATTTTTGTCGGTGATTTGGTTTACATCCAAATTAGCTAACAATACAGAGATTATCGCTATTTTAAGTTCTGGAATATCTTTTACACGTTTTATGCGACCATTTTTAATTGGCGCCTCAATAATTTCAGTAGTAGTTTTACTCATGGGATTTTATTTAGTTCCAATCGCTAGTGAAGGATTCAATAATTTTCGATATATGTATCTAAGGAATGGCGGTCAGCAATTGATGCAGGGCGATAATACCGATGTTTACAGGCAAATTAGCGATACCGAATTTATCTATGTTAATAGTTTCAATACAGAGACCAAGACAGCTTATAATTTTTCACTAGAAAAATGCAACAACGAGAAGTTAGATTATAAGATTACAGCCTCTCGTATTCAATGGAACCCAAAAGAAAAAAATTACACATTATTCGAATATACCAAACGAACTCTAGGACCTTTAGGTGATAAAATAGAAAAAGCTCCTGAGAAGAAAATGAAGTTTAAATTTGATTTAGAAGATTTAGCTCCTGTAGTTTACATTGCAGAAACACTTCCATTAGGCAAATTATATGATTTTATAAATAAAGAAAAGAAGAGAGGATCTTCTAATATTAATGTTTACCTAGTTGTCTTTTATAAAAAATTTAGTATTCCTATTTCTGCTTTTATTTTAACAATAATTGCAGTTTCGGTTTCAGCAATGAAGCGAAGAGGCGGCATGGGAATAAATTTAGCTATTGGAATTGCCGTGGCGTTTTCTTTTGTTTTTTTAGATAAAATTTTTGGTGTCTTTGCCGAAAAAACTAGTTTTTCTCCGTTAATTGCAGTTTGGACCCCTAACCTACTTTTTGGGATTTTAGCATATTATTTATTACGAAATGCAAAACGATAATTTAAAGAGCTATCTAAATCTTCATTTAATTGTATTTATTTGGGGATTTACCGCTATTTTAGGAGCTTTAATCACAATTCCTGCCGATAATTTAGTTTGGTACCGAATGTTGTTAGCATGTGGTTTTTTAGGATTGTTTTTAGTAGTAAAGAAAAAGTCGTTCCGCATTCCATTTCGTGAATTAGTACAATTGGTTTTTGTTGGTTTATTGATTGCGTTGCATTGGATTTTCTTTTTCCAAGCCATTCATATATCAAATGTTTCTATTACGCTTTCCGTATTTTCTCTAGGTGCTTTTTTCGCCTCTTTACTAGAACCTATATTTTATGGGCGAAAAGTACTTTGGTATGAAGTATTTTTTGGTTTAATAATTATTGCAGGTTTATTTCTCATTCTTCAAGTAGAAAGAGGTTATATTTATGGATTTTATTATGCCTTAGGCTCAATTATTTTAGGAGTTTCATTCACTTTGATCAATGGAAAACTAATTGTTAAACACGACCCTTCAGTAATTACATTTTACGAATTTCTTTCAGGTGTTTTTTTTATTTCGCTCTATTTTATTTTCCAAGGAAAGTTTACGGTTGATTTTTTTGTTTTATCTCTTAACAATTGGCTTTTACTTTTTATTTTAGCCTCCATTTGTACAGCATATGCGTTTACGGCATCAGTACGTGTAATGCGAAAATTAACGCCCTACACCGTAATGTTAACTACTAATTTGGAGCCGGTTTACGGAATTATACTCGCCTATTTTATTATTGGCGGAAAGGAAAAAATGAGTTTTGAATTTTATATTGGCGCCCTAATTATTGTGATTACAGTAATTTTGAATGGGGTGATTAAGCATTATTATAATGGAAGAAAGTAATTAAATACTCGCTGATATTTATACTTAAATAGAAAATAACTACTATCAAACGATTTTAAATTTTATATTTGCATCTCTAATCAAAAAAATAAATAACACAGTAACTCCATGGAATATTTAGATTTTGAACTTCCTATAAAAGAATTAGAAGATCAGTTAGAAAAATGTGTTGTAATTGGTAAAGAATCAGAAGTAGATGTAACCAATACATGCAAACAAATAAATAAAAAATTAGAAGAAACAAAACGTAATATTTATAAAAACCTTACGGCTTGGCAGCGTGTACAACTTTCAAGACACCCCAACAGGCCTTATACTCTTGACCACATTCACGCACTTTGTGGTGATACTTTTTTAGAATTACACGGCGATCGTGGTTTTAAAGATGATAAAGCGATGATAGGTGGATTAGGTAAAATTTCGGGTCAATCGTTTATGATTATTGGGCAACAAAAAGGGTATAATACTAAAACACGTCAGTACCGTAACTTTGGAATGGCCAATCCAGAAGGATATAGAAAAGCGTTACGTTTAATGAAAATGGCAGAGAAATTTGGTATTCCTGTTGTGACATTAGTAGATACTCCAGGAGCCTATCCTGGTTTAGAAGCTGAAGAGCGCGGACAGGGAGAAGCAATTGCTAGAAATATCTTCGAAATGGTTCGTTTGAAAGTTCCTGTAATTACTGTTATTGTAGGTGAAGGTGCTTCTGGTGGTGCTTTAGGAATAGGTGTTGGAGACAGAGTATATATGTTAGAGAATACTTGGTATTCAGTAATTTCTCCTGAATCTTGTTCGTCAATTCTTTGGAAAAGCTGGGAGTACAAAGAACAAGCTGCTGATGCTTTGAAACTCACATCTTCTGATATGAAGAAGCAAAAGTTGATCGATGATATTATTCCAGAACCTTTAGGAGGAGCCCATTTTGATAGAGAAAGTACCTTTACAACGGTAGAACAGTACATTATGAAAGGATTTAATGAGTTGAAAGACTTATCAACAGAAGATTTGTTAGCACAGCGATATGAGAAATACCTTGCGATGGGACATTTTAAAGACTAATTATCTTACAAATTTATCCAAAATCCGAGACCGTGTTGTTTCGGATTTTTTTTGACTTATAAACAAAAAATAGTTAGTTATTAACATTTTTTAGTAATAACTCCTTGCCGAGTTTTTTTTTATTTTTCTTATTTTCGCTACATGGAAAATTTTAGAAATATAGCGCCAGTTAAAGTAGATAAAGCGACTATTATCAATCTCGAAAAAGGAAAATTACCTCCACAGGTTTTAGATTTAGAAGAGGCTGTTTTAGGAGCTATGATGATTGATAAGAAGGGAGTTGATGAGGTTATTGATATTCTTCAAGCAGATGCTTTTTACAAAGATGCGCACAAACATATTTTTGAAGCGATTGTTCAGTTATTCACCGAAACGCAGCCCATTGATTTATTAACTGTTTCAGCTCAACTTAAGAAAAACGGAAAATTAGACATTGCAGGAGGTGATTATTATTTGATTCAGTTGACGCAAAAAATTTCTTCTTCGGCGCATATTGAGTTTCATTCTAGAATTATTTTACAAAAATTTATTCAGCGAAGTTTGATTCGTATTTCGTCCGAAATTATCGAAGATTCTTATGACGAAACTACAGACGTTTTTGATCTATTGGATAAAGCCGAATCAAAGTTATATGAAGTTACTCAAGGAAATATCAAACGTAGTTCTGAAACAGCGCAAAGTTTAGTATTACAAGCAAAAAAACGAATTGAAGAAATAGCTGGTCAAGAAGGATTAAGTGGTGTAGCAACTGGTTTTGAAAAATTAGACAAAATTACATCGGGTTGGCAACCAAGCGATTTAATTATTATTGCAGCGAGACCCGCCATGGGAAAAACAGCATTTGTATTATCAATGGCTCGAAATATGGCAATCGATTATGGAATGCCTGTTGCCTTATTCTCTTTAGAGATGGCATCAGTACAATTGATAACACGTTTGATTTCTTCTGAAACGGGCTTGTCTTCTGAGAAGTTGCGTACAGGAAAATTAGAAAAACACGAATGGGAACAATTGAGTACCAAAGTGAAAAATCTAGAAAAAGCACCTTTATATATTGACGATACGCCATCACTTTCTATTTTTGATTTAAGAGCCAAAGCAAGACGTTTAGTTTCACAACACGGTATCCGAATAATCATTGTTGATTATCTGCAATTGATGACTGCCGGAGGAAACGGAAAAGGAGGAGGAAATAGAGAGCAAGAAATTTCTACTATTTCTCGAAATTTAAAAGCTTTAGCTAAAGAATTGAATGTTCCTGTTGTTGCATTATCTCAATTATCGCGCGCTGTAGAAACTCGTGGATCAAGTAAGCGACCTTTGTTGTCTGACTTACGTGAATCGGGGGCGATTGAGCAAGATGCCGATATCGTTTCGTTCTTATATCGTCCAGAGTATTATAAAATTGACGAATGGGATGATGATGAAGCTTCGCCTACTGCAGGACAAGCTGAGATAATGATTGCCAAGCACCGAAACGGTAGTATAGAAAATGTTCGTTTAAAATTCATTGGTCACCTAGGTAAATTTGACAATTTAGATGATTATTCAGGCAGTTACGATGATTTGCCTTCAAGCATGAATAACGATGATAATCCGTTTATAACTAAAAATTTACCATCAGCCAATGAAGCC
Organism: Flavobacteriaceae bacterium; assembly: GCA_947461425.1. Classification (GTDB taxonomy): domain Bacteria; phylum Bacteroidota; class Bacteroidia; order Flavobacteriales; family Flavobacteriaceae; genus Flavobacterium. The sequence continues at coordinate 2,683 of CANHKZ010000032.1, read as the reverse complement.
TTTGGTAGTAATTTTAATGACGAGGATGAGGATAGTGATGTTCCTTTTTAGATAACAAATTAAAATCCTTTCTGAAGCGGATTTTTTTTATGAAACCATTTATCTTTGATATAAAAAAGTATGTCTTTCAATAAAACAGTATTGCTATACCTATTGCTACTATCTTTTTCAGTAAAGGCATCCTATATTTTGTTACCAATGGACGATGTTGGTCAGCAAAATCATTTGAAGGCCTACGGTATTTCCTATTGGTGTTTGGATAAAAGTTATAAAGCCTATTGGTTATTGAATTACCGAGGTGGTTCCTTTTTATTACCTGATGCTGACGAAATCCGAAAAGAATGCAAGATTCGAGGAGTCAGTTTCGAAATCCTTTCAGATAGAGAACAAGAAATTATTCTGAATGAGATTTCAAGTCCTTCCCAAAATATGGAATCTGTCTTACTAGAAAAAGCACCAAAAATCGCTGTCTATACTCCCAAAGGTAAACAACCTTGGGACGATGCAGTTACATTAGTACTGACGTATGCTGAGATTCCATTTACGCCAATTTATGACCAAGAAGTGCTGTCAGATCAATTGTTATTATATGATTGGTTGCATTTGCACCACGAAGATTTTACAGGACAATATGGAAAGTTTTACGGAGCCTATCGCAATGCGCCTTGGTACATTCAACAAAAGGCAGCCGCAGAAGCCTTAGCGTTACAATTAGGATATTCAAAAGTCTCCCAAGAAAAAGGAGCGGTTGCAAAAAAAATAAGAGATTTTGTTATTGGCGGTGGATTTATGTTTGCCATGTGCTCTGCAACAGATAGTTTTGATATTGCCTTGGTAGCTGACGGAGTTGATATTTGCGAAGCGATGTTCGACGGGGACCTAAGCGAAGCCAGTTATCAATCGAAACTGAACTTCAATAATTCTTTTGCTTTTAAAAATTTTAATTTGGAACGCAGACCAGAACAGTATGAGTTTTCTGATATTGATATGACTTTAAAGCGACAAATTCCGCCAGACAAAGATTACTTTACGTTAATGGAGTTTTCAGCTAAATGGGATCCAATACCGAGTATGTTATGTCAAAACCATACGCAATTAGTAAAAGGATTTATGGGGCAAACTACCGCTTTTGATGCTAATCTAGTCAAGTCTAACATTCTAGTTTTAGGAAGTTGTGAGCTAAATAATGAAGTGCGTTACCTTCACGGTCAGAAAGGTAAAGGAATGTTCACGTTTTATTCAGGACACGACCCCGAAGATTTTCAGCACCAAGTGGGTGATCCACCAACTGTTTTGGATTTACATCCCAATTCACCAGGTTATCGTTTAATTTTAAATAATGTTTTATTTCCAGCTGCTAAGAAGAAAAAGCAGAAGACATAATCAATTCAAACTAAACTCCATCCAAATAGGGCAGTGGTCTGAAATTGTTCTAGCCTCTTTTAGCGAATGGAAGTTTTGGTAAAACGGAATTATTCCAGATTTTAACTTTCTGACTTTTGATTTTAAAAAAAATAGATTGTCAAATTCAGAGGCAAGGTATTGTCCATTTTTGTAACTGCGTTTCAAAGACGTTTTTTGGTTAACCAAAGCAGAAGCAAATCCCAACTTACGTAAAGGCATAAAAACAGAATGTGATTGTGGACAATTAAAATCACCCATAATTATCAAATTGGATTTTGGATATGCTGATGGGAAGAATTTAAAGTATTTGATCTCTCTTTCGGGTTGCTTACTTTTAGTAATAGCGTGAAAAGAAACAGCTGTAAATTGCTTATTTTGGTATTGAAAAGTGCATAAATAGGGTTCGCGCTCCATTACCGCTGCATATTCTTTTTCCAGCCAAGCTTTTCCAATCTTTTTAATGGTTGCTGTTTTCCAAAGAAAGGCATAACGTTCCGATTTACTTGGTTTACTTGAGGTTGGATCGCTTATAGTATAGTTCCAATTACTTCCTTTTCTATTGAGTGCATCAGCGAGACGGGCAACCGCCTGTGCGCCTCCATAACCCGCCACGACTTCTTGTAGAGCAATTAAATCGTATTTGTTGATTAGCGTTGCCATGTAGGCAATTTCCCCGTCCGATTTTGATTTTCCTAAATTTTCTACATTCCAGGAAAGTAGTTTGACTTGGCTAAAGCCAAATTGGGAAAGCACTAAAATTAAAAGAAGTAAAAGCTTTTTCATGATGTATCAAAAGTAGTTTTTTTGCTGCATAGACACAACACAGTTGATTTTTACTTTTAGTGAAAAGTTAGTTGTAACAAAAAACCCCAATCTTTCGATTGAGGTTTTCTATGTAAGTAAGTAATCTAAATTGAGTTGATAAAACGTTTATTTTACTTTATTAAGTATTGCTTTGAAAGCTTCTGGGTGGTTCATTGCTAAATCGGCAAGAACTTTACGGTTCAATTCGATATTGTTAGCTTTCACTTTTCCCATGAATTGCGAATAAGACATTCCTTCTAAACGAGCTCCAGCGTTGATACGTTGAATCCATAAAGCACGGAAATTTCTTTTATTCACTTTTCTATCACGGTAAGCGTAGCACATAGCTTTCTCTACCGCGTTCTTAGCAACTGTCCAAACGTTTTTACGTCTACCAAAGAAACCTTTGGCTTGCTTCATTATTTTTTTTCTTCTTGCTCTTTTAGCAACTGAATTTACCGATCTTGGCATAATT
>CANHKZ010000031.1 GCA_947461425.1 Flavobacteriaceae bacterium | reverse complement strand
TGTTAAAAAAATGGCTACTATTGATAAAATGAAGAAAGACGGAACATTCATGACTCTTTCTAAAAAAGAGCGTTTGCAAGTAGATCGTCTTCGTGCTAAATTAGAGAAAAACTTAGGTTCTATCGCTGATATGTCTAGACTACCTGCAGCCTTGTTCGTAGTAGATATTATGGCAGAACACATCGCTATAAAAGAAGCTCAAAAATTAAACATTCCAGTTTTTGCAATGGTTGACACTAATTCGGACCCAAGAGAGGTTGAATACGTGATTCCTGCAAATGATGATGCTTCTAAATCAATCGATAAAATTTTAACTTTAGTTACTGCAGCTATTATTGAAGGTCTTTCTGATAGAGGATCTGATAAAGACGCTGAAACGGTTGCTACTACTGAAGTGGAAACTGCTCCTGAAGTTGCTGCTCCTGCTACTGAAGTAGTTACCGCTCCTGTTGAAGTAGAAGCTACTCCTGAAGTAGAAGCTGCTCCTGCAACTGAAGAAACTCCTGCAACTGAAGAATAAATAAAATATTTTAAAGATTGAGGGATTTAAAGATTAAATACTATTAATTGTCACAATTGATACTTTGTCCTTAAATTTTTCAATCTTTTAATCTTTAAATTACTAAAATTATGGCAACAATTACTGCTGCAGACGTAAATAAATTAAGAACAATCACAGGTGCAGGTATGATGGACTGTAAAAAAGCCTTGGTTGAAGCTGACGGAGATTTTGATTTAGCTATTGAAAACCTACGTAAAAAAGGACAAAAAGTAGCGGCTAACCGATCTGATAGAGAATCTACAGAAGGTGCTGTTATTGCTGTTGTAAACGACGCTAAAACATCTGGTGTTGTTGTATCATTAAACTGTGAAACTGACTTCGTTGGTAAAAATGAATCTTTCGTAAAATTAGCACAAGAATTAGCGGCTTTAGCATTGAACTTTGATTCTAAAGATGCTTTCTTAGCCACTGATTTTCACGGAATCACAGTAGCTGAAAAATTAATCGAGCAAACAGGTGTAATCGGAGAAAAAATCGAAATCGGTTCTTTCGAAAGATTAGAAGGAGCCTTCGTTGGTTCTTACATACACGCTGGAAACAAAATCGCTACTTTAGTTTCATTATCTGCTAATGTCGCTGGGGCTGAAGAAGCTTCTAGAAACGTAGCCATGCAAGCTGCTGCTATGAACCCAATTGCTTTGGACGAAGCGGGTGTTGATGCTGCGGTTATTGAAAAAGAAATCGAAATTGCAAAAGAGCAATTAAGAGCTGAGGGTAAACCAGAAGCGATGTTAGAAAACATCTCTAAAGGAAAAATCCAACGTTTTTACAAAGACAATACGTTAGTGAACCAAGATTATATTAAAGATGGCGCAATGAATGTTGCTTCATACGTAAAATCAGTTGACGCTAACTTAACTGTTACAGGATTTAAAAGAGCTGCTTTAGGTTAATCTAAAGTTGGTTTTCAATCTCCAATATAAAATCCCATTCTTAACCGAATGGGATTTTTTTATGTTGTAACACTATAAAAACTTTGAATAATCAAAGTAGGTTTTTGAAATAATTGTATTTAGCCCTTTATTAAGATTTAGATTAAATTATATTTTTTAAAATTTTGTGTAGCAAAACCATCAATCAATTAAAAATAATTTTGTTACTTAGACGAAACAAAAACAACCCACCCCAAAAGTTGTAATTGCTAAAATTTTGAAGTTCTTATAATTAAACCTTGCCCCCCCAAATGAATTTTAACAAACAACCTGACCGAATCCAAAAAATGCACCGCCTTATTCAGGCAGAAACTACAGGATGTCCTGAGCAATTTGCACAACAACTGCACCTGAGCCGCAGGCAGCTCTACAATGAGCTAGAACGTCTTAAAGAACTAGACGCACCCATTAAGTATTGCAAAAAGAAAACCAGTTTTTATTATACCCAAGCCTTTGATTTAGAGTTAAATTACTCTCTAAAAACAATAAAAGGCGACGAAATTAGAAAAATTTTTGGCGGTTCCTACTTCCGTGCAATGAAACTGCACGGAAGTCTAATACATTTGTCTTATACAAATAAAGTTCTCGAGAAACCCATTTTGTTTTAACTAATTTATTAACAACAAAAATTTTTAATTATGAATTTAGAAAATTTGAATTTGGTGGAGCTAAATACTCAAGAGGTAGAGCATACAGAAGGTGGATACTGGGGTGCCGTTGGTGCATGGTATTTATGGGAATGGATTAACAATCCTAGTGCACACTCGAAAGCATTAGCTGCAGGATATAACACAACATCTCACGCATGGGATTAACTTTTAAAACTAAAATTATGGAAGAATTAAACCTTATAGAATTAAATTCTATTGAACAGTTAGAAATTGAAGGAGGTAGTGAACTTTCTGAGGCAATAACTTATGGTATTGGTGTTATGGGATCATACCTGAAGAGTATGCATTGGGTTAGAAGTCAATATGATCTTGCGGTTATGGGACACTAATTAAGTTTATTATATAGTCTGTTCAAAAATTCTTTTACAATAGAATTTTTGAACAGACTTTTCTTTTTAAAAATCAATAACTTTATTGATTTTTGGTTATGAAATTGTATATGCCTAAAATTAAAATGACAAAAATAAATTATACTCAACTAGGAATATTAATAAAGATAGGAATTTTTTTGTTATATGGCTATTTAGTTAACACCTATTATCGGCCTTATATTTATAGTCATAAGATTAATGATTTTGGATTAGCAGACATTGGTAACAACATTACTTTTATTCCGGGAACTTACTTTTTACTGAGACTATTTAACCAAAAATATATTTACTCCCAAAAAGGAGATATAATATTTTATTTTATTGCTTTGAGTAGTCTTGAAATACTTTCAGCATTCATACCTCATATAGGGACATTTGATATAAAAGATATTTTTGGTCTTTTTGTTGGAGCATTAATTTTAAATTATATTATCAAAGATGAATCATCAACTTCTGTATTAAAATGAAAGTAAACTTTTGAAAAAATGTCAATACACTCTTTATAAATGAATCTAATCCATTATGACTTTCAGTCAAGATCCCATCCACACCCTCGAAAATCTTACCCATAAAAACAAAACCAAGAGCATCTCCATTTACTTGGTTATAGTGGTTACACTAATAGTTTTCATAAGTTCATTGCCCCTTGTTAAGATTGACATTAGTAGTCAAAGTAGAGGTATTATTCGTAGTACCACTGACAACGTTCCATTAACGAGTTTAGTTAATGGGAAAGTAGTTTACGTTAACCTAAAAAACAACCGCTTTGTACACAAGGGAGACACTTTAGTTCAACTGACCCAAGAAAGTCTCAATACTGAAAAATCTACCAATGAATTACTTGCCAGTGATTTACAAAACAGAATTAGTGATTTATCTCGTATTGTAACGAGTTCAAACGCTGTACTTACTACCCCTGAACTGCAACAGGAATGGAACTCGTACAACAGTAAAAAAAATGAATTAGAAAGTAAAATCGCTCAGGCTAAAATGGTGTATGACCGCTACAAACAACTCTTTGACAAAGGAATCATCGCAAGAGCAGAGTTTGAAAAATATAGTTTTGATTACACCTACTCCCAACAATCGTTGTTGAGTTTAATCAAAAGTCAAAAAAGTGTGTGGCAAAACCAAAAAAAAGATTTAGAAAACCAATTGAAAAATATCAAAGGAACACTTAATAAAATCAATGTAGAATCTAAAAACTACGTGATTATAGCTCCTATATCAGGAACCATCGAGAACTTCTCAGGAATTCAAGTAGGTTCGTTCTTGAATGCCTCGCAACCTATTGCTACAATATCTGCCACAGATCAATTAATAGTGGAAAGTAGTGTCTCGCCAAGTGACATTGGACTCATTCATAAAAACCAAAAAGTGAAATTTCAAATCGATGCTTTCAATTACAACCAATGGGGACTTCTTGAAGGTAAAGTAATTGATATCGACCATAACATTACCATTCAAGGAGAACAAGCCTTTTTTAAAGTCCGTTCTGTATTAAATAAAACAGAACTAAAACTAAAATCTGGTTACAAAACCAAAGTCTCCAAAGGTATGACCCTGACCACTCGATACATCTTAACAAGACGAAGTCTTTTTGACCTACTCTTTGACAAAATGGACGATTGGCTGAATCCTAAAATCAAATAATATAAATGGCATCAATAAAAATTAAACAACACGATATAAAAGATTGTGGTGCGGCTTGCTTGGTATCTATAGGTAATCATTACAAGGTTAATCTCCCGATAGCAAGAGTACGTCAATTTGCTAATACTGACAAACGAGGAACTAACGTCTTAGGAGTTATTGAAGGAGCTGAGAAAATGGGTTTTACTGCCAAAGGTGTTAAGGGTGGTTTAGACGCTATTGATAAAATACCTCTTCCTGCTATCGCTCACGTGGTAGTACAACAACAATTACATCATTACGTAGTGATCTACTCTGTAACAAAAGACAAGATAGAAGTAATGGATCCTGCATTTGGTAAAATGGAGACTTATACTTTTGAAGAATTTCAAAAAATATGGTCAGGAGTATTGATACTATTTGCTCCAAATGATGACCTAACACCTACTAACGAAAAGGTATCTCCAAGCAGACGTTTTTGGAATTTAGTCCAACCTCATAAAACCATTTTGATTCAGTCACTGGTTGGGGCAATTGTGTTTACCGTTTTGGGACTGGCTATGTCTATTTACATTCAAAAAATAACTGATTATGTCTTGGTAGAAGGAAATAAGAAATTATTAAACCTACTGAGTATTTCAATGATTGGTATTATTCTCTTACAAGCCTATATCGGTTCTAAGAAAAGTATTTTTGTAATGAAGACAGGGCAATTGATTGATGCTAAATTAATTCTAGGTTATTACAAACATTTACTTCATCTACCCCAACGTTTTTTCGACACGATGCAAATTGGGGAGATTACATCACGAATTAATGATGCGGTCAAAATACGTTCTTTTATCAATGAAGTTGCCATTGATATGATAGTAAATGTTTTTATTGTTATCTTCTCTTTTACTTTGATGTTTACCTACTATTGGAAACTAGCCTTGGTCATTCTACTGGTGATTCCTTTTTACGGATTAATCTATTTCCTGTTCAACAAATTCAACAAGAAAGTAGAACGAAAGATTATGGAGAACGCTGCTGAATTAGAAACACAGTTGGTGGAGAGTGTAACACACATTAGAACGGTAAAGGAATTTGGAATAGAAGAATTTTCCAATCTTAAAACAGAAAACCGATTTGTAAAATTATTATTTACCACCTATAAATCAGGAATGAATTCGGTCTTTGCTGGTACTTCTACTCAGTTCTTAGCTTCTATTTTTACGGTGGTTTTAATGTGGATTGGTTCAGGATATGTAATTGACAGAGATATAACACCGGGAGAATTGTTTTCTTTCTACGCTCTAATCGGTTATTTTACTTCTCCTGTTGCTTCGCTTATTGGAATGAATAAAACAGCTCAGAACGCTCTTATTGCAGCCGACAGACTCTTTGAGTTAATGGATTTGGAAAGAGAAGAAACAGAAAACAAAATTGAACTACAAAAAGAGAACTTAGGAGATATTGTTTTTGAAAATGTAAGTTTTAGATACGGCTCAAGAATAGAAGTGTTCAAAGACTTTAATGCCGTGTTTAAAAAGAATGAAACAACAGCTATTGTGGGAGAAAGCGGTAGTGGAAAAACCACCCTAATTTCATTGTTACAAAACTTATATCCTATCAAAGAAGGAAAGATATACATTGGAGATTATGATTTACAATTTATCCATTACCAAAGTCTTAGAAATTGTGTGGGTGTAATCCCTCAACAACTCAACTTATTCTCAGGGAATATTATAGAAAATATTGCTCTTGGAGATTCATTTCCTAACATACAATTAGTGTTGGATTTATCCAAACAATTAGGAATTACAGAATTTGTGGAGAAATTACCCAATGGATTTGAAACCCAGATAGGAGAAAATGGAGCAATGTTATCAGGAGGACAAAAACAACGGATTGCTATTGCAAGAGCTTTGTACAAAAACCCTGAAATCTTATTAATGGATGAGGCGACATCCTCTTTAGATACCCACTCGGAAACCATCGTGAAGAATGTAATTGATGATTTTAAAACGAAAGGAAAAACGGTAATTATTATCGCCCATCGATTGAGTACCATTGCCAACGCTGACCAAATTTTAATTATGGAAAATGGAACAATTGTAGAATCAGGAAATCATAAAGAACTACTTAATCAAAAAGAGAAATACTTTGAGCTGTGGAATAAACAGAATTTGGTGTAATCAAAAAATTTAAATCCCATTCCTAACCGAATGGGATTTTTTTATGTTAAAAATAAAAATAGTAAGTTTGAATTACTAAACGTATACAAATGTTCAAATCCAAGAAAGACATCGTATTTATAATCCTTGCCGGAATTTTTATTACCAATGCGGTGGTAGCCGAATTAATTGGTGGAAAGTTAATTCAAATTGGACCGTTTGTGATGAGTATTGGAATCTTACCTTGGCCCATAGTATTTTTAACTACTGACTTAATCAATGAATATTTTGGTGAAAAAGGCGTTCGCCGACTTTCCATTCTTACCGCTTGTTTAATTGGGTATGCTTTTATCATTTTACTTCTTGGAATTGCCATTCCGGCTGCCAAAGGAATTAGCCCAGTAAATGACGAACAATTTCAAGCTGTTTTTGGACAAAGTATGTGGATTATATTGGGGAGTATCATTGCTTTCCTGGTGTCTCAATTAATTGATGTTACCGTATTTTGGTATTTTAAAAACAAAACAGGAGACAAAAAAATTTGGCTTCGCACAACGGGTTCAACAGTGATATCACAGTTATTTGATTCTTTCATTGTGTTGGGAATTGCGTTTTGGCTTCCAGGAAAAATTAACTTCGAAACTTTTATTGGCTCGGCCTTAACCGGTTATTCTTTTAAATTAGGAATCGCAATACTTTTAACACCATTAATTTATATTGGTCATAGATTAATCAAAAACTATTTAAACAGCGATTTACCATCTTAAAATGGATAAAAAAAGATGCAAATGGTGCATAGGCATCCCTATTTACGAAGCCTATCACGATAATGAATGGGGAGTTCCCGTTTATGACGACCAAACGTTATTTGAATTTCTGATCTTGGAAACTTTTCAAGCAGGGTTAAGTTGGATTACCATTCTAAAAAAAAGGGAAAATTTCAGCTTGACTTTTGACCAATTTGATTATCAAAAAATAGCAAAATATAACGAAACGAAAATTCAGAAATTATTACAAAATCCCGGTATTATTCGGAACCAATTAAAAATACGTTCTGCTGTTACAAATGCCATTGCTTTTATGGAAGTCCAAAAAGAATTTGGTAGTTTTAGTAAGTATATTTGGCAATTTACTGATGGAAAACCAATTGTGAATACTGCACAACATTTAAAAGAAGTTCCGGCCACTACTCCCCTTTCCGATGCAATTAGTAAAGATTTGAAAAAACGAGGATTTAAATTTGTGGGTTCCACTGTGGTATATGCCTTTATGCAAGCCACCGGAATGGTTGACGATCACGTGGCTGATTGTTGGAAAAGAACTAGCTAAGTACGATTTACGAGGTACGATATACGATTTACGAATTGACTTTTGAAGTTGACTTTTGAAGTTGTTATTGATGTTAGCTTTTCAGAATTTCAATGAATTCGTCTCTAGTGATTTCGCGACAACCTAAACTTTCTAAATGCGGATTGTAAATTTGGCAATCCAACAATTTATAATTGTTTACTTTTAAATGAAGTGACCATTGAATAAAAGCGACTTTAGAAGCATTGGCTACTTTCGAAAACATACTTTCTCCGCAGAAAACAGTTCCTAAATCAACTCCGTACAAACCTCCAACTAATTCGTTGTCTTGCCAGACCTCAACCGATTTGGCAATACCCAATTCATTCAACTTACAATAGGCTTCAATCATCTCATTAGTTATCCAAGTTCCTTGTTGTCCGTCTCGTTTTATTTTTTGGCAATTGGAAATTACGCCCCTGAAATCTTGATTGAACGTGACTTTAAATCTATTTCGATTTAAAATGTTTCGCATACTTTTCGAAACTACTAAATCCTCAAAAAACAAAACCATTCTTGGATTGGGCGACCACCACAATATTGGATCTCCAGTTTCAAACCATGGGAAAATTCCACTTTTGTATGCCAATAGTAATCGCTTAGGAGATAAATTTCCTCCAATAGCTAGAAAGCCATCTTTATTAGCTTCGGAAACCGGCGGAAATACTAATTCTTTAGTGAGGTAATGCATTTTAATAATCGAATATTTCTAAAACAAATATACTGTTAAAAAAAACAGCCGTCAATAATGACGGCTGCTGTTGTATGTGATTGTAGTTGATTTATGAACCACACATTTCACAATCTTCTGGACCTGAGTTTCGTGCTAGTTCGATCATTGCTTTGTATTCTTCAGTAGTCATTTGAACCGCTTCGTTAACCACGGCAACAGCTTGCTCTTTTACTTCCAACTCAACTACCGCTTCTGGCTCTGCTTTTTTATCATTATTTAAAGTAAACTTAATCGCATCTACTGCAGATTTTGTTCTTAAATAATACATTCCCGTTTTAAGTCCGGATTGCCATGCATAAAAATGCATTGAAGTTAGTTTAGAATAACTGGCATCTTGCATGAACAAGTTCAACGATTGTGATTGATCAATAAAATATCCTCTGTGACGAGACATATCGATAATATCTTTCATGGACATTTCCCAAACTGTTTTGTATAATTCTTTTAAGTCTTGCGGAATCACATCAATGTTTTGAACAGAACCATTTTCACGCATGATTTCCTGTTTCAATGATTCGTTCCACAATCCACGGTCAACTAAATCGTGTAATAAATGCTTGTTCACCACAATGAATTCTCCTGATAATACACGACGCGTGTACAAGTTAGAAGTATACGGTTCAAAAGCTTCGTTGTTTCCTAAAATTTGAGAAGTTGAAGCAGTTGGCATTGGTGCAACTAACAATGAGTTTCGAACTCCGTTTTTAACCACTTCCTTACGTAAAGAGGCCCAGTTCCAACGACCTGATAATTCTTCATCTTTCATTCCCCAAAGGTTATGTTGGAATTCTCCTTGAGAAATTGGAGATCCTTTGAAAGTAGAATACGGACCTTCTTCTTTAGCCATTTCCATTGAAGCAGTAACTGCTGCGAAATAAAGCGTTTCGAAGATTTCTTGGTTTAATTTTTTAGCTTCATCACTAGTAAACGGTAAACGCAACATGATGAAAGCATCTGCTAATCCTTGCACACCAAGACCAACTGGTCTGTGACGTAAATTAGAATTTTCAGCTTCTTTTACTGGATAGTAATTTCTATCAATTACTTTATTCAAGTTGCGTGTAACGCGTTTGGTCACATCAAACAACAATTGGTGATTGAAACTTCCGTTTTCAACAAACATTGGCAATGAAATCGAAGCCAAGTTACACACTGCGATTTCATCTTTGGAGGTGTACTCCATAATTTCGGTACACAAGTTTGATGAACGAATTGTTCCTAAATTCTTTTGATTTGATTTGCGGTTAGCGGCATCTTTATACAACATGTATGGTGTTCCGGTCTCGATTTGAGATTCTAGAATTTTTTCCCATAATTCACGTGCTTTAATCGTTTTTCTTCCTTTTCCTTGTGCCTCATAATTGGTGTACATGGTTTCAAATTCTTCGCCATATACATCATACAATCCTGGGCATTCGTTTGGACACATTAGGGTCCAAGTAGTATCTTCTTGTACACGTTTCATGAATAAATCTGAAGTCCACATGGCAAAGAATAAATCTCTCGCACGCATTTCTTCTTTTCCTGTATTCTTTTTCAAATCCAAGAAATCAAAAATATCAGCATGCCAAGTTTCGATATAAATCGCAAAACTACCTTTACGTTTTCCTCCTCCTTGATCAACATAACGAGCGGTGTCGTTAAATACTCTCAACATAGGAACAATTCCGTTTGAAGTTCCGTTAGTACCGCGAATATAAGATCCAGTTGCACGTACATTGTGAATTGACAATCCAATTCCTCCAGCCGATTGCGAAATTTTAGCAGTCTGTTTTAACGTATCGTAAATTCCATCAATACTGTCATCTTGCATAGCCAAAAGGAAACAAGAAGACATTTGTGGTTTTGGCGTACCTGCATTGAACAATGTTGGCGTAGCATGTGTAAAGAATTTTTTCGACATTAAGTCGTAAGTTTCAATAACTGATTCTAAGTCATTCATGTGAATTCCTACCGACACACGCATTAACATATGCTGTGGACGTTCAACAATTTTGCCGTTGATACGCAATAAATACGAACGTTCTAAAGTTTTGAAACCGAAGTAATCGTAGTTGAAATCTCGATTGTATATGATGTGCGAATTTAAAAACTCCGCATTTTCTTGAATTACATTATGTACTTCCTCTGACAACAAAGGCGATTCTTGATTGGTTCTTGGATTTACATAATGATACATTTCATTCATCGTTTCAGAGAATGATTTATTCGTATTTTTATGCAAATTTGAAATCGCTATACGCGCTGCTAATTGAGCATAATCTGGATGCGCAATGGTCATCGAAGCTGCAGTTTCAGCCGCAAGATTATCTAATTCTGATGTAGTAACTCCGTCATACAATCCTTCAATCACACGCATTGCTACTTTTACAGCATCAACTAAATCATTCAAACCATAACATAGTTTTTTAATTCTATCGGTGATTTTGTCAAACATTACCGGTTCTTTGTGACCGTCTCTTTTTACTACATACATAATCTTGTGGGTTTTAAGAAACCAAGAAATCCCTTCCTTGCTTTCGAGTATTTGTAATTAATTTTTTGCGCTTCAGCGCGGCAATTTATTTTAAAATCTAAAACAAGTTCAGATTAAAAATCGGCATCAAATGTAATTTTTTGTGCTTCAGAATCAGTATTCATGACACCTGCTTTTTGATATTCACCAACTCGTTTTTCAAAGAAATTTGTTTTTCCTTGCAATGAAATCATGTCCATAAAATCAAATGGATTTGATGAATTATAGACTCTTTCACAGCCCAATTCTACTAAAAGTCTGTCGGTAACAAACTCTAAATATTGTGTCATCAAATTAGCATTCATGCCAATTAAACTTGCTGGAAGTGACTCCGTGATGAATTTTCTTTCGATATTCAATGCGTCAGTCAAAATTTCAGTGATTCGAGATTTTGGAACTTTATTGATTAAATGGTGGTTGTGCAAATGAACTGCAAAATCACAATGCATTCCTTCGTCTCTAGAAATTAGCTCGTTTGAAAACGTCAAACCTGGCATTAAACCACGTTTTTTCAACCAATAAATAGAGCAAAATGAGCCTGAGAAGAAAATACCTTCAACTGCAGCAAAAGCAATCAATCGTTCTGCAAACGAATCAGAGCTGATCCATTTTAATGCCCAATCTGCTTTTTCTTTAATTGCTGGGAAAGTTTCTATTGCATGAAATAATTCGTGTTTTTCGGCTTCGTCTTTTACATAAGTATCAATTAATAATGAATAGGTTTCGCTATGAATGTTTTCCATCATGATTTGGAAACCATAGAAAAATTTAGCTTCTGGATATTGCACTTCACTAACAAAATTTTCTGCTAAATTTTCATTTACAATTCCGTCAGAAGCAGCAAAAAATGCTAGAATATGTTTGATGAAATAACGCTCGTCATCATTTAATTTATTATTCCAATCGTTTAAATCAGTATGCAAGTCAATTTCTTCAGCGGTCCAAATACATGCTTCTTGTTTCTTATACCACTCCCAAATATCCTGGTGTTTAATTGGAAAAATAACAAAACGATTTTTGTTTTCTAGTAAAATTGGTTCAATAGCAGCCATAATTATTAGTTTGTTTTTTTGATTGAAAAATACATGGAATTTGGAATTGTTTGGGGTTTACAAAGATTGTGAAATATTGCGATTATTAAAAGTCAAACTTATTCACAATCAGCCCTAGTTTTTAACAAAACTAAAAAAATAAGAATTTTAACTCAAAACATAATTTGCTAAAAATCAGCGTTTTGAAAACGCAAAAAAACGATATAACCCACTAAAATATAGGGTTTTTAAAAATAAAGAAAGAGAAAAATCTCGTGCTGAGTTGGAATTATTTTTTTAAATCCAAAGCTACTTTTTCAAGCTCTATATACCAATCTTCGCCAAACTTTCTAACGAGCGCTTCTTTGACAAATTTATAAACTGGCACTTGCAATTCTTTACCCAAAGTACAGGCATCATCACAAATATCCCATCTGTCATAATTCACTGCAGTAAACTCGCTAAAATCTTTTACTCGAACAGGGTATAAATGACAAGAAACTGGTTTTTTCCAACTCACAATTCCCTCGTTATAGGCTTGTTCAATTCCGCATAAAGCGGTTGCACCATCAAAAATAACGTAGGCACAATCTTTTCCTTCAATCAATGTGGTTTCTAAATCACCGTCTGCTCCCTTTATCCATGTGCCTTGCGCTTCTATAGCGGCAATTCCTTCCGGACGTAAATATGGTTTTATCTTTGGATAAATTTCCTCAAGAATTTTTGTTTCTTCCTCGCTTAATGGGGCGCCAGCATCACCATCGATACAACAATTACCTTTACAAGCAGACAAATTACAAACAAAATCATTTTCGAGTATTTCTTCTGAAACGATGGTTTTACCTAATTGAAACATTGGATACACATATTTATTAAATGGAGTACAAATGTAATCAAAGCTTGCGAACAAATAAAATGTCCCAAATTCTTTAGTAAGCCCCTGAACATAAAGCTAAAATAAATGTTTATTAATCAATTAATTTTTATAAAGTGTAACTTTGCAAAAAAAAGATATGTTCGAAATTGATTTTAGAGAAATCTTAACTGTAGGTATGGTTTTGTTTGCGGTCATTGACATTGTCGGTAGTATTCCAATAATAGTAGATTTAAGAACAAAACACGGCCATATAGAATCAGAAAAAGCCTCTATTGTAGCTGGAATAATAATGGTAGTGTTTTTATTCATTGGAGAAGAATTTCTTAAAATAATTGGAATCGATGTTCATTCGTTTGCCGTTGCAGGATCTTTCGTTTTATTTTTTATCGCTTTAGAAATGATACTAGGCATACGAATATACAGAAACGAAGAATCGAGTTCAGCATCTATTGTACCAATTGCATTTCCTTTAATTGCAGGTGCAGGAACTATGACTACTTTACTTTCATTGCGCTCGGAGTTTCATACTATCAATATTTTAATAGCCATAGTGCTCAATTTAATTTTGGTTTATATTGTTTTGAAACTTTCCTCTAGAATAGAAAAAATACTTGGTAAAAACGGTCTTGGAGTAATTAGAAAGGCTTTTGGAGTGGTGCTTTTAGCAATTGCTGTTAAATTATTTGCTGCTAATGTTAAAGATTTGTTTGTGTAAGTACAATTTTTATAAATTTACAAGTCGATTAACAATCCAAGAATTGGAATCTTAAATATCAACTTATGAAAATTTTTACTTTTGTCTTAATTTTTTTAGCATCGGTTTTGCTTATTTTCAATATAACACGCTTGAATTTTACGAATTTATTTGCTGGTGAAAGTATGTATGCTTTGATTGGAATTGGCGCTTCTTTTTGCGCAATTTTAATTCTTTTAATTTTTAGAATGTCAAAAGAAATTGAAAAAAGAATGAATGAATAATACTTTTGATGTGCTTATTATAGGCGGTGGCGTTTCAGGAATGTCTTGCGCACTTGTTTTAGGTTCTGCAAAATCAAAAAATTTTGCAGCCGAGAAGAAAATCGGTATTTTCACCCATCAAAAATCGTCAATGTTACAAGAGGCTGTTTTTAACAATGCTTATGGCATTACCCCCGGAAAATTAGGGTCTGAACTATTAAGCGAAAGTAAAATACATCTCTCAGCAACCTATCCACACATCACTCAAATCCCAAATGAAAAAATTCTTAAAATAGAAGGAAAATATCCTGATTTTACTATTTTATCTAATAAAAACAGCTACAATAGTATGTATATTATTATTGGCGTTGGATCAGCCAATACCTTTGCTATTGAGGGTCTTTTGGAATTTGTTGAACCGCATCAAAAAGCACTAGTTGAAAAACAACGTATTCAGCTTAAAAACACCGACCATAAAGTAACTGAAGGTATTTATGTCATTGGAACTTTGGCCGGATGTAGAAGTCAACTCACTATTGCTGCAGGAAGTGGTGCAGCCGTTGCAACAGATTTACTTTCCTTATGGAATGAGGGTTTAGCAGTTCAAATTCACGATAGCATTAAGAAGTAAGCGCTTACTCTTCTTCTAATACTTCAATTTGCTCAACCTCAATCCCGGCTTTTATCAAAAACTGAAGTCCAGAATCGTCACGATATCCGTTTTGATAGACAACTCGTTTAATTCCCGATTGATGAATTAATTTACTACATTCTTTACAAGGAGAAAGGGTTATGTATAAAGTGGCTCCTTCACAAGATTGTGTAGAACGTGCCACTTTCAAAATCGCATTGGCCTCAGCGTGCAAAACATCCCATCGAGTTAATCCTTCTTCATCCTCACAGCAATTCTCAAATCCAGAAGGAGTTCCGTTATAACCATCCGAAATAATCATTCGGTCTTTTACAATAATTGCTCCTACTTGTTTGCGTTTACAATAGGATAATAAACTCCATTCTTTTGCGATTCGCAAATATGCTTTATCGTATTTATTTAATTTTTTTTCTTCCATCTTTATTGATTCCAAATTTCATTTTCTACTATCATGGGAACCACCACTCCAATTACAAAGGCAGAGGCAACCAAAATCCAATCCCGTTTAGAAAATTTAAAAAAACTTTGAGTGATATAAGCCAAAATCAAAACGGCAAAAACTACTGCAATTTGGGCGCCCTCAATTCCTAGAACAAACTCCAGCAAAGGTAGTAATTTGGAACTTGAAGTGCCTCCCAAAATAGTTGTGAAATAATTTGAAAATCCTAAACCGTGAATCACTCCAAAGAAAAGAGTAATCAAGAAAATCAAATTCAAATTTTCTTTTCTATTGGTTTTCCCAATGGTAAATAAGTTAAAAAGTGACGTAGCCAAAATAGTTATTGGAATTAACAACTCAACCACATTCGCTTTAATAACCATGATTTCATATACTGAAAGCAGTAAAGCGGTAGTATGACCTAGAGTAAAAATAGTTACTGAGAGTAGTATTCTTTTCCAATCTTTAAATGTGAATGGAATTACTAAGGCCATTAAAAATAAGACATGATCATAAGCATGAATATCCAATACATGGTGAAGTCCTATCTGAAAATAAATCAAAAATTCTGACATTAGTTGCTAAATAAACTGATTAAGGGGTGTAAACTTACGATTAATTTTGAAAAGGCAAATTGAGTCCTGGTCAAATCCTTAATAGAACTGAAAAATAGCAACAAAAATTAGGATTGAATGCTGACTTTTTTGAAAAAATTTGTATATTTATGTGAATTAAAAACCCCAATTATTATGTCATTTTCAGATTTATTTGATAGCGAATTTAAAACACGAAACAAAGGACATTTTTCAGCAATTGTTCGTGTGGCTCTTGCAGACGGAAAAACGTCAGCAGAAGAAAAAACTTTTTTAGACAAATTAGCAGCCAGTTTAGAAATCACAGCTGCTGAGTATGAAGAGATTTTAGAAAACCCCTCGCTTTACCCTGTTAATCCCCCTTATTTGTATTCTGATCGCTTGGAACGATTATATGATTTAGGCCGAATGGTTCACATTGATCATCACTTAGGTGACAACCAAGAAAGATTATTAGAAAAATTTGGAATCGCGTTAGGATTTACTCCAAGTAATGTTGGCTATATCGTTCACAAAGCGCTATTTCTAATAGATAAAAAAGTGGATTTAGATACCTTTATTTATGAAATGAAAAACATGTACAAATAAAATTATCACTATTGTAATTAATAAAAAGCTGCATTCTATTTATAAACTGGAGCTTTTATTTTTATGTTAATTAAGTAGCATTTTTCATAAATTCTTCAGCCTTTTCGACCATCTCGAAATTGCCGCAAAAAAAAGAAACACGTTCGTGTAAAGCTGTAGGCTGTAGCTCCATTATTCTATTAAATCCATCTGAAGCCTTACCTCCAGATTGCTCAGCAATAAAAGCCATTGGATTACATTCATACAATAATCGTAATTTCCCTTTTGGTGCTTTAGAACTCGTTGGATACAAATAAATACCTCCTTTAATCATATTGCGATGAAAATCTGCAACTAAACTTCCAATATAACGCGAAGTATAGGGACGGTCTCCTTCTTCGGATTGACAATATTTAATGTAGTTTTTTACACCAAGCGGAAAATGAACATAATTACCTTCATTTATAGAATAAATATTTCCGCTTTTAGGAAACTTCATATTGGGATGAGAAAGATAAAAAGTACCGATAGCGGGATTAAGCGTAAATCCGTTGACCCCATGTCCTGTTGTATAAACCAACATAGTAGAAGTTCCATAAATTACATAGCCCGCAGCAACTTGTTTAACTCCAGGTTGCAAAAAATCTTCCAAAGAAACTGGTGTGCCAATTGGTGTAATTCGCCTGTAAACTGAAAAAATAGTTCCCACCGAAACATTCACGTCAATATTAGAGGATCCATCAAGGGGATCCATTAAAACTACGTATTTACTATTGTGACAATTATCTGAACCCTGTACGGTTATGAAATCATCATTTTCCTCTGATGCGATTCCACAAACTATCTCTCGATTAATCAAAGTTTGAATAAATATTTCGTTGGCATACACATCTAATTTCTGCTGGTCTTCACCCTGAATGTTTTGTTCGCCAGCAGTACCTACTATATCTACTAAACCCGCTTTGTTGACTTTATAATTAACCACCTTTGCAGCCAATCGGATAGAATTGATAATACGTGATAGTTCACCGGACGAATATTGAAAAGCTTCTTGGTTTTCAATAATAAATTCTCCTAGAGTTGTGTTTTTTTGTTCCATTACGAAATCGTTGTAGTTTTTTTGAAGTAACAAATATCGTTCATTTTGTGAAAATGATTTCAATAATATTTCGTTAGTTTGCCAGTATTATATATTTGTCATTTGAAACCCTTTTTTTGTTAAAAAGAAAAAAATATACCTCATTATTATTATTAATAAAAAACTAACATGAATATCAGAAAAGGAAATCCAGAGGATATGAAAGGCGTACTTGCGCTAATTCAAGAATTGGCTAACTTCGAAAAAGAACCTGATGCCGTTGTCATTACTGCAGAAGATTTAATTCGTGATGGTTTTGGAACGCATCCAATATTCCAAGTTTTTGTTGCTGAAGTTGATTCAGCGATTGTTGGAATCGCCTTATATTATTATCGATATTCTACCTGGAAGGGAAGAACAATTCATTTAGAAGATCTAGTAGTTAAAGAAAATATGAGAGGCACAGGGCTTGGATATGCATTGTATTCTGAAGTTATAAAACAAGGGAAAAAAGACAAAGTAAGACGCATAGAATGGGCTGTATTAGATTGGAATACAACAGCTATAGAATTTTATAAAAATTCAGGAGCGAAGGTTTTTGACGAATGGAAAATAGCGCAAATGGATGAAGAAAGTATCAATTATTTTGTTGAAAATAAATTAAAATAGCATACAAATTATGAAAATATTCAAATTTGGTGGCGCCTCAATAAAAGATGCCATTGGAATCAAAAACGTTTACGACGTATTGCAACAAGCTGGTTATAAAGACGTGTTACTAGTGGTTTCTGCAATGGGCAAAACTACCAATGCTCTAGAAATAGTTATCAAAAATTACTTTGAAAAATCACACGAATTGAATTCTTCTGTTCAAGAAATTAAAAAGTACCACAATCAAATTGTCTTGGATTTATTTGAAAACGATAAAGATCCTGTTTTTGCAGCTGTAAACGAACAATTTTCTGATTTAGAATACTTTTTAGCGCACAATAAATCGCCTAATTACAATTTTGTATATGACCAAGTAGTAAGTTATGGAGAATTGATTTCTACTACCATCTTAAGTCATTTCATGAATTTTATGGGAATTAAAACACAATGGTTGGACGTAAGGAACTTTATAAAGACAGATGCTAATTATAGAGATGCTGAGGTAAACTGGAAATTAACCCAAAAAAATATTACTAGAAATATAGCGCCAAAAATATTAAATATAACACAAGGTTTTCTGGGTTCTGATGAAAATAATTTTACCACCACTTTAGGAAGAGAGGGGTCGGATTATACCGCTGCAATTTTTGCCTATTGCTTGAATGCAGAAAGTGTAACTATTTGGAAAGATGTTCCCGGAGTAATGAATGCTGATCCACGTTTTTTTGAAAATGCCTGTTTATTGAATCAGATTTCCTACCGTGAAGCTATCGAATTGGCTTTTTATGGCGCTTCTGTGATTCACCCAAAAACATTACAGCCCTTACAAAAAAAAGAAATTCCTTTGTATGTAAAATCGTTTATCAATCCCTTACTGAAGGGAACTAGTGTTTCTAAGGGCGTAGATTTAGAACCGCTTTTACCTTGTTTTATTGTTAAAAGGGATCAATTGTTGATCTCACTTTCGTCCATTGATTTTTCGTTTATTATGGAAGAAAATATTAGTGAAATTTTTGGCTTATTCCATGAATACAAACTTAAGGTGAACTTGATTCAAAATTCAGCCATTAGTTTCTCTGTATGTGTAGAAGATAAATTTGACAACTTCAAAGAGTTAAACACCATTTTATCTAAAAAATTCAAAGTCGATTTTGAAGAAAATGTGACACTTTATACGATTCGTCATTTTGACGATACAGCAGCAAAAACCGTTGAAAATGACAAAATCGTTTTACTAAAACAAATCAGTCGAGAAACTGTACAAATTGTAACTAAAGAATAAGTTTAACTTACTATAAATAAAAAAGCACCTTAATTGGTGCTTTTTATTTGAATATATACATCAACTAATAGTTATATAAAACTGCCTTGGTTTCATCAGGTCGCTCTGATAAGATAACAACAAAAGGACTTGCATTTCGAGCTGCTTTTTCTTGAAGTCTCCTTTTTTTCATTTTAGTTAAATCATAATCCGATTGTCCTTTAGCAACTCCAAAAAAAGAACTTATATTTTCTCCTTTTTGTAATCCTATAGTTTGGGATTGATCTAAGAAAACTACCTGTTTGTAACTATTTTTATCTGTAAAGGTAATTTTGTTTGATACTAAAGTTATTTCATTGGTAGATTTTTTTGTTAAAGATGCAACAGCGTACTTACTTAATTTTTCAACTTCATAACTATTTGGAATTGAAAAATAAACTAAGTTGTTTTCTTGCTTAATTAAATTTATGGTCAATTTTTCACCATTATGTTTTAATAAATCATGAGTTTGAGCTGTCATTATTAATGACATAATACAACTCAATATACTAATTGCCTTTTTCATTTTAAATTAAAATTTTAATTGATATACATCGTCTAATTCTTTGTCTGAACTAATATTCACTTCAAGATCTGTTACAAATCCAGAATTTAAGCCGTAAACCCATCCGTGCAAGGTTAATTCTTGTCCTTTTTTCCAAGCAGATTGCACAATAGAAGTTTTTGCTAAATCAAAAACTTGCTCTTTTACATTTAATTCAACGAACTTATTAAACCGATCTGTTTCATTTATAATAGAATCTAAATATTGGTTGTGTAAACGGTATACATCTTTGATGTGGCGAATCCAATTATCAATTATACCAATTGAATCATTGCCCATTGCCGCTTTCACTCCACCGCAACCATAATGTCCACAAACAAGTACATGCTTTACTTTAAGAACATTCACCGCATAATCTAGCACACTAAGCATATTCATATCGGAATGAATAACCATATTAGCAATATTTCTATGAACAAAAACCTCTCCTGGTTTAGCGCCGATGATTTCATTAGCGGGAACTCTACTGTCTGAACAGCCTATCCATAATAAGGGCGGTGTTTGTCCTTTAGCTAAATCTTGAAAATAATTAGGGTCTAATTCTAATGAATCTTCAACCCATTTTTTATTATTATCCAATATTTTTTTATAAAAATCTTCCATCGTTATTTGTTTTTTTTAAATGTATAAAAAAATTGATTGTCATAGTTATTTTGAATCAAACTGTTTGATTTCTTTTTTGACCATAACCCTTTTTAGAGCGTCATAATGATGTTCGATAGTAACATGATTTTCATCATTATTTTGCAATTGGTACTCTTTTTTAAATCCTTTTAATTTTACTTTAATCTTTTTATCCTTCGCCCTGATTGTCTTGAATTCGTGAATTAAATCTAAAATATCATGAGCAATATAAATGGTATCATAAGCATCAATTATTACTTTAGAATTTTCAGGAATAGTGTTTAATGTTTCTTTAATAGCCGCTTTATTTAGAAAAGAAACTTCTTGAGCCAAGTCGATATAAATAACATCTCCATCTGCATATTCTTCATTTCTAAAACTATAAGCTCTTTTTAAATTCCCTTTTAAAACAAAAATAATACTTATGATCATCCCTAAAGCAACCCCTTTCAATAAGTCCGTAAATACTACCGCAATTAAAGTGGCGATAAATGGAATAAATTGGTATTTCCCCTTATGCCAAAAATGAATAAATGTAGCAGGTTTTGCTAATTTGTATCCAACCAAAAGCAAAACAGCGGCTAAGGTAGCTAATGGGATTTTATTTAGTAAAAATGGTATGGTCAACACACTAATCAAAAGTAAAATACCATGGATAATAGCCGAAATTTTGGTTTTAGCCCCTGCATTACTGTTAGCTGACGTTCGAACAACTACTGATGTCATTGGTAAACCACCTAATAATGCACTAATAATATTTCCAATACCTTGTGCTTTTAACTCTACATTCGTGTTGGTATATCTTTTGAGAGCGTCCATCCTATCTGCAGCTTCAATACATAATAAAGTTTCGATAGAAGCCACAATAGCAATAGTAATTCCAACCATCCAAACTTTTGGATTTAAAAAACCGCTAAAATTAGGCGTTACAATAATTTGCTTCAACTCTTCGAATGAAGAAGGAACGGGCAGTGAAACTAAATGCTCTTTGGCTATAGCCAATGAACTACCTGAACTTATAAAGATTTCATTTAATACAATTCCAAGAATAACAGCTACTAAAGCTCCCGGAATTAGTTTTAATCTTTTAAGAAAATCAATTTTATCCCAAGTAATTAAAACCAATAGTGAAACAACTGCAATTACAATAGAACCTAATTGTACGTAATTAAACACATTTAATAAAGACGAAAAAGTGTTGTTCCCATCCGATTGAATAAAAGATTGATCGCCTTCAAAATCACTATCGTATCCAAAAGCATGTGGCAATTGTTTCATTATAATTATAATTCCAATTCC
>CANHKZ010000030.1 GCA_947461425.1 Flavobacteriaceae bacterium | reverse complement strand
TTGAAACTGAATTTAGACGTGACGAGAGAGTAATGCGTTTCTTAACTGTAAGTTTAGACAAACACGCAATTTCTTGGGCTGAAAGAAGAAGAACAAAACTTAAATCTCAAAAAGCGTAATTATCATGGCTACATTACAACAATCTGCTTCAGGAAAAAAAGACGGGGATATCAGATATCTTACGCCTTTAAACATAGAAACTAACAAAACTAAAAAGTACTGTCGTTTCAAAAAATCAGGTATCAAATATATCGATTATAAAGATGCTGATTTCTTATTGAAATTTGTGAATGAGCAAGGAAAAATTCTTCCTCGACGTTTAACAGGAACTTCATTGAAATACCAAAGAAAAGTATCTGTTGCTGTTAAAAGAGCACGTCACTTAGCTTTAATGCCATACGTGGCCGATTTATTAAAATAATTTAAAACTCAGTTGTTGGTTTCTCCTCCAAGAGAACCTAACTTCTATAACAAGGACAACAACATGGAATTGATTCTAAAACAAGACGTTCAAAATTTAGGTTTTAAAGATGACGTAGTATCTGTGAAAAACGGTTACGGTCGTAATTTTTTAATTCCTCAAGGTTTCGCTCAATTAGCAACTCCTTCTGCAAAGAAAGTACTAGCCGAGAATTTGAAACAAAGAGCGCACAAAGAAGCTAAAGTAGTTGCAGATGCAAAAGCATTAGCAGAAAGCTTGAAAGCTATCGAAATTAAAATTGCTGCAAAAGCGGGTGGTGAAAAATTATTCGGATCTATTACTAATATTGACATCGTTGAAGCGTTAGCTAAAGGTGGACAAGTAATTGACAGAAAATTTGTAACTAGCGGAATTGTTAAACGTACAGGAAAGTATACTGCTTCAGTTCGTTTACATAGAGACGTTATCGTAGAATTGGATTACGAAATTGTTGCGGAAAAAGCATAATTTTTTATCTCATAATTTAAAATCCCGATGTGAGTCGGGATTTTTTTTTTTAATTTCATTGCGAGAAAAGTAGCCATCTCCTTTTTTATTTTTAACAATTTGGAACTAATTTAAAATGTTCCCCAAATAATATGAAATACACAAGATTAACTAAAGAACAATTGGAGGAACTGCATCCGGAATTCATCAATTTCTTGGCAAGCCAATCCATTGATAAAACCGAATGGGATACAATTAAAGTAAATAAACCCGAAGTAGCTGAACAAGAATTAGACGTTTTTTCTGATTTGATTTGGGAAGGGGTTTTAAGTAAAGCTGACTATTTGGAACATTTTTCTAAAAATCATATTTTCCTTTTTCAAAGTTTCGATACTTATGTCAATTCTATCGTTTTAAAATCATTAGTTCCAGAAGTAGATTTCTTAACTAAAGAGGGTTTGCAGTGGTTGAGTGACAATATGTTTACTGAAACCATCGAAATGAAAATTGGAAAAAAAGTATTTACCGAAGAACGTAATACTTCCATTTTTGCCTTAATTCAGCAAGGGGCGATATTAAGCGACGGACAATTATACCAACAAATTAATGGAATAATTGAAGGATAGATAATCATCAATTTTCTATATTTACAAAAAAAATTATGTTTAATTTTTCAAAAAGAATAACAACTTTTATCGTAATAGTTATTGCAGTATTGTCAATTCCTTTATTGGCAATGCAATTTACTAATGAGGTAAATTGGACACTTTTTGATTTTCTCATTGCTGGTTTTTTATTAATTACCACTTTAACTTTGATAGAAATTACCCTTCTAATTTTTAAAAATAAAACATTAAAGATTACTACATTTTTTGTAATACTATTTTTGTTTTTACTTATTTGGGGCGAATTATCTGTTGGTATCTTTTAAGCTCTATGGACGTTCAGCAAACTATCAGCAATCTTCGAGAAGAACTAAATCAACACAATCATAATTACTATGTGTTGGATACTCCAACTATTTCGGATTATGAGTTTGATTTGAAAATAACTCAATTACAAGATCTAGAAAACCAATATCCCGAATTTTTCGACGCAACTTCACCCACACAACGTGTTGGTGGTTCTATTACTAAGAATTTTGAAACAGTTGCTCACGAACACCGAATGTATTCTTTGGATAATTCCTATTCCAAAGAAGACTTGATAGACTGGGAAAAACGAATCCAAAAAGTCTTAGGTGAAGTACCATTAGAATACACTTGCGAGTTGAAATACGATGGTGCATCAATTAGTATTACCTACATTGACGGAAAATTAGATCGAGCAGTCACTCGCGGTGATGGTTTTCAAGGCGATGATGTGACGAATAATGTCAAAACAATCAAATCGGTTCCGCTACAACTCAAGGGAAATTATCCTTCCAAATTTGATGTTCGCGGTGAAATTATATTGCCTTTTAAAGGCTTTGAAAAAATGAACCAAGAGTTGATTGAAATTGGCGAAACTCCCTATTCCAATCCAAGAAATACGGCGTCAGGAAGTTTAAAGTTGCAAGATAGTTCAGAGGTAGCTAAACGCCCTTTGGATTGTTTATTGTACTTTCTAATTGGCAACCAATTGCCTTTCAATTCGCAATTTGAAAGTTTAGAATCTGCAAGATCATGGGGATTTAAAGCGCCTAAAGAATCAAAACTAGCTAAGAATTTAGAAGAAGTATTTGCATTTATTGCGTATTGGGATACGCATCGACATGATTTACCATATGAAACGGATGGAGTAGTGGTGAAGGTGAATTCTTTCCAACATCAGGAAGAATTAGGATATACAGCTAAATCACCTCGTTGGGCCATTGCCTATAAATTTAAATCGGAACAGGTAGCCACTCGATTGAATTCTATTTCCTACCAAGTAGGAAGAACGGGAGCGATTACGCCTGTTGCAAATTTGGAACCTGTACAATTAGCGGGAACGATTGTAAAACGCGCTTCATTACACAATGCCGACCAAATTGAAAAATTAGACATTCGTGTTGGAGATACTGTTTTTGTTGAAAAAGGAGGAGAAATTATTCCTAAAATCATCGCTGTAGATTTGGCACAACGTCTATTATTTGCAGAGCTGACAAACTATATTACTCATTGTCCTGAATGCCAAACTCAATTAGTGAGAGTAGAAGGCGAAGCCAACCATTATTGTCCTAATTTTTACGGCTGTCCACCACAAATTATTGGCCGAATCCAACATTTTATTTCCAGAAAGGCAATGGATATTGAAGGTCTTGGTGGCGAAACGGTTGCTTTGTTATTCAACCATGGTTTGGTTAGCAACTATGCGGATTTATATGAATTGAAAGTAGAGCAAATCTTGCCTTTGGAACGAATGGCGAAGAAATCAGCAGAGAACTTGGTTAACGGAGTACTGCTTTCTAAAAACATTCCTTTTGAACGCGTCTTATTTGCTTTGGGAATTCGTTTTGTAGGAGAAACCGTAGCTAAGAAACTTGCCAAACATTATAAAAATATCGAGGCCCTTCGACAAGCTAGTTTGATGGACTTGATTTTAGTGGATGAGATAGGGGAGCGCATTGCTCAAAGTGTCATCGACTTTTTTGATAATCAAGAAAACCAATTGACTATTGAACGATTGAAAAACTATGGCGTTCAATTTGAAATTGTAGAAAAAATAAATCTTAATGCAACTAATAAATTACAAGGAAAAACCTTTGTTGTTTCAGGCGTATTTGTACTGTATTCGCGGGACGAATTGAAACAAGCCATTGAAGATAACGGAGGAAAAGTGGGCAGTTCTATTTCTGCCAAAACCGATTATGTCGTAGCGGGAGACAATATGGGTCCAGCCAAACTAGATAAAGCGACTAAACTCAATATTCCAATAATGACAGAAGAGGATTTTAAAACAATGATTGATTAATAATTAAACAACAATCGATTTTCCTTTTGCAATATTTTGTTTGTTGTTATCAAAGTAAAAGTCAATTTGACCAAGATTGATACCGTAACAACCTACTTGATTGACCAAAACTTCTTTTCCCGCTTTGTTTTTCAGAATAGTGGGTTTATCCAAGAATGTGTGAGTGTGACCTCCAATGATTAGATCAATATCTTCAGTTAGCGCAGCTAGTTTTAAATCACTAATCTTATTAGCGTCTTCCTTAGAATACTTATACCCTAGATGGGATAAACAAATTACCAAGTCGCATTTTTGTTCTTGTTTTAAAATACGAACCATATCTTGGCTAATTTCAACTGGATCGTTGTATACGGTTTCTTTGTATAATTTTTTATCTACAAGTCCTTCAAATTCAATTCCCAATCCAAAGACTCCGATTTTAATACCGTCCTTAATAAAAATTTTATACGGTTTAACCATACCATCCATAACGGTATTTTTGAAATCGTAATTAGCAGATAGGAATTCAAAAGTTGCATGAGGCATTTGAGCCAGCAAACCATCGATTCCGTTATCAAAATCATGGTTTCCAATAGCTGATGCATCGTATTGCATCATACTCATTAATTTGAATTCTAATTCACCACCATAGTAGTTAAAATAAGGTGTTCCTTGAAATATGTCTCCCGCGTCAAGTAAGAGTACATTTGGATTTTCCTTGCGGATAGTTTCAATCAATGAAGCTCTTCGGCTAACCCCACCCATATTGGCATTCCGAGGATCATCTGCAGGGAAAGGGTCAATGTGACTATGCACATCGTTAGTATGTAAAATAGTAATTTTCTTAATTGTATCCGATTTAAAACTGCTCAATGACAATCCCAAACCTACAAAAGCAGAACCTGCTGCTGTTTTCTCTATAAAATCTCTTCTTTTCATCTTTCTGTTTTTTGGAACTATTCTTCGGTGATTCGGATGTCTTTAATTATTGGAATGGTATCGACTTCCTTAAAATAGTCAATTAAGATATTACGTAACTTATAGTCTAAATCATATTGTTGAACTCCTTTCTTAAAAAAGTTCATATTGTCCCCGCCATTGGCTAAATAATCGTTAGTTGCTATATTGTAAAATGCATTTTTATCCAATGCTATTCCTTGTACTAGAATATTTTTAGCTGACATATCTTTTGCAATTGTAAAAGTTAATCCTGCCAATGGATGTGATTTTTTGGTAGCAATAAAATAATCTACCAATTCTTGAATTTGTTCTCCTCTAAGAGTTATAACAACCAAACTATTTTCAAACGGCATAATTTCAAATGCATTGCGAGCCGTTAGGTTTCCTTTGGGTAAAATAGAGCGAATACCGCCGCTGTTCAATATACATAAAGCGATTGATTTTTTTTCTCTTAATTTTAAAATTTTATTTCCTGCTTTAAGTGTTACATCCGCCATCAGATTCCCCAGGGGCGACTGCCATTTACCATTGCTTTTATCTAAATTTTCAGGGTTATAAGCTAAAACTGCACTTAAATCTGCATTAATAGATTCTCGGTAGGGTGTAATAAATTTTTCAACAGATGGGTTTTGTATATTTGATGCAGTTATAGGAATTTTTTTCCCCTGAATTGTGGTCAGCTGATAATTGTTTTTGCTGCAAGAATGAATAAAAAAAAATGTTATAAATACAACAAAAAGTTTGAAAATTTGATTATACTTTTTTAGTTTTACCATTTTTAAGAGGAGTTTATTATTTAAATTTGTTATTAGGTAAATGTACTATGTTTTTAAATTATTTAAAGATTTTTTTTTTAAAATATACGTTACGAAATAAATGGCAAGAACTTACTATTCTTGCAGGCACAGCCCCTATACAAAAAGTTGGACTTTTAATAGATGCTACTGTCTTTTCTAAAAATGAAGGTTTAATTAAAGAATTAATTTTTCAAGGATTTTTACAGGAAAACATTTCGGTTTTAGTGTATACTGATACATTAAATAAAAAAGAAAGTTATACATTGCCTACGTTTAATTATGATATCATAAATTGGAATGGGGTTATAATCGAGGCAGTGGTAAATGAGTTTATAGCAACTAAATTTGATGTTTTGATAAGTTATTATGATATACCAAAATCAATTTTACTTCTTATAACAAATCATTCAAAAGCCCAATTTAAAGTTGGTTTTTCATCAATTGACAAACGTTTTAATCATTTGATGATCACAACGTCTTCAGAAAAGTACCCGATTTTTGTTCAAGAGTTATTTAAGTATTTAAAAATATTAAACAAATTAGAATAGTAATATGCAATCATTAATAGGAACTGGTGTTGCACTTGTAACGCCCTTTAAATCTGATTTCTCAGTTGATACTGAAGCATTAACTCGTATCGTAAATTTCACGATTGATGGAGGTGTAGAGTATTTGGTTGTTTTAGGAACAACTGCCGAAAATGCTACACTTTCCGCTGCTGAAAAAGAGATTGTAATTACAACTGTAATTGAAGCTAACAATGGAAGATTACCACTTGTTTTGGGGGTTGGAGGAAATAATACCTTAGAAGTTGTTGCCGAACTACAAACTAGGGATTTATCAGCTTTTAGCGCCATTCTTTCGGTTTCTCCCTACTATGTTAAACCAACTCAAGAAGGAATTTACCAGCATTTCAAAGCGGTGTCTTATGCCTCTCCTCTTCCCATAATTTTATATAATGTTCCTGGAAGGACATCCAGTAATATGCTGCCAGAAACAATAGTTCGTTTAGCAACTGATTTTAAAAATATTGTGGCAATAAAGGAGGCATCTGGCGATCTGGTTCAAGGGATGCATTTATTGGCAACTAAACCTAAAGATTTTTTAGTAATTTCAGGCGATGACATGACCTCATTATCATTAATCTTAGCGGGAGCTTCTGGAGTTATTTCAGTAATAGGTCAAGGTTTTCCAACCGTTTTTTCTGAAATGATTCGTTTGGGATTGAATCGCAAAGTAGATCAAGCTTTCCAAATTTTGTATCAAATGGCCCCTTGTATTGATCTGATTTTTGAACAAGGAAATCCAGCAGGAATCAAACAAGTTTTTAAATCCTTGGGAATTGCAGATAATACAGTGCGTTTACCATTAGTTAGAGTAGACGATTCTTTAGCAAAAAGAATTGATCAATTTGTCCAGAAAAGCCACAAATAACTGATATATATTTCACATTTTTTTAACTCATAAAATATTTTGTAGTCGCTAAATTAATACCTAAATTTGCAATCAAACCTCGGTATGCTTGTATTTGGTTGATAGCAATCGGTACTAACGTATTATAAAGTAAATTAATGAAAAAAATTCTATCATTTTTAGTTGCCATTGTTTTAATGACATCATGTAGTGATTACCAAAAAGCACTGAAATCAGAAGATCCAGCTGTTAAATTTGAAATGGCTACTAAAATGTATGAAGCAAAAAAATACAGTAAAGCTATTCGTATTTTTGAACAAATTGCATCTGTTTACAGAGGAAAACCAGAATACGAGAATTTGAACTATATGTTTTCACTATCCTACTTCAAAACCAAACAATATTATTTAGCCGGTGACCAATTTGAAAGGTTTGTTTCTAGTTTTCCGAAAAGTGATAAAACCCAAGAGGCATCTTTTTTAGGTGCAAAAAGTTACTCCATGCTATCACCAGAATATTCTTTGGATCAAACAGATACGACTAAAGCTATAGAAAAATTACAAACTTTTATTGATACCTACCCTAATTCAGAGTATTTAGCTGAAGCTAATGGTATCATGAGAAAATTAAATGAGAAAATAGAACAAAAGGTTTTTGAAAACGCTAAAGGCTACAACACCATTTCAGATTTTAAATCTGCTATTGTTGCTTTAGATAATTTCATTGCTGATTATCCTGGGACACCATTCAAGGAAGAAGCCTTATTTTATAAGTATGACTCCGCCTATCAATTAGGAGTTAACAGTGTACCTGCAAAAATGGAAGAACGATTAAATGTTGCTAAAGTTGCTTATTCTAATTTGATAAAATTCAAAGCAGATACTAAATACAAACAGCAAGCAGATGAAATGTATGCTCGCATTGAACAAGATTTACAAAAACTTACTAAATAAATAAAGTCATGGATTTAAAAAAGACGAATGCTCCAGTAAATACAATAACCTACAACAAAACGGTTATTGAAGAGCCAACTGGTAATGTGTATGAAGCGATAACCATTATGGCTAAAAGAGCAAATCAAATTAATTCTGAAATTAAAAAAGAATTAACTGAAAAATTGGAAGAATTTGCTACTTACAACGACAGTTTGGAAGAAGTTTTTGAAAACAAAGAACAAATTGAAGTATCAAAATTCTATGAAAAATTGCCTAAGCCACATGCTTTAGCAGTTCAAGAATGGTTAGATGATAAAATCTACCACAGAGAATCTAACAAGTAATACAGTACCATGTCAGTTTTGAACGGTAAGAAGATTTTGCTAGGTGTTTCTGGCGGAATTGCAGCCTATAAAACTGCTTCATTGGTTAGACTATTTATAAAAGCAGGTGCACAGGTCCAAGTGATTATGACACCTGCTTCTAAGGTTTTTGTAACTCCACTTACATTAGCAACCTTATCTAAAAACCCTGTTTATAGTACTTTTTACGAAAAACCAGATGATTTATATTCTAATGATACAGAGTTACAAGCGGAAGGCGTTTGGAACAATCATGTTGAATTAGCTCTTTGGGCTGATATTATGTTAATTGCACCTGCTACTGCCAATACTCTATCAAAAATGGCATCTGGAACTTGTGACAACCTTCTTTTAGCAACCTATTTATCAGCAAAGTGTCCCGTTTATTTTGCGCCAGCCATGGATTTGGATATGTACAAACACCCAAGTACGTTGGCAAATTTTAAAGCTTTAGAGGTATTTAACAATATTATAATTCCTGCTGAAAGTGGAGAGTTGGCCAGCGGTTTATCTGGTCAAGGTAGAATGGCTGAGCCAGAAAATATTGTCTCTTTTATTGAAACTGATTTAGGGAGTAAATTGCCTTTAAAAGGAAAAAAAATATTGATTACAGCTGGACCCACTTATGAAGCTATTGATCCTGTTCGTTTTATTGGGAATCATTCTTCTGGTAAAATGGGCTATGATATTGCTCTCTATGCAGCTCAACTTGGTGCTTCCGTAGTTTTAGTCTCAGGCCCCTCTCATTGTAAAGTAAATCATTCTAGTGTAGCGTTAGTATCGGTGGTATCAGCACAAGAAATGTATGATGCTTGTCTTGGTCACTACTCAGAGGTTGACGTGGCAATTGCTGCGGCAGCAGTTGCTGATTACAGACCTAAAGAGGTAGCTTCTCAAAAGATAAAAAAATCTGATGCAGAATTTTCTATTGTATTAGAAAAAACGAAAGATATTCTAGCAAACTTGGGAGCTACTAAAAAAAATCAATTTTTGATTGGTTTTGCCTTGGAGACCGAAAATGAAATTGAAAATGCAAAGCTTAAAATTCAGAAAAAAAACTTAGATTTGATAGTTTTAAATTCGCTTCAAGATGAAGGGGCTGGTTTCCAAAAAGAAACTAATAAAGTCACTTTTATAGATAAAAATTTTGATATTGAATTCATGGAATTGAAATCTAAAGAAGCAGTTGCAGCTGACATTATAAACAAAGTAATAGCTCATTTTAATGCGTAATCTTGTTATTGTTTTCTTGTTTTTTATAGGATTAACTGTTCATTCTCAGCAGTTAAATTGTGCCGTTACCGTAAACTCCCAACAAATTACTAATGTAAACCAACAGATTTTTAAAACGCTTGAATCTTCTCTAACAGATTTTATAAATAAAACGGATTGGTCAGGTCAATTGATGAAACAAAACGAGAAGATTAATTGTTCTATTTACATTACTATTACATCGGCGTCAACAGATCAATTCTCTGGAACAATACAAGTGCAGTCTGATCGATCAATTTTTGATTCGTCGTATTCTAGTCCTGTTTTCAACTTTAATGACAAAGACTTCAATTTTCGTTATATCGAATTTGAAAATTTAATATTCAATCCGAATTCTTTTGATTCTAATTTAGTAGCTGTTATTTCATTTTATTGCAACCTTATAATTGGTTTGGATGCGGATACTTTTGCAGAACAATCAGGCACACCTCAATTAGAGACAGCGCAAAATATAGCTACAATTGCTCAGCAAAGCGGTTACAAAGGTTGGTCTCAATCCGATGGAAATCAAAATAGGTTTTTTTTGATTAACGATTTATTGTCGCCAACATTTAGTGAAGTGCGAATTGCATCATACAATTTTAATACGGCTTTAGATGGTATGAGCAAAGATGTAAAAGGGGCAAAAGAAAAAATAAAATCCGCATTATTAGGATTGAACAAAGTACATTCTGTACGACCGAATGCTTTCTTAACACGTTTATTTTTTGATGCTAAATCAGACGAAATTGTTTCTATTTTTACCGGTGGACCAAGCCTATCTATAACTGATTTAGTGGATTGTTTGAATAGAGTTTCGCCTATGAATTCCAGTAAATGGAGTACTATTAAATATTAAATTTTATCATCAAGTTTCAGTATTAAATGATTACATCGCTATCGATAAAAAACTATGCATTGATTGAAAAATTGGCTATCGATTTTTCAAAAGGTTTCTCTATTATTACGGGAGAAACTGGTGCCGGTAAGTCGATTATTTTAGGAGCTTTGGGATTAGTTTTAGGAAAACGCGCTGATTTATCTTCGCTAAAAAACAAAGAAGAAAAATGTGTAATTGAGGCGTATTTTGATATTTCGAAATACAATTTGAAACCCTTTTTTGAAGCCAATGATTTGGACTATGAAAACGAAACTATTATTCGTCGAGAAATACTTCCCTCTGG
This sequence comes from Flavobacteriaceae bacterium, assembly GCA_947461425.1. Lineage (GTDB taxonomy): Bacteria > Bacteroidota > Bacteroidia > Flavobacteriales > Flavobacteriaceae > Flavobacterium. The sequence continues at coordinate 10,906 of CANHKZ010000030.1, read as the reverse complement.
AAAATCAAGAGCTTTTATAAACGATAGTCCGGTTAATTTACAAGAATTACAGGATTTGAGTTTGTTTTTGATTGACATACATTCCCAACAACAAACTCAAGAATTATCTGATGAAGCAGTACAATTCCAAATTATTGATGCCATTGCTAATAATCAAACTGAAATAGAAAGCTATCTATCCCTTTTAAGGAGTTACAAAGAAGATAAATCCCAATTGAATTTGCTTTTAAAAAAGCAAGCTGAGTCTATTAAGGAACAAGAATACAACACTTTTTTGCTAAATGAGTTAGTGGCCGTGCAATTGAAATCAGGTGAACAAGAAGAACTCGAATCCGATTTTGAAAAATTAAATAATGTTGAAACCATTAAAGAGGCTTTGGTAAAGTCTCTAGCAATTACCAATGATGAACAAATTGGAGTGTTGTCATTACTTAAAGAAATCAAATTAAGTGTCCAAAAAATTGGCTCTTTTGCACCTGAATATGCTTTGTTATTAGAACGCATTGCAAGTTTAGCTATTGAATTAGACGATATTGCAGACGAATTGACAAATTGTTCTGAAAAATTAGTTGATGATCCTGCTCGATTGGAATTAATTAGTCAAAAACTGCAATTAATTTTTAATTTGCAAAAGAAACACCAAGTAACCACTATAGATGAGTTGTTGGCGATTCAAACTACTTTAGAAAATACTTTATTTGAACTAGGAAATTTAGAAAGTGATATTGCTACTTTAACCCAATCGATTCAAAATAAAACGAGTCAGTTGGATGTTCTAGCTCAAATCATAAATGAAAAACGATCAAATACTATTCCTGTTTTATCAGATAAACTGATTAGTATTTTAGCTACATTAGGAATGCCGGATGTTCGTTTTAATATTGAAATCAAAGCAGTAGACAACTATTACCAAAACGGAAAAGATGAAATTTTGTTTTTATTTGCTGCCAATAAAGGAACCGATTTTGGTTTACTAAAAAAAGTGGCTTCGGGAGGTGAGATGTCTAGAATCATGTTGGCTGTTAAAGCGATTTTGGCACAATATTCAAAGTTACCTACTTTAATTTTTGATGAAATTGATACGGGAGTTTCCGGAGAAATTGCCATTAGAATGGGGGAGATCATGAAAGAAATGAGTCAAACGATGCAAATTTTTGCCATTACACATTTACCACAAATCGCAGCCAAAGGAAATGCGCATTTCAAAGTGTTTAAATCTACCGTTGGCGAGGAAACACAATCCGAATTACAATTATTAAATGATGAAGAAAGAGTCCTTGAAATTGCTCAAATGCTTTCTGGTGCAGTAGTTTCAGATTCGGCTCTAAATCACGCTAAATCTTTGTTGAACTAAAGATTTGGCGTATATTTGTTCACTATTAAATACGAATACTAATTAGAAAAAAGATATGATTATAGCACCTAGAATGAGAGGATTTATTTGCCTGACAGCTCACCCGGCTGGATGTGAGCAAAATGTAAGAAACCAAATTGCTTATGTACAATCTAAGGGTGCAATTGATGGTCCAAAACGTGTTTTGGTTATTGGTGCTTCTACAGGATTTGGATTAGCTTCACGCATTACAAGTGCTTTTGGTTCTAACGCTTCTACTATTGGTGTTTTCTTTGAAAAAGCTCCTTCTGAGGGTAAAACTGCCTCTCCAGGTTGGTACAACTCAGCTGCTTTTGAAAGAGAAGCTACTAAATCTGGTTTGTATGCCAAAAGTATCAATGGAGACGCTTTTTCTAATGAAGTAAAACAACAAACAATTGACTTAATTAAAGCGGATTTAGGTCAGATAGATTTAGTGATATACAGTTTGGCCTCACCGGTGCGTATGCATCCAAAAACGGGTGTTTTGCACCGTTCTACTTTGAAACCAATAGGTGGTACTTTTACAAATAAAACCGTTGATTTTCATACTGGGAATGTTACTCAAGTATCTATCGAACCTGCGGTTCAAGAAGATATCGAAAATACGGTAGTGGTAATGGGAGGCGAAGATTGGTCAATGTGGATGGAAGCGTTAAAAGACGCTAATGTTTTGGCTGAAGGAGCTACCACTGTAGCTTATTCTTATATTGGGCCAGAAGTTACTGAAGCGGTTTACAGAAAAGGAACAATTGGTCGTGCCAAAGATGATTTGGAAGCAACTGCTTTTAAAATCACAAAAGACTTAGTTTCTTTGAACGGAAAAGCGTTTGTCTCTGTTAACAAAGCATTGGTAACTCAAGCGAGTTCTGCCATTCCAGTAATTCCGTTATACATTTCATTATTATACAAAATTATGAAAGCCGAAGGGATTCATGAAGGTTGTATTGAACAAATCCAACGTTTGTTCCAAAATCGTTTGTACTCAGGACAAGCGGTTCCAACAGATGCTAAGGGAAGAATCCGAATTGACGACTGGGAAATGCGTGATGATGTACAAGAAAGAGTTGCCGCTTTATGGATTGAATCTACTACAGAATCATTGCCTGAAATTGGTGATTTAGAAGGATACAAACAAGACTTTTTAAACTTATTTGGTTTTGGATTTGAAGGAGTTGATTATTTAGCTGAAGCTGATGAAATGGTACAAGTTCCAAGTATTTCGTAATACATTATAAGATTATTATATAAATGCACCCAATTGGGTGCATTTTTTTTATAGTTGTAACTTTATCTTTTTACTAATACGCTATATAGACTATATTTGTATCACGATCCAAAAAAGTATCACTATTTTAACTTTTAAATATGCATTTTTCTCTTATTATACCTGTTTATAACCGACCTGATGAAGTAGATGAATTATTAGAAAGTTTGTCTAAGACCACCTATACTAATGATTTTGAAATTATCATTGTAGAAGACGGGTCCACGATTCCATGTGGCGAAGTTATTCAGAAGTACCTATTGCAGTTGAATATATCTTATTATTTTAAAGAAAACTCAGGTCCGGGTGATTCTCGTAACTACGGAATGGCAAAGGCTAATGGAGAGTATTTAATCATTTTTGATTCCGATTGTATCATTCCAGCTCAGTATTTGGATGAAGTTGATAGGGCTTTGAAAGCAGAATATGTGGATTGTTTTGGAGGGCCAGACAAGGCCTTGGATAGTTTTTCGGATATTCAAAAAGCGATCAATTTTGCCATGACTTCGTTCTTAACTACTGGAGGAATTCGAGGAGGCTCAGAGAAAATTGGAAAGTTCCAACCCAGAAGTTTCAACATGGGTTTGTCTCGAAAAGCTTTCGAAGCTTCGAAAGGTTTTGGAAATATTCATCCAGGTGAAGATCCCGATTTGTCTATCCGTTTGTGGAATCTAGGTTTTGAAACGCGATTGTTTTCTAAGGCATTTGTATACCATAAACGCCGTATTGATTGGGAAAAATTTTCTATTCAGGTGAGTAAGTTTGGCAAAGCCCGACCAATTTTGAACAGTTGGTATCCAGAACATAATAAATTAACTTTTTTCTTTCCAACAGCATTTTTTCTTGGTTTTTTTATTTCGGTGTTTTTGTTACTATTTACATTTGACTATTTCTTACAGTTGTATATGCTGTATTTCTTTATTTTATTTGTCACTTCAAGTTTTCAAAACAAGAGTTTAAAAATAGGATATCTATCTTTGATTGCCGTTTGGAAACAATTTTACGGATACGGTTTGGGTTTTTTAGAATCGTATGTCAAAGTGATTATTTTGAAACAACAACCCGAGGTTGCTTTTCCATATTTGTTTTTTAAAAAATAATAAATGGCTAAAATCATTGGTGTAACAGGCGGAATAGGAAGTGGTAAAACCACCTTAGTACAGTATTTTGAATCGTTAGGTATTCCCGTTTTTATTGCTGATGACGAAGCTAAAAAAGTCATGCAGCTGCCACAAGTAATTAGTCAAATTAAATCGATATTTGGCGAAACTGTTTTTGAAAACGAACAATTGAACAGACAGCAACTGGCGGCAATCGTTTTTTCAAATTCGGAAAAGTTACACCAACTGAATGCTATCATTCATCCTGTAGTGCAAACGCAATTCAAACTTTGGCTTGACCAACACATTTTGGCTCCATACGTGGTCTATGAAGCAGCAATTTTATTTGAAAGTGGTAGCTATAAAATTTGCGATTATACCATAACTATCACAGCATCTTTAGAGGATAGAATTACTCGCGTAATGCAACGTGATTCAGTAAGTAGAGAACAAGTGTTACAACGAATCAATGCCCAATGGACGGATGTGCAACGCATTGCCAAAAGTGATTTTGTAATAGATAACACAGATACGAAAATTGCCAAACAAGAAATTGACAAAATTCTTAAAAATTTATAGATTTAGCAATTTTTAAGCTAGATGTTAATATTTGGTTAATATATTACTTACTATATTGTTAAAATACTAAATTTGTTTTGATGAGTAAGTTTTTTTTTAGATTGTTAGTTTTGTTAATGAGTTTATCCTTAATAGGGATTATTCTTGTTCAAGTATATTGGTTCAATACTTCATTAGAAAATAACGAAGAACAATTTAAATTTCATGTCAAACAAGTTCTTGGAAATGTTGCTGAAAAAATACAAAAACAAGAAGCATATAGTTTCTATTATCGTTACAACAAATTAAAGGACAGTACGGGTAAGATTCCTAAAAAAGATGATTTGCTCCAATTTACCTATGTTCAAAAAAATTTAAAGACGAATAAAACAATTGTTTATTCCAATAGTATAATTGAAGAAGATTTTAATATTAATTCGTCTTTGTTCAATAAAAAATCAGATAATTCAAAACTGTTTAAAAGTTTCAGTTCTAAACGGATTACAGAAATTTACGATTCGAAACCGCTCGAAAACCAAATACTTTCTCAAAGTTTGATTCCCGATGTGCGAATTGAAAAATCAGGTAGTTTAGACGTTTTAGATAATGCGCAATTCGAAATTTTTTATAAAGACATAGCTTCTGCAATGCCTTTACAAGAGCGAGTTAGTGTTGCTAACGTTAAAGCTTTAATAAAAAAAGAGTTAGAAGAGTATGGTGTAAATACTAATTTTGAGTTTGGAATTTACAATAATGGTATGGCTACAAAAGTAGCGTCTGATAATTTTAAATACAATCCAATCAACAGTTATTCTATCCCGATTTTATCTGATAATGAGGATAACGAACAATACAAACTAATGTTGAGTTTTCCGCACAAAAAGCGATTCTTATTGTCCGAGTTAGTGAGTATTACAATATTGTCTATTATTTTTACTCTGATAATAATTATTGCGTATTCGAGTGCATTAAGTCAATTAATTCGACAACGCCAAATTTCTGAAATAAAAACAGATTTCATTAATAATATGACGCATGAGTTTAAAACACCCATTGCTACTATTAATTTAGCTTTGGATGCTATTAAGAATCCAAAAATAATTGATGATAAAGAAAAGGTATTGCGCTATTTGTCAATGATACGGGACGAAAATAAGCGAATGCATGCTCAAGTGGAAAACGTGTTGCGAATTTCCAAATTAGAGAAAAAAGAGTTAGAAATAGAGAAAGAATCGATTTCAATTGAAGATGTTATCAATGATGCTATGGAACATGTTAGTCTGATTTTAGAAGATAGAGCTGGAACTATGGTTACCCATTTTAATGCCACACGAAACACAGTTTTACTTAATGACAACCATTTTACTAATGTTTTAGTGAACATCTTAGAAAACGCAATAAAATACTCTCCTGACGCACCTCAAATTGATATTTTTACAGAAAATATTAAAGATATCGTTTTGATAAGAGTACAAGACAAAGGATTAGGAATGACTAAAGTGGCTCAAAAACGAATCTTTGAGAAATTTTATAGAGAACACACAGGTGATATTCACAATGTAAAAGGACATGGACTAGGTTTAGCCTATGTAAAACGTATTGTTGAAGATCATAACGGACAAGTTTATGTAGAAAGTGAAAAAGGAAAAGGAAGTACCTTTACCATCAAATTACCCCTAATAAATTAAATTATGGAAAATAATAAAAAAATTCTTTTAGTAGAGGACGATTTAAATTTTGGCGCTGTGCTAAAAGACTATTTAGTGCTCAATGATTTCGAAGTGACATTAGCTAAAAATGGAATGGAAGGTTTTGAAAAATTCAAAAGAGATCATTATGATTTGTGTATTTTAGATGTTATGATGCCCTATAAAGACGGCTATACATTAGCAAAAGAAATCAGAGAAAAAAATGCCGATGTGCCAATTATTTTTTTGACAGCCAAATCCATGAAAGAAGACGTTTTAAGAGGATACAAAGCTGGGGCAGATGATTATTTGAACAAACCTTTTGATTCTGAAGTTTTGTTGATGAAAATTAAAGCCATCATCCAAAGAAAATCATCAGATGTTAAACCTGAGCAAGTGCAGTTTGAATTTACTATTGGTAAATTTCACTTAAATTCTAAGTTGCGATTTCTTACGTTTCAAAATGATGAACCAATTAAATTGTCGCCAAAAGAAAATGAACTATTGAAAATGTTGATTCTTCATGAGAATGATTTGATGCCCAGAGAACTCGCTTTGACTAAAATTTGGAGAGACGATAACTACTTTACTTCTAGAAGTATGGATGTGTATATAGCCAAATTAAGAAAGTATTTGAAATTAGATGAAAATGTTGAAATTTTAAATATTCACGGAGAAGGTTTCCGATTGGTGGTTAAAAAATAATATTCGTTTTACCAATATAAAAAAGCTCCATGATATTGGAGCTTTTTTTGCAATACCTATTAACACGAACGTTTCATTTTTTCTTTTATAGCATCTAAACATAAGTTGTTAATACTTCCTTGGTGAGTGTGCTTGGTTGCTTTAGGCGATTGGAATGTACCATTTTCTAATTGATTTGCAACTTCTTTGTAGGCATCTCTAAACGGAATTCCAGCCATCACCATTTCGTTTAAGGAATCTACCGTGAAAAGATAGTTGTATTTTTTATCGTCTAAAATATGTTCTTTTACCTTTATATCTTTGATAGCGAAAATTGCAATATCCAAACAGGCTTTTAAATTTTGAATCGCCGGAAAAAGTCCTTCTTTCAATAATTGTAAATCTCTATGATAACCGCTCGGTAAATTGTTCGTAATCAAAGTAATTTCATAAGGTAACGCTTGAATTTTATTACATTTTCCACGAATTAATTCGAATACATCTGGATTTTTCTTATGAGGCATAATACTTGAACCAGTTGTAAGATGGGAAGGTAAGCTAATGAAATCAAAATTTTGACTCATGTACAGACACACATCCATAGAAAATTTAGATAGAGTGGCAGCCACACTACTCATAGCAAAAGCCACTGTTTTTTCGGTTTTTCCACGACTCATTTGAGCAGCAATCGAATTGAACTTCAAGGTTTCAAATTGTAATTCTTTAGTAGTAAAAGTACGGTCAATAGGGAAGGAGCTTCCGTAACCTGCTGCTGATCCTAATGGATTCTGATCTACTACTTTTAAAGCAGCATTCAACATTGTTATATCGTCTATTAAACTTTCAGCATAGGCAGAAAACCACATTCCAAACGAAGAAGGCATGGCAATTTGTAAATGCGTATAACCAGGTAACAAAACATTTTGGTATTTGTCAGCCGATTCCATTAACAAATCGAAAAGTGCTTTTACTTGCTCTTTTAATTCTTTGATAACATCTTTTAAATACAAATGAACGTCCACTAAAACTTGATCGTTTCGAGAACGAGCCGTATGGATTTTTTTCCCTGCATCGCCTAATTTTACAGTCAATAGATATTCGATTTTTGAATGTACATCTTCAAAACTATCTTCGATTTCAAAATTACCTTTTTCGAGATCTTTAATAATATCGGCTAAAGCATTAACAAGAGAAGTAGTTTCAACTTCAGTTAATAAACCAATTTGTCCTAACATTTTTGCATGCGCTATAGAACCCAATGCATCATATTTGGCTAAAACCAAGTCTAATTCTCTGTCATTTCCAACAGTGAAATGTTCTATTTGTTTGTCAGTAGCAATTCCTTTTTCCCAGAGTTTCATAATGTGTTATAGTGTTTTTTGAAAAAAATCCGTTAGTATTTTGATGTACAATTGAATTCCTTCTTCTATTTCGTTAGTAAATATAAATTCGTCAGCCGAGTGAGAGCGTAGGGTTTCTCCAGGTCCTAGTTTCAAAGATTGACAACTCAATACCGATTGATCTGAAAGTGTTGGCGAACCATAAGTGGTTCTTCCTAATGCAATTCCGGCTTGAACTAAACCATGTTCTAATGAAATCGAGGAAGCATTTAAGTGCATCGAACGAGGATTTATTTCAGCGTTTATATGACTATTTACTATACCCAGAATATCTTCATTACTATAGCAATCATTCACCCTAATATCCACAACCAAAAGGCATTCGGCAGGAACAACATTGTGTTGTTTTCCAGCATTTACCTGAGTTACAGTCATTTTTACGGGACCTAAAACATCTGATATTTTTTCAAATTGAAAAGTTTGGAACCAATTTATTATGGGTATCGCTTTGTAGATGGGATTATCATTATTTTGATGTGCGGCATGACTGGCAGTTCCTTTGACAATTACGTCCAAAACTAACAAACCTTTCTCGGCTATAGCCAAATGCATCAAAGTAGGTTCGCCCACAATCGCACAATCCAATTCTGGTAAATGTTTTAAAACACTATTTAACCCATTTTTTCCACTGCTTTCTTCCTCTGCGGAAGCTACAATAACTATATTGTAGGGTAATTTTTCTTTTCCATAAAAATAAGCGAAAGCTGCCAAAAGTGAAACCAAACAGCCTCCAGCATCATTACTCCCTAATCCGTATAGTTTTCCCTCTTTTTCTATAGCTTCAAAAGGATCGTTAGTATAACCTTGGTTGGGCTTTACTGTATCGTGGTGCGAATTCAATAAAAGTGTTGGTTTGCTTTTGTCAAAATATTGATTAAATGCCCAAACGTTATTGTTTTTTCTTTGAAAAGGAATTTCATTTTGGGTGAACCAATTCTCGATTAATAGCGCTGTTTGATCTTCTTCACTTGAAAAGGAAGGCGTTTTAATTAGCGCTTTTAATAAGGCAATAGCTTCTTGTGTCAGGATTTCTATAGTCTTCATAACGTTATGGTCGTAAAAGTAGCTTTTGGGTCTTGTAACATTCGGTGGTGTCCAATTCTGATTTGATTTACACCCTTTGATAAACTATTAAAACAGTTGTCTAATTTCGGAATCATACCGGAATGAATAGCTTCTGTTGCTTTTAATTGGGCATACAAATCTGAATTAATTTCTTCAATTACAGAAGTATCATCCTCAGCATCCAACAACACACCGGGTTTTTCAAAACAATACGTTAAGCTAACTTCATAAATTGAGGAAAGAGCAATTGCAAGTTCGCTTGCAATGGTATCGGCATTGGTATTTAGTAATTGTCCTTTTCCATCGTGCGTGATGGCACAAAAAACAGGTGTAATTCCCATTTCAAGAAAACGGGTTAACAATTTAGTGTTCACTTTTTTTATGTCACCTACAAAACCGTAATCAATTGTGGAATGGTTTCGCTTATCAGATACAATTAAATTGCCATCAGCACCAGAAAATCCCAATGCATTTGATCCGTTAGCTTGTAATTTCGCCACCATTTCTTTATTAATTTGGCCTGCGTAAACACCAACAACTAGTTCAAGCATTGGCGCATCGGTTATTCTACGGCCCTCAATCATTTGAGGAACAAGCCCCATGATTTGTGCTAATTTAGTAGCTGATTTTCCACCACCATGAACTAAAATGGTTTGCCCATTTAAAGCAGTAAAACTGGTTAAAAAAACAGCCAATTCCGAAGGATTATCAATGATATTTCCTCCGATTTTGATAATGGATACGGATTGTTTATTTTCCATTTTCTAGTATTTTTTGTAAAACTAACTGAGCTGCGTACGTTCGGTTGTTGGCTTGCTCAATCACGACTGAATTCTCGCTATCAATCACTTCATCTGAAACAATCACATTGCGTCTAACTGGTAAACAGTGCATGAATTTAGCATTATTAGTCAACTTCATTTTATCAGCAGTAACGGTCCAATTAGTATCAGTATTGGTTACTTTTCCGTATGTTATGTAATTACTCCAGTTTTTGGTATAAATGAAATCGGCATTTTCAAAGGCTTTGTTTTGGTCGTATTCAATTTTCGAATCTTTTGTAATCTCCGGATTGAGTTCATAACCTTCTGGGTGTGTAATCACAAAATCAGCATTCTGCATTTGCATCATTTGAACAAATGAATTTGCAACAGCTTGTGGTAATGCTTTCGGATGCGGTGCCCAAGATAAAACTACTTTTGGACGGTGAGCCGTTTTGTGCTCTTCCATCGTTATAGCATCTGCTAAGGATTGTAACGGATGACTTGTAGCACTTTCCATATTCACAACAGGCACTGTAGCATATTTTAAAAACCCTGAAATAACGGTTTCGGCATTGTCTTTTTCTTTGTTAGTCAATTCTGCAAAAGCTCTGACTGCAATTATATCGCAATATTGTGAAACTACTTGTGCTGCTTCTTTAATATGTTCTGAGGCTCCGCGATCCATAATGGCTCCGTCCTCAAATTCGAGCGTCCAACCCTCATTAGTAAAGTTCATCACCATCACATTCATTCCTAAATTCAATGCTGCTTTTTGAGTACTTAAACGGGTTCTTAAACTGGGGTTAAAAAATAACATTCCCAAAGTTTTATTTTCGCCCAAGGTTTTATTTTGAAATGGATTTTTTTTGATAGCAATTGCTTCCGTTATCCATTCTTGAAGTGAATCTATTTCTTGTATGTTGGTGTAATTCATCTTTATTTGGAGATTAAAGTTGGTATAAATGACTATATTTCTTTTAAACTTTCTTTTAAAGCTAGAATAAAAGT
>CANHKZ010000029.1 GCA_947461425.1 Flavobacteriaceae bacterium | reverse complement strand
TTGGATAGCGTTTTGATGTTGCAACAATATCATCGATAGTAACATCACGACCATACAAAACGGTTTGATTGAAACCTTTTTCTTCTTCAGACAATACATTTTGCTCAATAAAATCTGACAACTTATCGATAAAATACGACTCCTCACCCATCAAAAAATAGATAGGCTTTATGTTTCCTGCTTTTATATCATTTACAATTTTTACTACTTCGTCCACAAAAAGGTATTTTGGTTTTGCTTAAATTCGGAAATTTGGAATTTAAAATAGTAATTTTGCTATATGCAACAATTGAACTTACCATCTTGTACTTTCCGCTTCAAAAATAGCGAAAATAAAGTGTCTATTTTTGATGACATCAGGAAAAAATTTATAATTCTTACTCCTGAAGAATGGGTACGTCAACACGTTGTTCAATTTTTAAGGACTGAAAAAAACTATCCAAAGTCATTAATAAATGTTGAAAAGGTCTTAAAAATTAATGGATTACGAAAAAGATATGATGTCGTTGTTTACAATTCAGACGGCAGCATTTTTATATTAATTGAGTGTAAAGCACCTGAAGTTCCAATTTCCCAAAGTACTTTCGACCAAATAGCTCGGTACAATATGACTTTAAAATCAGATTATCTTATGCTAACCAATGGTTTGAATCATTACTTTTGCCAAATGGATTTTGAAAATGAGAAATACCAATTTTTACAAGAATTGCCCAATTACCAATCAAATACAATTTAAATGAAAGTAGCCGTTGTTATTCTTAATTGGAATGGAAAACAATTGCTGGAGCAGTTTTTACCTTCTGTAGTGCAATTTTCCCCAGAAGCTACTGTTTATGTTGCTGATAATGCTTCGACAGATGATTCGGTTTCATTTGTAAGCGCAAATTTTCCAAATGTATCTATAGTAGTTAATGCTACAAACACAGGATATGCAGGTGGCTATAACGAAGCTTTGCACTCTATTGATGCCGATATTTATGCTTTAATCAATTCAGATATTGAGGTTACAGAAAATTGGTTACAACCCATTATTAAAACATTTCTAGCCGAACCTAAAACGGCAATTGTTCAACCTAAAATTTTAGATTTCAAGAACAAAGAGTATTTTGAATATGCCGGTGCAGCCGGAGGATACATTGATCAATACGGTTATCCTTTTTGCCGTGGCCGAATCTTTGATACGCTTGAAAAAGATTATGGACAATACGATTCCAATCAAGAGATTTTTTGGGCATCGGGAGCTTGTTTTTGCATTAGAAGTTCCGTTTATAAGGAATTAAAAGGATTTGACGCCTCCTTTTTTGCACATCAAGAAGAAATTGATTTGTGTTGGAGGGCTTCTAACAAAGGATATACTATTCAATATTTATTTGAATCGAAAGTATATCATGTAGGGGGCGCAACTTTACAACAAGGGAATCCAAAGAAAACGGAATTGAATTTTAGAAATTCATTGTTGATGTTAGTCAAGAATTTACCTAAAAATAAATTATATACTGTACTATTTATTCGAATGATTTTAGATGGAGTTGCAGGAATAAAATTTTTATGCGAGGGACAACCAAAGCATTTGATCGCTGTATTAAAAGCGCATCTATCATTTTACAAACACTTTTCAGAAAATTATAAAAAGAGAGGTAATTTTCAACAATTTCAATACTTTTTTACTAAAAACATCGTTATTAAATATTTTTTGAATAAAATTCGTTTTTTTAACGATTTAAATTTAAATAAATAAATTTTTAAATTTAAATTTGTTCAACATTAATTAAAAATTCATTTATGAAAAAAGTTGTAATTGCTCTATCGGTATTGGTGCTTTTAAGCTCATGTGTTTCTAAAAAGAAATATGCTGAACTAGAAGCTAAAAACAAAGAAACTCAAGATTTATTAAATACTTGTACTGTAAAATTAAATTCTTGTTTAGAAGAAAAAGCGGCTTTATCTGCTACCGCGGTTGCTCTAAAAGACCAAAATCAAAATTTAATGGAGACTTCCAAAGAAATGGCAGTTTTGTCAACTAAAGGAGCTCAAAATATTGAAAAAGCTTTAGAATCTATTAAAGAAAAAGATTTAAAAATTAGTAGAATGCAAGATGCTTTAACTAGAAAAGACAGTGTAACTTTAGCTATTGTAACTAGTTTGAAAAGTGCCGTTGGATTGTCTGATCCAGATATCGAAATTAATGTAGAAAAAGGAGTTGTTTTCATCTCTATTGCTGATAAATTATTATTCAAAAGCGGTAGCTATGAAGTAACAGACAAAGCAAAAGGTGTTTTGGCTAAAGTAGCTAAAGTAATTAACGACAAACCCGATTTCGAATGTATGGTAGAAGGACATACTGATAATGTTCCTTTTACAGGAAGCGGAATTTTATTAGACAACTGGGATTTAAGTGTGAAACGTTCAACTTCTATTGTTCGTGTTTTAACAGTTCAATTAGGAGTTAAACCTTCTCAATTAATTGCTGCAGGTAGAAGTTCTTTTGTACCTTTGGTAGATAATAATTCAGCTGAAAATAAAGCTCGTAATAGAAGAACTCGAATTGTCGTTTTACCAAAAATTGACCAATTTTACGAAATGGTAGAAAAAGAAATGAAGAAACAACAAAAATAATTTTGTTCACATTACATAAAAAAAACGTCTTGAATTTCAAGACGTTTTTTTTATGTAAAATGTTTAAAAACAAATTGTTATAGATTATAATCTAAAGTATATCTAAATCTCCTTTTCCTTCTCTAATTACTAAAGGTTCATGTCCTGATAAATCAATTATAGTAGAAGCGGTATTATCTCCATAACCTCCATCAATAACAATATCTACCAAATTTTGCCATTTCTCAAATATCAATTCGGGATCAGTTGTGTATTCAATTACATCATCTTCATCGTGAATAGAAGTTGATACAATCGGATTCCCTAATTGACGCACCATTTCCAAAGCAATGGAATTGTCTGGCACACGAATTCCTACAGTAGTTTTCTTTTTGAATTCCTTTGGTAAATTAGTGCTTCCTGGTAGAATAAAGGTATACGGCCCTGGCAAAGCTCTTTTTAATATTTTAAAAGTAGCCGTGTCGATTTGCTTCACATAATCAGATAAATTACTCAAATCGTGACAGATAAAGGAGAAATTAGCTTTCTCTAGTTTCACTCCTTTGATTCTGGAAATACGTTCTAACGCCTTTGTATTCGTAATATCACACCCCAAACCATACACCGTGTCTGTTGGATAAATAACCAATCCGCCCTCTTTCAAAACTTTTACCACTTTTGCAATTGCTGACTCGCTAGGTTTGTCAGGATATATTTTGATAAATTCAGCCATTGTTTAATAATTTTATAGGTTCTCGATTCACGTCACTTCGAGTGATTTTAAATAGAAAGGCGTTAGCCTTTCTATTTAAAATTGTATCGAGAAGTTTTATTATTGATAGTATCTTAAATCTATCAAAATTTCTTTTTAGCTAAATTTGGTAGTTTGTCAAACTCTTTGTTAATCAATGCCTCTTTTTTAGCTCTAGACCATTTTTTTATTTTCTTCTCTATATCTATTGCAAGATTTATATCGGTAAATTCACAGAAGTAAACTAATTGTACTGGTCTTTTGTTTGCTGTATAACAATCTGGATAATATGCTGTTTCATGTTGAAAAATCCGCTGATTTAAGTTACTTGTAACACCAGTATAATAGGAATTATCAACGCATTTCAAAATATATACATAAGACTGTTTCATTATGTCTGTTTTTTAAAAGGTTCTCGATACATTTTTTGCTCCACTTCGTTACACAAAAAACACTCGAACTGACGTAATAAATATAAATTATTACCCAATAATATCCAATTTTGCAAAACGCAACAAGAGTTTCTTAATTCCTCCCACTTCAAAACGAATTTCCGCTTTTCTATCTGCACCAACTCCTTCCATATTAATCACTTCGCCTCTTCCAAAACGTTCGTGCATGACACTATTTCCTACAACTAATTTATTGTCAAATAAATTGGTATTTCCTGACGAGGGAGCATTTCCAGCAACGGGTTTTAATTTCCGAATTGAACTATCTGGTTTGGGTTGGTTGTCTGTACTATACTTGGGCGGTGTGCCTGAAACCGGTTTGGCTAAACGCAATTTAGATTTATCTACATCACCAAAAATATCACTGTCAATCATAGGTTGGTAACGGTAATTGGATTCAGCGGGAGTTAAATATTCTAGGTATTGACTGTCGATTTCCTCCACAAACCGCGAAGGTTCACTATCAGTTAATTTCCCCCAACGGTAACGCGATTGTGCGTAGGTCAAATACGCCTGATGTTCCGCACGAGTTAAGGCTACATAGAACAAGCGACGCTCTTCTTCGAGTTCAGATCGGGTACTCATACTCATCGCGCTTGGAAACAAATCTTCTTCCATTCCCACCACAAATACGTGAGGAAATTCTAATCCTTTAGCCAAATGAATGGTCATTAAAGCCACTCGATCTTCATCGCTGGTATCTTTATCTAAATCGGTTGCTAAGGCCACATCTTCCATAAATTCCGACAAGGCACCGCGTGCACCATCAATTTCTTTTTGACCTTCGGTAAAATCCTTAATACCATTGAGTAATTCCTCAATATTTTGAATTTTAGCCATACCCTCTGGAGTAGCGTCTTTTTTCAGTTCTTGAACCAAACCTGTTTTTTTAGCTACATGATCCGTTATATAAAATGCATCTTGATTTTCATTGATAATCTGAAAACTTGTAATCATGTTCACAAAATCAGTCAACTTTTGTTTGGTTCCTGAATTCAGTTTTAAGTCGATTTTATCAATGTTTTGCATCACTTCAAAAATCGAACGCTTGTAATGGTTGGCGGCAATAGTCAACTTTTCAACGGTAGTATCACCTATCCCTCTAGCGGGATAATTAATCACGCGAATCAGCGCTTCTTCATCTTTAGGGTTAATTACCAATCGTAAATAACACAAAACATCTTTGATTTCTTTTCTTTGGTAAAAAGAGAGTCCGCCATAAATCCGGTAGGGAATATCACGTTTACGCAAGGCATCTTCCATAGCACGGGATTGTGCGTTGGTGCGATACAAGATAGCAAATTGACCGTTTAACATTTGGTTTTGCATCTTTTGTTCAAAAATCGTACTGGCTACAAAACGGCCTTCTTCGGCATCGGTCAAACTGCGGTGCACTTTTATTTTGGGTCCAAAATCATTGGCAGTCCAAACAATCTTATCTAACTTAGTTTTGTTTTTATCGATAATTGTATTCGCCGCCTCCACGATATTGCGAGTCGAACGATAATTTTGTTCTAATCTGAAAGTTTTCACCCCTTCGTAATCCTTTTGGAAGTTCAAAATATTATTAATGTTGGCACCACGGAATGCGTAAATACTCTGCGCATCATCGCCCACCACACAAATATTTTGAAATTTATCTGATAAGGCACGCACTATCAAGTACTGAGAATGATTGGTATCTTGGTACTCATCTACTAAAATATAGCGGAAACGATTTTGATATTTGGCTAATATTTCTGGAAAACGAGTCAATAACTCATTCGTTTTCAGTAACAAATCGTCAAAATCCATAGCGCCTGATTTGAAACAACGCTCTACATAATTTTGATAAATTTCGCCCAAACGCGGTTTTTTTGACATCGCATCGGCTTCTTGCAATTCGGGATTACCAAAATAAGCTTTTACCGTAATCAAACTATTTTTATAGGACGAAATACGACTTAATACTTGTTTTGGTTTGTAAATATCTCGATCCAATTGCATTTCCTTAATAATGGAGGAAATCAAACGTACAGAGTCTTGCGTATCGTAAATGGTAAAATTAGAAGGATACCCTAAATGCTCCGCCTCTGAACGTAAAATACGGGCAAACACCGAGTGAAAGGTTCCCATCCAAAGATTCCTAGCTTCAGTAGCACCAACAATAGTCGAAATACGATTTTTCATTTCGCGTGCTGCTTTGTTGGTAAACGTCAAGGATAGAATATTAAACGCATCCACACCTTGACTCATCAAATAAGCAATTCGAATAGTCAACACGCGGGTTTTTCCTGAACCCGCTCCCGCTATGATAATCATTGGGCCATCCTTTTGAAGTACGGGTTCGCGTTGCGCTTCGTTCAGTTGATCAATATAGTGCTGCATTTGGAATTAAATTAATGAAAGCAAAAATAAGGATTAGCAATGTATTAAAGTAATAATTGGAAAATTAAAATAGATAAAAAACGTCTAATTAACATTTATTCCATTTACTTATAAAACACATCGTATCCAAAACGAATTAATGTACCTATAACTACAATTAAAAAGAAGATACGAATAAAATTATTTCCTTTTTTGATAGCCAGCTTAGCACCTAAAAAACCACCCAAAGCGTTACTAAACGCCATCGGAATCGCAATCGCCCAAATGATTTTTCCTTTGATGAAAAATAAACAAATCGAACCAAAATTGGTAGCCAAATTGACCATTTTTGCATTTGCAGAAGCATGTAAAAAATCAAATCCCATGATAGCAATAAACGCGACTACCAAAAAACTTCCCGTTCCAGGTCCGATAAAACCATCATACAATCCCACTACAAAGCTGATGCTTATAGCGTTTATAATTTGTCTTTGATGTGAAATATTCTTTTCAATATGTTGTCCAAAATTTTTCTTGGCATAGGTGTAAATTACCAAAAATGACAATACTACCAATAAAATAGGTTTCATAAAATCATTGCTCACATAGGTCAATAAAGTCGAACCTAGAAACGCCGACGGAAAGGCAAAAAGCATCATAATCGAAAGCAATTTCCAATTCATATCCACTTTTTTTAGGTATTGATAGGCAGCGAAAGAAGTGCCACTAAAAGCCGGAATTTTCAAACTTCCTACTACAGTAGAAACAGGTAAATTAGGCAATAATATCAATCCAATTGGGGTTTGAATTAAACCACCACCACCTACAACCGCATCAATAAATCCTGCGAAAAAGGCAGCCAAACAAAGTAAAATAATAATGTAATTTTCCATAAAGGTTTCGTTGAAATCAATACACAATTTAAGATTCTTGTAAGACAAATTATTTCGTTACATGATCAAAAAGTGTATTTTTGTGTTTCAAAAATAGAAAAAAACAAATGGAAACAGCCAAAATACTTGAAATCCTTGGATACACACTACCTTCTTTAGTTACGGGTGGCGTTGCTTATTTTTTATTTGAAGGCTATTTTAAAGACCAACAAAACACGCGTCGTTGGTTATTGCAAAAAGAAAACAAAAAAGACCTTTTGCCTATACGTTTACAAGCCTACGAACGATTGACCTTGTTAATGGAACGCATTCATCCTGCACAAATATTGCTACGAAATACCCCGGTAACCAATGATAAAAAAGAATATGAAAATTTTATCATTGACCAAATCCAACAAGAATTTGAACACAATCTAAGCCAACAAATTTATGTGTCAGGCGAGTGTTGGTCTATCATTCAAACGGCTAAAAATGCAACTATCCAAATGATTCGCATTGCTGCTCAAACCGAAAAAGTTCAAACCGCTGCTGATTTGAGAGAATTTGTGGTGAGTAGTTTAGTGGACAAAGCCTCGCCTACTTTTGCTGCTTTAGACTTGATTAAGCAAGAAGTGGGACAATTGTGGTAATCGTTAATCAAGCTTAATACATTTCCAACAACTGCGTCACCGTATTCCAATTGCGAATCGTAGCAGTAACATTTAGTTTTTTCTCAATGTATTTTTGGTCTAATCGAGTTTTTCCTGCTCCAACCGCATATTTAATGTAAATTTTATTGACGTCAATATGTGCTTGATCTGGTTTCACCTGACTCATTTTTAAATCGTTGATAGAGTCGCTTCGCAAACCAATCGACACAAAAGCCACGTAGAGTTTTTTGGTCTCCAAATCTTTTTCTTTCAAGTATGGATTGTTTGCCAAACAGGCTTCTAAATCGGTTTTAGCAATCACCACCACAGGCACTTCGTGACCAAAGGCTTTGAATAATTCTTGTTTGATCTGGAAACCTACTTTGGCAGGATTTTCTTCTTCAGTCGTCACAAATACATTGCCTGATTGGATGTAGGTCGTTACGTTTTGAAAACCACAGTTTTCCAATGTCGTTTTTAACGCCTCCATTTTAATCATATTGTGTCCTGAAACATTAATGCTGCGAAGTAAAGCGAGATGAGTTGTCATATTTATTTACGATTTACGATTTAGGATATACGATTTACGAAGTCTAATATGTTAGATTAATACTTTAATAACTACTTTCTTAACTTCGGAAACAGATTCCGTTTGAACGCAAGGTTGGTGCAAATCATCTGGGAAAAAAATAGTGAACATTCCTTTTGAAACGCGCACTAATGAAGTCGTCCCTTCATAAAAAGTATAGTCTTTCTCTTCGTTTACTTCCAGAACCTTTTGATTATTTTTAGTAGTTACCCCCATAAATTCCTCACCACGAATGACATATTGAATGTCAATGTACTTTTTGTGACTTTCTAATTTACATTCCGCTAAAGGTTTGGTTTGGTATTCTTGTACCAAAGCAAAAATCGTATCGCCTTTTATATCGTGTTTGCCTTCCAAAATGGCATCTAAGTCAGTGTTTTGTATAAATGAAAACCCTTTAGCTATACGTTCATTAATAGATTGGTAAAGGTAATAGTTGTCTAGAGTATCGAGAATCATTTTGAAATTTTAATAATTTTCAAATATATCATTTTCAAACGCTACTTTCTATTTTCCTAACAAAAAACTATCTTCGCAGTATGCAGCAAAATCTTCTACAAACTCCTATCGAATACCTCAAAGGTGTTGGTCCCAATCGGGGCGAACTCTTGCGTAAGGAATTGGGGATTTTTAAGTACGGCGATTTAGTGAATTTCTTCCCTAATCGATATATCGACAGAACGCGTTATTACAAAATTAACGAATTACAGAACACCGTTTCGGAAGTACAAATCATTGGTAAAATCGTCCACATTAAAACAGTCGAATTTGGCAAAAATAAAAAACGTTTGGTTGCTACTTTTGTAGATGATACTGGCCAAATGGAATTGGTTTGGTTCCAAGGTCATAAATGGATTCGGGAAAATTTGAAGCTGAATGAAGTAGTGGTGATTTTTGGAAAATGTACATCGTTTAATGGTACATTCAATATGGCGCATCCTGAAATGGAATTGCTTAGCGAACATCAAAAAAGCATACGCTCTTCAATGCAAGCGATTTATCCTTCTACCGAAACCTTGGGGAATAGAGGTGTTTCGAACCGAGTCATTATCAAAATGATGCAGCAATTATTTTTGGAAACTCAAAACTTGTTTTCAGAGACTTTACCTGATTATTTACTTGATGAATTAAAGCTGATTCCTAAGAAAGTCGCCCTATTCAACATCCATTTTCCTCAAAGTTCAGAGATTTTGGCAAAAGCCCAATTCCGATTGAAGTTTGAAGAATTATTTTTTATTCAACTGCAATTAATAACCAAAAACCTAATTCAGAAGCACAAAATAAAAGGGCATCCATTTACCAATGTAGGGGAGAATTTCAATGATTTTTATCAGAATCATTTGCCTTTTGAGTTGACTAATGCACAAAAAAGAGTAATTAAAGAAATCCGCACCGACATGGGGAGCAATGCCCAAATGAATCGCTTGTTACAAGGCGATGTGGGTTCGGGAAAAACCATCGTAGCGTTTATGAGTATGCTTTTGGCAATTGACAATGGCTTTCAAGCATGTTTGATGGCACCTACTGAAATATTAGCTAATCAGCATTTTTTAGGTTTGTCGGAATTGGCGAAGACCGCCAACATCAATATAAAATTATTAACTGGTTCAACGAAAACAGCTGAACGAAAAATAATTCATGAAGCGCTGGAAGACGGTAGTTTACATATTCTTATTGGAACCCATGCTTTATTAGAAGATAAAGTAAAATTCGAGAATTTAGGATTAGCCGTCATTGACGAACAACACCGTTTTGGTGTAGAGCAACGCTCTAAACTATGGAAGAAAAACGAAATCCCACCACACGTTTTGGTTATGACCGCTACACCTATTCCGCGTACTTTAGCCATGAGTTTGTATGGTGATTTAGACATTTCTGTTATTGACGAATTACCTCCAGGACGAAAGCCGATTCAAACCGTACATCGATTTGACAACAACCGATTGAAAGTTTGGAAATTTTTGAAAGACGAAATTGCATTGGGTAGGCAAATCTATATTGTGTATCCTTTGATTCAGGAATCTGAAAAAATGGATTTCAAAGATTTAATGGACGGCTACGAAAGTATTTCACGTGATTTTCCATTACCGCAGTATTCGATTTCTATTTTACATGGCAAAATGAAAGCCGCTGATAAAGAATCGGAAATGAAGCGCTTTGCTGACGGGAAAACCAATATTATGGTTGCCACAACGGTTATTGAAGTTGGAGTTAACATTCCTAATGCCAGTGTGATGATAATTGAAAGTGCCGAGCGTTTTGGATTGTCCCAATTGCATCAATTGCGTGGTCGTGTGGGACGTGGCGCTGAGCAAAGTTATTGTGTCTTGATGACCAGCCACAAACTAAGTTCGGATAGCAAAACCCGTATGGAGACAATGGTAAATACCAATGACGGATTTGAAATTGCAGAAGTCGATTTGAAATTACGCGGTCCAGGGGATTTGATGGGAACGCAACAAAGTGGCGTTTTGAATCTTCAAATTGCCGATATTGTAAAAGACAGAGATATTTTGATGTTAGCTAGAAATTTTGCGATACAATTACTCAGAGAAGATGCTAGTATGCAAAAACCAGAGCATACTTCGATGCGAAACGTTTTTGTCGAAATGACTAAAAAGAAAAATATTTGGAATTACATAAGTTGAAAAGTCAACTTAAAATAAATACATCACTTTAGCTTAAAATCAAATTCAATGTTCTAAATTTGAGGTTTGCGTTAAAAAGACACTTTTACTACAATTATGAAAATAAAAACACTCGTTTATTCCATACTACTAATAGGATTAGTTGGTTTAATTAGTTACCGGATTACAAAAAACAGCGATGCTAAAGGTCCAAAGGATAAAGAAAAAGAAAAACTACCTATAACCGTTAGTGGGTATGTTATTCGCTTACAAACATTTGACAATAATTTAGCCCTATCTGGATCTATCGAAGCCAATGAACAAGTTGAAATTCGCTCAGAAGTTTCAGGAATTGTTACCGCTATTTATTTTCAAGAAGGTAGTAAAGTTACTAAAGGACAATTACTATTTAAGGTCAATGACATCGAATTAAAAGCACAATTGGCTCAGTCTAAAACTAGAGAAAATTTGGCTTCTGAAAATGAAAGAAGAGCTAAATTATTATTACAAAAAGAAGCTATTAGCCAAGAAGAATATGATGTGGCTAGAGCTGATTTTAGGACTACACAAGCGCAAAGTCAATTGATTCAAGCACAAATTGAAAAAACTGCGGTTCGTGCGCCTTTTTCAGGAACAATTGGATTGCGTTCTATTTCGCCAGGAACTTACATTACTCCTACTCTTTTAGTGGCTAAATTGGTCAACATTGGTCTACTTAAAATCACTTTTTCTATTCCTGAGAAATATGCTTCTCAAGTTAAAAAGAACGCCACTATATCTTTTAAAGTTTCGGGTTCTGAACAGTCCTATTCAGCCCAAGTCTACGCTATTGAGCCTGAAATAGAAATAGCCACTAGAACTCTTCAAGTAAGAGCGTTAGCGAACAATAAAGAAGGTAAATTGTTTCCTGGAACTTTTGCTGATGTTGAATTGCCTTTGGATATAATAAAAGATGCTGTGGTAATTCCAACCGAAGCTATTATTCCGGTTCAGAACGGAAAAAAAGTTTTTATTGCAAATAAAGGAATGGCGAAAGAAGTACTAGTTGAAACTGCAACTCGAACGGATGCTTCTATTTTAGTTCTATCTGGTCTAAAAGCTGGAGATACCGTATTAACATCAGGTGTAATGTCATTAAAAGAAGAAGCACCCATCGTGGTAAAAATTAAATAAGCAAAAGCTAGTTTACATTAATTAAAAATTTTACATGAGTTTATCCACCTTAAGCATAAAAAGACCAGTATTTACAATAGTTGTAAACCTAACAATTGTTCTGTTTGGTTTAATAGGATACAGTTTTTTAGGCGTTAGAGAATTTCCATCTATTGACCCCGCACAAGTTTCTATTCGAACGAATTATACAGGAGCTAATTCAGACATCATCGAATCTCAAATTACAGAACCTTTAGAAAAGGCAATTAACTCCATTGACGGAATTCGCAACGTGACTTCTTCGAGTATTCAAGGAAGTAGTAATATAACAGTCGAATTCAATTTAGATAAAGACTTAGAAGAAGCGGCTAACGATGTCCGTGACAAAGTTTCGCAAGCTACACGTAGTTTGCCACAAGATATTGATGCGCCACCTGTTGTTTCTAAAGCGGATGCCAATAGTGACGCCATTATATCCATGACTGTTCAAAGTGATTCTCGCTCTGCTTTAGAATTAAGCGATTTTGCTGAAAATGTTATTGGACAACGTTTGGAAACTATTCCAGGCGTAAGTGGAATACAATTTTGGGGACAAAAACGGTATGCGATGCGTTTGTGGATTGATCCAGTTAAATTAGCCTCCTATGGTTGTACTGTGTCCGAGGTTCGCAATGCATTAAATAAACAAAATGTAGAATTACCTTCGGGTAAAATCACAGGTGCCAATACCGAATTAATGGTAAAAACGATTGGTAATTTATCCAAAGCTGAGGAGTTTAATAACATTATCATTCGTTCTGAAGGAGATAAAATTGTTCGTTTTAGCGATATTGGCAAGGCAGAAATTGGTCCAGAAAATGTAGAAACTAATATGATGCAATCTGGTGTACCATTAGTGGGTGTGGCTATAGTTCCGCGACCAGGTGCAAATTATTTGGATATTGCTACCGCATTTTATAAAGAATTTGAACGCTTCAAAAAAGATTTACCCAAAGACATCCGTTTGAATATTGTTATAGACAATACTGTTTTTGTGAAGCAATCGGTTATAGAAGTGGCAGAAACATTAGGTATTTCTATTTTATTAGTTGTCTTAATTATATATTTATTCTTCAGGGATTGGGCTATTGCGTTCCGACCTTTAATTGATATTCCTGTATCCTTAATTGCTACATTTTTTATAATGTGGCTGTTTGGATTTTCCATTAACGTATTGACTTTATTGGCTATTGTTTTAGCCACTGGATTAGTGGTCGATGACGGAATTGTGGTTACAGAAAACATCTTTAAAAAAGTAGAAGAAGGCATGTCTCCAATTGAAGCAGCCATCAAAGGTTCAAACGAAATCTTTTTTGCAGTTATTTCAATTTCAATCACTTTAGCAGCTGTTTTCTTACCGGTGATTTTCTTAGAAGGATTTGTCGGACGCTTGTTCCGTGAATTTGGCGTTGTCATTGGCGCTGCCGTATTGGTTTCGGCCTTTGTATCATTGACGCTTACCCCAATGTTGAATGCTTATTTAATGAAAGGTGGCAAACAAGAAAAATCCAAATTCTATAATTTGACTGAACCTTATTTCCAAAAATTAAATACTGGATATGCTGAAGCTTTAGGAAGTTTCATGAAAAAGAAATGGATCAGTTTTCCAATTTTAATCGCTTGTTTTGGTTTGATTTATTTGTTTTTCAATTTATTAAAAAAAGAGACGGCTCCCTATGATGACCGAAGCGGAATGGTTTTACGAGTGGCAACAGCTGAGGGTTCTTCATATGAATACACGGATCGTTTCATGCAAGAAATTTCTAAGTTGGTAGATGATTCTATCCCCGAGAAAAAAGTAGCTTTAGTCATCACTTCTCCTGGATTTAACGCTTCTTCGGTAAATAGTGGTTTTATCAGAATTTCGTTGTCACAACCAAACGAACGTAAAGCATCTCAAAAAGAAGTTGCAGATAAATTAACAAAGTGGACTAGCTCTTATTCGGAAGCAAAAACATCCGTTATTGAACAACCCACTATTGCGGTTAACAGACGAGGTGGTTTGCCTATCCAGTATATTATTCAAGCTTCTAATTTTGAGAAATTAAGAGAGAAAATCCCATTGTTTATGGAAGAGGCTGCTAAAAATGAAACTTTTTCAAATACTGATGTAAATTTAAAATTCAACAAGCCTGAAATCAATGTTACTATAGACAGAGAAAAAGCGGAGAGTCTAGGGATTTCTGTGCTAGACGTTGCACAAACACTTCAATTATCTTTAAGTGGACAACGTTTTGGATATTTTATTAGGAATGGAAAGCAATACCAAGTAATTGGTCAATTTGAAAAAAATGATCGTTCTAAACCATTGGACTTAACTTCTATGTTTGTCAAAAATAATAAAGGTGAATTGATTCAAATGGACAACGTAATAACTATAGAGGAGCAAAGTAATCCAACGCAATTATACCATAATAACCGATATATGTCGGCTACCGTTTCGGCAGGATTGGCTCCAGGAAAAAGTATTGGAGACGGAATCGAAGCAATGGACGAAATAAAAGATAAAGTTTTAGATGATAGTTTTACCACAGATTTAGGTGGAGAATCGAGAGATTTCGTGGAGAGTAGCTCCAATACTTCGTTTGCATTTGGTCTGGCTTTAGTGCTAATTTTTTTAATTCTGGCTGCTCAATTTGAAAGTTTTATTGATCCGATAATTATCATTTTGACTGTGCCAATGGCGGTAGCAGGAGCTTTATTTTCGCTGTGGTTGTTTAACCAAAGTTGGAATATATTTAGCCAAATTGGAACTGTAATGTTGATAGGATTGGTAACTAAAAACGGAATCTTAATTGTAGAATTTGCCAACCAATTGCGGGAACAAGGAAAACCAAAGTTAGAAGCCATTTTAGAAGCTTCAGAAGCACGTCTACGTCCGATTTTAATGACCAGTTTGGCTATTGCTTTGGGCGCTTTACCAATCGCTTTATCACTAGGAGCAGCTTCTACAAGCAGAATTGGAATGGGAGTAGTAATTGTCGGAGGAACAGTTTTTTCTTTAGTTTTAACTTTATTCGTAATTCCAGCCTTGTATTTGATGTGGTCTAAAGCCCGCAAACACTATCCAGAGTTTGATCATATTAACGAGTATGAAAAAGAAAGTAAGTAATATGAAAAAATATAAATTTCTATTAATCAGTTTAGTATTTATTAGTGTTAGTAGTCTTACCGCACAAGAAATAATTACACTTGAAAAGTCGGTACAATTGGCTTTAGATAATAACTATGAGATTAAGATTGCATCTAATTACTCTTTAATTAATTCAACAAATGTTGCTATTGGAAATGCCGGAATGTTGCCTACCTTAACCGCTACAGTTGTTGAGAATAATAGGGTACAAAATAGTTCGCAAACATTACAAAGTGGAGTAGTAAACTCTTTAGATAATGCTAAAAACAACAGTTTAAATTACGGTGTCAATTTAGATTGGACGGTATTTGATGGATTCAAAATGTTTGCCAAATTAGACCAGTTGAAAGAGTTGCGAAAATTAGGCGAAGCACAGTTGAAGCAAACAATTCTGTCAAAAATCAATGCAGTAACAAGTACGTATTTTGATTTGGTACAACAACAGCAACAATTAAAGGCATTAGATTCTACAATTACAATTTCAAATCAACGCTTGGCATTAGCCCAAAACCGTTTTGGAATTGGGAAAGCTTCCAAATTAGAAGTATTAAATGCGCAAGTTGATTTGAATACAGATTTAGTTACACTACTAAGACAGAAGGAATTGTATGCCAATACTAAAATTCTATTCAATCAAATTTTAGCACGTGACACAAATACCGAGTTCAAAGTAATTGATACCATTAGAGTTGATGTAGGACTATCTCTTCCTGAATTGTCCGCTTTGGCCGAAAAACAAAATCCTCAATTAGAAGCACAAATTATAGGATTAAGAGTAGCTGAATTACAATTAAAACAAGTTAAAGCCAATAGATATCCGGTAATTAGATTGAATACTGGCTACAATTTATTAGAAACACAAGCTAGTTTAGGATTTGCTACCGCCACTACAGCCAGAGGATTTAATTATGGTTTTAGTGCTTCTGTAAATGTATTTGACGGATTTTCTCAACAACGCAATGAGAAAATTGCCCAATTACAAGTTGCCAATTCAAAGCTCTCTATTCAAGATCAAAATTTAGCATTAGTATCACAATTAGCAATTTCTTTTCAAACTTATTCAACCAACATTGATTTAATTCGTTTAGAAGAAAAAAATGAAGTGATTGCAAAACAAAATCTAGCAATAACGTTGGATAAATTTAAAATTGGAACGATTACTACATTAGAGTTCAGAACTGCTCAACTCAATTATATAAATGCTATAGTTCGGAATAGTAATGCACAATTTCAAGCAAAATTATCTGAAATCGCTTTGAAAGAATTAGCAGGAATTATTAATCTAAATTAAGTTTTTCTAATGACATCGTATAATCCAAAAGATTGGATAAGTTTTATTTTTAAATTAAGTAAAGCAGATACTTTTAGGAAACTAATACCAATGATGCTCATTATTGGAACGTATTCAGCAGTTATTGCTTATCTTGAAATGGTTTATTGGAAACTTCCTGAAGATAGTCATGTCAAAAATATTTCAATCATGCATAGTATGTTAGGATTTGTTATCTCATTATTACTTGCTTATCGAACTAACACTGCATACGATCGATGGTGGGAGGGTAGAAAAATATGGGGTGGTTTAGTAAATAATTCACGTAATCTTGCTATAAAAATCAATGCCATGATAATCAATGATACAGATCGTGTATTTTTTAAAAAGATGATTCCCCTTTATGCGTCTGTGTTAAGTAGCCATTTAAACAATAATGATACTAGTAAACAATTATTTGATGATGTTGATTTAGAAATTGATTATCAAAAGCATCTCCCAAATCAAATAGCAAATAATCTATTTATGAAAGTTAATAATCTATATCTTTCAAAAAAAATATCTGGAGATCAACTTATTGTTATTAATGCCGAATTACAATCCTTTACGGATACTTGTGGGGCATGTGAGCGAATAAAAAACACACCTATACCCTACTCTTACAGTGCATTTATAAAAAAATTTATTTTTATTTATGTGCTAACTTTGCCCTTTGGCTATGTATTTAGTTTGGGGTATTTTGTAATTCCAGTGGTAGTTTTTATATTTTATGTCCTTGCTAGTTTGGAATTAATTGCTGAAGAAATTGAAGATCCTTTTGGAGAGGATGCCAATGATTTACCTACAAAAAAAATTGCAGAAAATATTAAAAAAAATGTTGAAGAGATATTAAACTAAATTCAAATACTATGAAAAAGGCACTTATTATTGTATTTATTTCGATCGTAATGATTTTGGGCTCTTGCCAAAAAGAAAATATTAAAAATACAACTACTTATTTTGAAAAAACAACGGATAGTATTCAAAATGGCGGAATAAAAGTAATTCCTATTACAACTTCAAAAGGGACTTTTAATGTTTGGACCAAACGCATTGGGAACAATCCGAAAATCAAATTATTATTATTAAATGGTGGTCCAGGAGCTACTCACGAGTATTTTGAATGTTTTGAAAACTTCTTACCTGCCGAAGGAATTGAAATTATATATTACGATCAATTGGGTTGTGGTAACTCTGATAATCCTAATGATGTTGCACTTTGGGATTTGAGTCGTTATGTTGAAGAAGTGGAACAAGTTCGAAAAGCATTGAATTTAGATGCTACTAATTTTTATATGTTAGGTCACTCCTGGGGAGGTATTTTAGCTATGGAATATACCTTAAAGTACCAGCAAAATATGAAAGGATTAATCATTTCGAACATGATGTCCAGTTGTCCTGAATATGGAAAATACGCAGAAGAAGTTTTAGCCAAGCAAATGGATCCGAAAGTATTAGCAGAAATTAATAAAATTGAAGCGGCTAAAGATTTTGCAAATCCAAGATATATGGAATTATTGATTCCGAATTTTTACGAAAAACACATTCTTCGTTTTCCAGCAAAAGATTGGCCTGAGCCGGTGAATCGTTCAATGGGTAAATTAAACCAATCGTTATATGTAACCATGCAAGGTCCAAGTGAATTTGGTATTTCAGGTAAATTAGAAAAATGGGATAGAAAAGACGATTTGAAAAATATTACTATTCCTACTTTGGTTATCGGAGCAAAATATGATACTATGGATCCAAAGCACATGGAAGAAATGTCAAAACTAGTTCAAAACGGAACTTATTTATTTTGCCCTAATGGAAGTCACATGGATTTTTATGACGATCAAAAAGTATATTTTGGAGGATTGATTCCTTTTTTAAAAAAATAAATTTTAATACGATGTAAATCCTTAAAAATTAAAATAATCTTTTTTACTCCAAACCGCAATCCTTATATTTGCAAACTTGAAATAAATTAAAATGAAAATATCCTACAACTGGTTAAAACAGTTCATTAAAATAGATTGGCAATCAGAAGAAATAGCTGCTTTATTGACCGATTTAGGTTTGGAAGTTGAAGTAGTTGAAAAATACCAATCCGTTAAAGGCGGTTTAGAAGGAATTGTGGTTGGAAAGGTTTTGACCTGTGTTCCTCATCCTGATGCAGATAGATTAAAAATTACTACTGTAGATTTAGGTGACGGTAATCCGGTTCAAATTGTGTGTGGTGCAAGTAATGTTGCAGCAGGACAAAAAGTACCTGTAGCTACTATTGGAACTATCTTATACGATAAAGATGGAGCCTCTTTCACAATAAAAAAAGGAAAAATTCGCGGACAAGAGAGTCACGGAATGATTTGTGCCGAGGATGAAATTGGCCTTGGTAATAGCCATGACGGAATTATGGTTTTAGACGAATCCTTAGAACCAGGAACTTCATGTGCGACAGTTTTTAAAATAGAGAATGATGAGATTTTCGAAATTGGGTTAACTCCCAATCGTGCTGATGCCATGAGTCATTTTGGAACCGCTCGTGATTTAAGAGCGGGTCTAATTCAAAGTGGCGTAAATGTAGAATTAATCACTCCGTCGGTAAATAATTTTAGAGTAGATAAACGAACGTTGAAAATCGATATTGACGTTAACGAAAGTAAATTAGTGCCACGATATTGTGGTGTAACCATCTCTGGTGTTACCGTTAAAGAATCTCCAGTTTGGTTACAAAACCGTTTAAAAGCTATTGGATTAAATCCAAAGAATACTATTGTAGATGTTACAAATTATGTATTACACGATTTAGGCCAACCCCTACATGCCTTTGACGCTGATAAAATAAGCGGTAAAGTAATTGTAAAAACAGTCGCCTCTGGAACTAAATTTACGACATTGGATGATGTAGAGAGAACTTTGCATGAGGAAGATATCATGATTTGTGATGAAAATGGACCATTGTGCATCGCCGGAGTTTTTGGAGGAAAAGAGTCGGGTGTTTCAGAAAGTACGACTTCTATTTTCTTAGAAAGCGCCTACTTTAATCCAGTAAGTATCCGAAAAACTGCCAAAAGACATCAACTAAATACAGATGCTTCTTTCCGTTTTGAAAGAGGAATTGACCCATCAATTACTGAATATGCTTTAAAACGCGCTGCATTATTAATTCAAGAAATAGCCGGTGGTGAAATCACATCAGATGTTATTGACGTATATCCAAAAAAAATCGAAGATTTTAGTGTTTTCTTAAACTTTAATAAAGTAACTAAAATTATTGGTCAAGAAATCTCAAAAGATATTATCAAAAATATATTAGTTTCTTTAGATATTAAAGTGAATAGCGTTACTGATTCAGGGTTGGGATTAACAATTCCTGCTTACCGAGTTGATGTTCAACGTGAAATTGATGTTATAGAAGAAATTCTTCGAGTGTATGGTTATAATAATATTCGATTATCCAATAAAGTAAATGCTACAATTGCCAATTCACCAAGAACAGAAGATTATAAAATACAAAATGTGGTCGCTACGCAACTGAATTCGCAAGGATTTCACGAAATGATGGCAAATTCACTAACAACTGCTAATTATATTCAGCTTTCAGAGATGCTGAAAGAAGAACATAATGTTACGATGTTAAACCCTTTAAGTAGTGATTTGGCAACCATGCGCCAATCTTTATTATTCTCTGGATTAGAAGCCATATCCTATAATATTAATAGAAAGAATACCGATTTAAAATTATTTGAATTTGGAAAAACATACCACAACTACCCTTCTGGATACGAAGAGAAGAAACATTTAACGCTATTTCTTACCGGAAATAGAAATCAAGAAACTTGGACTTCAAGCCAAAAACCATCAGATTTCTTTTTATTTAAAGGATTTGTAATTGCTGTTTTGGAACGATTAGGAATTCATAATTTACTAAATCAACCCTTAACTTCAGATGTTTTTTCAGAGGGAATTGCAGTGAGTTTAGGGAAAGAGACTATTATTGAAATAGGTGTCGTAAAGAAATCGATACTAAAACATTTCGGAATTAAACAAGAAGTTTTCTTTGCTGATTTCAATTGGGCCGCAATTTTAAAATTAATTTCGAATAAAGTTAAGTTTGCTGAAATTCCGAAATACCCTGAAGTTCGTAGAGATTTAGCATTGTTAATTGACAAAGCGGTGAGTTACGAAAGTATTTATACTATTGCAAAACAAACTGAAAAATCATTACTTAAAAATATTGATTTGTTTGATGTTTACGAAGGTCAAAACCTGCCAAAGGGTAAGAAGTCGTATGCATTAAGCTTTAGTTTACAAGACAGTTCAAAAACTTTAACGGATGAGCAAATTGACAGAATAATGAATAAATTACAAAAGAACTTTGAGACAGAACTTGGTGCTGTTTTGAGATAATTTATTTTCAAGCTATAAAAAACCCAAATCCATAGTAGATTTGGGTTTTTTATTTGCTATTTTTAACAACTATAGTTTACAAAAAAAGCCTCACAGAAATGTGAGGCTTTTGTATTTAAAAATACTGAGAATTATTTTTTCTCTGTCTTTTCCATTTTAGCTTTCAAGGCTGCTAATACATCATTGTTATCTCCTAAAGTTGCAGCGGCTGCATTATTAGTAGAAGCAGATGAAGTATTTTCAGTAACTGTTCTCACATTCTTCTCCTCTTCTTCACGGAAGATAGCAGTATGAGATGCAACTACTCTTTTGAATTCTTTATTGAATTCAATTACTTTGAAATCAGCTGTTTCTCCTTTTTTCAATTTCTTACCGTCTTCTTTTTCTAAGTGACGAGTAGGAATGAAAGCAACGATATCATCACCAAATTCTACAGTAGCGCCTTTGTCAACAATTTCAGCAATTGTTCCATTATGGATAGTTCCAACAGCAAATGAATCTTCGTATTTATCCCAAGGGTTGGCAGTTGTTTGTTTGTGGCCTAAAGATAATTTGCGACCTTCAACATCTAATTCTAATACTAATACATCTAATTTCTCACCAACATTTACAAATTCAGATGGATGTTTAATTTTCTTAGTCCAAGAAAGATCAGAGATATAAATCAATCCGTCAATTCCTTCTTCTAATTCTACGAAAATACCAAAGTTTGTAAAGTTTCTTACGATACCAGAATGTTTAGAACCTACTGGGTATTTAGAAGTAATATCAGTCCAAGGATCTTGAGATAATTGTTTGATACCTAAAGACATCTTACGATCATCTCTATCTAAAGTTAAAATAACACCTTCAACGATATCACCCACTTTTACGAAATCTTGAGCAGAACGTAAGTGTGTAGACCATGACATTTCAGAAACGTGGATCAAACCTTCTACACCTTCAGCAACTTCAATAAATGCACCGTAATCAGCGATTACAACTACTTTACCTTTCACTTTATCACCAACAGCTAAGTTAGCATCTAAAGCATCCCATGGGTGAGCGTTCAATTGTTTCAATCCTAATTGAATTCTTGTTTTCTCATCATCAAAATCAAGGATTACTACATTTAATTTTTGGTCTAATTCAAGAACTTCACTTGGGTGATTGATTCTTGACCAAGAAAGATCTGTAATGTGGATTAATCCATCAACACCACCTAAGTCAATAAACACACCATAAGAAGTAATGTTTTTAACAACACCTTCTAATACTTGTCCTTTTTGTAATTGACCAATGATTTCTTTCTTTTGAACCTCAATATCAGCTTCGATAAGCGCTTTGTGAGATACAACAACATTTTTGAATTCGTGGTTAATTTTAACTACTTTGAATTCCATGTTTTTGTTTACGTAAACATCATAATCACGGATTGGCTTCACATCAATTTGTGAACCAGGTAAGAACGCTTCGATTCCGAAAACGTCAACAATCATACCACCTTTAGTTCTACATTTAACAAAACCAGTAACGATTTCACCGGTTTCATTTGCAGAAATAACTCTATCCCAAGATTTGATAGTACGCGCTTTTCTATGTGATAGCACCAATTGACCTGTTTTATCCTCACGGATGTCAATTAATACTTCTACTTTGTCACCTACTTTTAAATTTGGGTTGTAACGAAATTCGTTTAAAGAAATTACACCTTCAGATTTAGCATTGATGTCAACAATTACGTCTCTATCTGTAATTCTAACAACTACACCTTCTACAACTTCTTCTTGATCTGTAGCGATAAAAGTTTTGGTAACTAATTCTTCAAACTCTGATAAGTTTTTTTGATC
>CANHKZ010000028.1 GCA_947461425.1 Flavobacteriaceae bacterium | reverse complement strand
CTTTTTGGATTTAAAATTAGAGATGTAAATACATTTGTTTCAATAGGAATGAATGATACTGTTAATCAACTTTTGAATTTCACTAATGTTGTCCCAACGCCACCCGTAAATAATTATCAGAATGTTTTTAAGGATGAGGGAGGTATTGCCTATGGTTCAGATTGGACAACTCATGCATTTAGTACTAATTCAATAGGAGGCACAACGGATGTTTATAGAGACATAAGTTTGGCTAATTGGAATACTGGCCTTGCATTAAATCAAGAAAATAATATACGCGAAAAGATGCTTTGGTTTTGGTACCATTTCATTCCAATCGATACCAATACAGTTAGAGCTGCATCTGGTTCTAATTCGGCCAGAATATGTTATGATTATTTCAAGTTTTTAAGAACAAGTGCTACAGGAAATTTTAAGGCATTGATTAGAAACATGGCAACTCAACCTGCCATGATGTATTATTTAAATAATCAGGTGAACACAAAAACTGCTCCTGATGAAAATTTTGCACGAGAGTTAATGGAATTATTCACCCTTGGTAAAGATCCATTAAGTAAATTCACAGAATCAGACGTAATCCAAGCAGCCAAAGTTTTAACAGGTTGGAGGGTTCAAAATTTTAATCAATCGCCAACCACAACTACTTTTGTAAGTTCGCTTCACGACACTTCAAATAAAGTATTCTCCTCTTTTTTTAATAATACTGTTATAAATTCAAGTGGGCCGGCTGAATTGGACGCTTTTATTACTATGATATTTAGTAAAGAACAGGTTGTTTCTGAATATATCTGTAGAAGACTGTATCGCTATTTTGTATATTATGATATTGACGCTTCTGTAGAATTGAATGTTATCCAACCATTAGCAAGAGTATTTGTTGCTGCTAATTGGGAGATAAAACCGGTATTAGAGGCGTTATTTAAAAGTGAACATTTTTTTGACATGGCAAATA
This sequence comes from Flavobacteriaceae bacterium, assembly GCA_947461425.1. Classification (GTDB taxonomy): domain Bacteria; phylum Bacteroidota; class Bacteroidia; order Flavobacteriales; family Flavobacteriaceae; genus Flavobacterium. The sequence goes on along the minus strand of CANHKZ010000028.1, from coordinate 21,967 downwards.
GAGGAGTTTACATAAAATCTCCATTTGATTTAGTTTTAGGTAGTTTGCGAACTTTTAATATTACCAGTAATGTGGCCGATTTGTCCAATTTTGATGCACAATATTCGTTATGGCGCTATTTTAATACCTCTGTAATGAAACCAATGGAACAAACAATGGGTGAAGTGCCTAATGTTTCAGGCTGGAGTGCTTTTTATCAACCACCATCGTATCACGAATATTGGATCAATTCCAATACGGTTCAAAAACGATATTCTTTTATCAATACTATTTTCAACGGATATTCTCCAACTTTTAATGGCTTAAAAGTTAAAATTGAAGTAGATGTAATTGCTTGGGTCGCTCAATTTCCATCTTCAGTGATAGAAAATCCAGATCTTTTAGTACAAGAGTGTGTAAAGTTTTTATTACCGGTTGAAATTAGTTCAACAGCTAAAAGTAGTTTAAAAGTTCAAAATTTATTGTCTAATCAAATCAATAATTCCTATTGGACAACAGCATGGACCAATTATAGTAATTCGCCAACTAATGCTGCTTACTCATCTGTTGTAAAAACAAGATTAAAAGGGTTATTAGTATCAATAACGCAATTAGCTGAATACCAACTAATGTAAAAAAGATGAAAAGAAGAAGTTTTATCAAAACAACAACATTTACATCTATTCCTTTATTATTAAAAGGAATTCCTGTAGTTGCATCCTCCGATTTATTAAGTCAATCACTAGAAAAGATGGCAGTGTCAGCTTTAAACTGTGACAGGATATTAGTAATTATTCAACAGAACGGAGGAAATGACGGTTTGAATACAGTTTTTCCATTAGATAAGTGGAGTAATTTAGTCAATGCAAGATCTAATATCTTAATGGATCAAAAACAAGTATTATCCCTTTCAGAGAATCTTTTAACAGGATTGCATCCAGCAATGTCAGAAATGAAAAAACTTTATGATAATGGTAAAATGATGATTGTGCAAGGTGTTTCGTATCCAAATCCCATTTATAGTCATTTTAAAGCTACTGATATTTGGTTTGCAGGATCTGGAAGTAAAACTGATTTAGATTCTGGTTGGCTAGGGAGGGCTTTAGACCTAAAATACCCTAACTTTCCTAATGGATATCCAACAACAGAAATGCCTGATCCATTGGCTATTCAAATAGGTTCAACTTTACCCTTTTCTTTACAAGGTCCAAATATTAATATGGGATACAGTGCGCCAGATCCCAATACGTTATTGAATGTTATCAATGGTGTAACAGATCCAGCACCAGATTCAGATTATGGTCATGAGTTGACTTTTCTTCGACTTATGAAAGATCAAAGTAATGATTACATTAAAGTTATTCAAAAAGCATATAACACAACTTCAACCACTAAAGTCGTTTATCCATCAAATAATAAATTAGCTGACCAATTAAAAATTGTAGCTAAGTTGATTAACGGAGGTTTAAAATCTCCAATTTATATTGTAAATCATCCTAATTCGCACGACACCCATAATGCTCAAATTAACATAAATGATAAGACACAAGGGGCACAGGCAACCAATTTAACATTATTATCTCAAGCTATTGGAGCATTTCAACAGGATTTAGAAGCAATGGGTAAATCAGAGTCGGTCTCGGGAATGACTTTCAGTGAATTTGGCAGAAGAATTAAAAGTAATTCAAGTCTTGGAACAGATCATGGCGCAGCTGCTCCTGTCATTTTTTTTGGTTCTATGTTAAATACTTCTTCGCAAGTAAAAAAAAGTGCTTATCCTGTTTCTGGAATGATTGGGAAATCACCCAATTTACCTGAAAATGCTACGGTTAATGATCAAGTAGAAATGCAATTTGATTACAGACAATTATATACAACTGTAATGCAGGATTGGTTATGCATGTCCGAGGCAGAGGCAACACAAGTTTTAGGTTCTAACTTTATAAAATTGCCGATTTTTAATACGACACTATTGAGTAGTGTTGATTTTGATAACGATAGTATCACTCTTTTTCCTAATCCATCAAAAGATAGTATTGTTTATTTACGATTTCCAGATATTGTAAAAGATTACATTAGTATCACTTTATTATCCATCAATGGTCAGCTTATAAAGAATGATGTTTTTAAATTGAATCAAAAAGAACTAAAATTAGATTATACAGGATTTGTACAAGATTCGATTTATATTGTCAGTATAGATTGGAATGGAAATCGTTTTTATAAAAAGGTTGTTTTTAATTAGGCGTATTTTTTATCAAATCATAGGTTTAAAAATAAATAGTCATTCAATTCTTTTATAAATTTTAAATAATTATTTTTGCTCCTTGAAAAATTAAACTATTTCTACACACATCATGGTAAAAGATTTATTCGAAAGAATTCAAACTAATAAAGGTCCATTGGGAAGATGGGCATCCCAAGCAGAAGGTTATTTTGTATTCCCAAAATTAGAGGGTGAATTAGGACCGAGAATGCAATTTCAAGGAAAAGATATTTTGAACTGGAGTTTGAATGACTATTTAGGTTTAGCGAATCATCCGGAAGTGCGTAAAGCGGATACTGATGCAGCTATTGAATACGGAGCGGCCTACCCAATGGGAGCTCGAATGATGAGCGGTCACACAAAATACCACGAACAATTAGAAGAAGAATTAGCTGCTTTTGTAATGAAGGAATCAGCTTATTTATTAAACTTTGGTTACCAAGGGATTATGTCTACTATTGATGCTTTAGTAACAAGAAATGACGTGATTGTATATGATGTAGATGCGCACGCTTGTATTATTGATGGCGTTCGTTTGCATAGTGGAAAACGTTTTACATATCGTCATAATGATGTGGAAAGTATGGAAAAAAACCTGCAACGTGCCACTAAAATTGCTAATGAAACTGGTGGAGGAATTCTTTTTATTACTGAGGGAGTTTTCGGAATGCGTGGCCAACAAGGAAAGTTGAAGGAAGTAGTGGCAATGAAAAAGAAATACAACTTCCGTTTGTTAGTAGATGATGCGCATGGTTTTGGTACACTTGGAAAAACAGGTGCTGGAGCAGGTGAGGAGCAAGGTGTTCAAGACGAGATTGATGTTTATTTTTCGACTTTTGCAAAATCAATGGCTAACATTGGTGCATTTGTAGCTGCTGACAAAGAGATAATTGATTATTTAAAGTATAACTTGCGTTCGCAAATGTTTGCCAAAGCCTTGCCGATGATTCAAACGATTGGCTCTTTGAAACGATTGGAATTATTACGTCAATCGTCTGAAATTAAAGATAAATTGTGGGTAAACGTAAATGCTTTGCAAAGTGGATTGAAAGAAAAAGGATTTAATATTGGCGATACTAATACCTGTATCACACCAGTATATTTGGAAGGTTCTATTCCAGAAGCAATGGTAATGGTGAACGATTTGAGAGAGAATTATGGGATTTTCTTATCTATTGTGGTATATCCAGTGATTCCTAAAGGTATTATTTTGTTGCGTATGATTCCAACAGCTTCTCATACTTTGGCTGATATTGACGAAACATTAGCTGCTTTTGAGGCGATTCGTGAGAAATTAGTAAACGCTACCTACAGACAAATTGCAGAGCAAACTAAGGTTGATTTGGATGCTTAGTTTTTAGTGTTTATTGCTCAGTTTTTTAGTATTCAGTTAAAAAAAATCCATTCGTTTTCGAATGGATTTTTTTTGATTACTAGTTATAATTCTTTTCTAAACGTTTTTCTTCTACATACAATTTTAGGGTCGAAGTTTTTCCATAGCAAATGAATGGCTTGATTATCTGCTAATTCTGGTGTTCGGATGCAATTTTGAATTCCTTTTTCGGTAAAAGTTGTGTGGTATTCTTTAAAAATTATCGCGTGAACCCCTTTGTTTTGATACTCAGGATGTACTCCAATTAGATAAAAAGTAACGTCTTTGCTGTTGTTTCGAGCATTTAATAAATGTAAGAATCCAAAAGGAAACAATTTTCCTTTCGCTTTTTGCAATGCTTTGGAAAAACTAGGCATCACAATAGCAAAAGCCACTAAGTTTCCGTCTTTATCTTCTACAAATTTGATGTATTCTGGATTGATAAAACTGATGTATTTTTTCTTAAAATAGTCTTTTTGTATATCAGAAATAGCAACAAAAGATGACAAGCTAGCATAGGAAGCATTGAACAAATCAAACATTTTATCCACATAGGGTAAAACATCTTTGGTTTTCCTGAAATTGATTGCTTTCAATTGGTAACGTCTTTTGATTAGTTCTTGGGCTTTATCAAAAAACTCTAATTTGACGTTTTCAAAAGGGAATTTGTTTTCTAAATATTCTTTTTCGGTAACATAACCTAGTTGTTCAAAATGACTGGCATAATAGGGATGATTGTACCAAGTAATCATAGTGCCAATTTCTTCAAAACCTTCAGTTAAAACGCCTACTTTGTCTAGATTTGAAAATCCCATCGGACCTTCAACGTACTCTAAGCTGTTTTTTCGACCTAATTCGTAGACTTTTTCTAACAAAGTTTTGGTTACTTCCACATCATCAATTACATCAAACCAACCAAAACGAACTTTCTTCTTTTGTTGGCTGTTTACTTCTTCCCAATTGATAATGGCGGCAATTCGACCTACAATTTCTTTATTGCGATACGCCAAATAAAAATAGGCTTCGGCGTTTTCGAATGCTGGATTTTTGCTTTTGTCAAAAGTTTCTAATTCGTCAGCAATAATAGGCGGAACCCAATATTGGTTGTCTTTGTATAAAGAAAAAGGGAATTTAATAAAATCGGTTAATTCACTTTTAGTAATGGTTTCTTTAATTTGAATCATGGTAATCGCTCTAGAAAATCAGGAATTTCTTTTTCTTTTTTGGTTTGATTTTTTTATTAGTTGTTTTTTCGTTAAGAATATTAGAATCTTCAACCGGTATTCGTACTTCGTTATAATTGGCGTCATAACGCCAAGAAAAACCAATCCCTCCATAAAAAATGGCAGGAGTATCTTTTAAACTTGCACTAGCTGAAACGTCTAGTTGAAGATCTTCAGTAACTAAATATGCCGCTCCAGATCGAATTATTAGATCGCTATAAAAATCACTTTTGTACCCTTGGTTTTCTAAGAATCCAGACCAATTTTTATTGATGCCTTTTGTAAGCGTCACAGCATAACCGTAACTTGGAAATTCAGTGCCAATATAATCAGCTATGGTATTGGTAATAAATACCCAGCTTCCGTCTCCAAAATGATTTTGAGTTATCAAAATAACTTTTGGCGAAACGCCTGCCCCCGAAGAAAAATGATAGGGATTGTTGGCTGAAGTAATATTGGCACCTGCAAAAACTGATACTGCTGGAATCAATTGCTTCCATTTAAAGGACTTGTCCACTTTCCAGCTGTATACATTTACTTTCTTTTCTTGATTTTTAAAAGGATCATACAGTAAATATTTTGCTCCTAAAATAGTTTGTTTCAATGCTTTTTGGTCAAATGTGGTAATGCGTGCTTCATACACTTGGCTTTGGTATTGAATATCAGCAATCAATTCTAATTTTTCCATGAACACGCCATATCGAATTGTGGCATCAATACCATATCCATTAGTGACATAATTGAGTAAATGGTGTTTTTGAGAAATACCAAACACACCAGTTTCTAATTGTATTACCGATTTCCCTACTGAAAATGCCGACATGGATTCTCCAGGTCTATTGGAATTAATTTGGTCAGTATATTGTGCGAAATTTAGTAATGGAATCATACATAAAACCAATATAAATGAACTGTTGGATTTGAACATAATTAGTGAATTTGATTACGAATTATTACTGCTTTTCAAAAGTACTATAATTTATTATTTATTTAAGATGTATCGCTTTAATTTGACCAATTGATTTATTATTTTTGAAAAAAATATTTTGATTATGCAAGAAGCCTCTTTTTCTAGTTTTATAAGAACCGTTTTTTATATACTGATGTTTTACTACCTTTTCAAATTTTTGGCACGATTATTTTTGCCAATGCTTGTAAAAAAAGCGGTTGAAAAAGCGGGTGAAAATTTTCAAAAACAACAACAGCAGACACAAGATGCCGCATGGAAAAGAGCACAAACTAACGATGAGATAATTTACAAAGAGACAGAATCTAAAAATCCACGCGAAACCAAAAAAGTAGGGGATTACGTGGATTATGAAGAAATTGAGTAGATTTGCTTCAGTCAGTATTTTAAATATTTTAACCTAATCAACTCACTTTGAAAAAACTCCAATCTTTATATCCTCACTTTTTTGCAATCATAGGTTTTGTTATTGTTTCATTGATTTATTTTTATCCCGTTTTACAAAGAAAACAAATATTCCAATCGGATATTGCGCAATACACCGGAATGGCAAAAGAGCAAATCGATTTTAGATCAACGACGGATTCAGAGCCGTATTGGACTAATTCTGCTTTTGGAGGAATGCCAACCTATCAATTAGGGGCCAAATATCCTCATGATTACATAGGGGCATTAGATGATGTTTTGCGTTTTTTACCTCGGCCTGCAGATTATTTGTTTTTGTATTTTTTCGGATTTTATGGTTTATTATTGGTGATAAAAATTGATCCGCTAAAAGCATTCTTTGGCGCTATTGCGTTTGGATTTTCTACTTATTTGATTATTATTTTAGGAGTTGGTCACAATTCTAAAGCCCACGCTATTGGCTATATGCCACTAGTTATTGCGGGATTTTTATTGGTTTTCCAAAAAAGATATATCTGGGGAGGTTTACTCACACTATTTGCTTCTGCTCTAGAAATTAATGCCAATCACTTCCAAATGACCTATTATTTATTGTTTTTCCTTTTAGTATTGACGGGGTATTTTACCTACCAATTTATAAAAGAAAAGGACTTTAAAGGATTGGGATTAGCTTTTAGTTCACTTGCTATAGCTGGAATTTTTGCAATTGGTGCCAATGCCACTAATTTATTGGCTACAACTGAATACACCAAATTTAGTACACGAGGAAAAGGCGAATTAACTTTTAATGCCGATGATTCTAAAATAACTAACAATAGCGCTTTGTCTCGTGATTACATAACTGAATATAGTTATGGTATAGCTGAAAGTTTTAATTTGGTTGCTCCACGACTTTTTGGAGGTTCTAATAATGAAAAATTAGGAACAGATAGCAGTATGTATCAGTTTATGATAAGTCAGGGCGTACCTGAGAGTCAAGCGCTAGATTATGTAAAAGGAATGCCAACCTATTGGGGTGATCAGCCTATAGTTGCAGCACCAGCTTACATTGGCGCTGTAGTTTTCTTCTTAGCTTTTTTGGCTTTGTTTATTGATAATCGAAAAATTAAGTATATTTTCTTTTGCGGAGCTATGATAGCCTTGGTGCTTTCTTGGGGAAAAAACTTTCCAAGTGTAACCAATTTTTTCATTGACAATATTCCTTTGTATGATAAATTCAGAGCCGTTTCTTCAATACAAGTAATCCTAGAATTGTGTTTTCCAGTATTGGCAATTATGGGTTTGCAGTCTTTTTTCCAGTTGGATCAAACCCAGCAAAAGAAAGGATTACTACAAGCTACATTGTTTGGCGTTGCAGTGCTTTTAATTTTATTTTTGTCCAAAGGAACGTTTAATTTTTCTGCTGTAAGTGATGATTATTTTATTAAAAATTACGGGCCTGCTTTTGTAGATGCGTTGAAAGCAGATAGGAAAACAATGTACAGTGCTGACTTGTTGCGTTCTACTTTCTTTATTCTTCTAGTTGCTGGAACTTTATGGTTATTTATCAAAAATAAATTGGCTCAACAAACTACCATTATCTTTATTGGTCTGATAATGATTTTTGACTTATTCTTGGTAGACAAAAAATACGTTTCAGAAAATGATTTTGTAAGCAAAAGAGAAATAGAAGTACCTTTTCAAGCAAGTCCGGTGGATTTACAAATCTTAAAAGACAGCTCAAACTATCGTGTTTTTGAAATTAACGGCAATTTATCGAGCGCTAGAGCTTCCTACTTTCACAAGTCTATTGGAGGCTATCATGCAGCAAAGCCAAGAAGAATGCAGCAATTATTTGATTACCAAATTGCTAAAAATAATTTAGAACCCTTGAATTTCTTAAATGTAAAATATCTGATTCAAACGGATAAGGAGGGAAAAGAATTTCCAATTGCTAATCCAGATGCTAATGGAAATGCCTGGTTTGTAAGTCAAGTTAAAATAGTTCAATCTGCTGACGAAGAGATGAAAGCCTTGGATAAAATCGATTCTAAAAATGTAGCGGTAATCAATGCTAAAGACTTTGAGGTTAAAAAGACGACTTTCGTTAAAGATAGCCTGGCTTCAATAACATTAGATTCGTACCAACCAAATCATTTAAAATACACTTCGGTTAATTCGAATGAAGGTTTGGCTGTATTTTCTGAAATGTATTATAAAAATGGATGGAATGCCTATATAGATGGAAAGATAATACCACATCTTCAAGCTGATTATGTTTTGAGGGCTTTGCCAATTCCAGCAGGAAAGCATAGTGTCGAATTTAAGTTTGAACCTCAAGTAGTGCAAACAGGAAGTACTATCACGTTACTAAGTTCAATAGGAATACTATTACTTTTGATTGGTGGAATTTATTTTGAGAGAAAGAAAAAATAAATTAGATGAGTCAAACAAAAAAACTTTTAATCATTACCTATTATTGGCCGCCAGCAGGTGGGCCGGGAGTACAACGTTGGTTAAAGTTTGTGAAATATTTGCCGGATTTTGGCGTGCAGCCTATAGTCTATATTCCTCAGAATCCGACCTATCCAATCCTTGATTTGAATTTAGAAAGTGAAGTTTCAGGCAAAGCTATTATTCTTAAAAACTCAATTTTCGAACCCTATCAATTAGCTTCATTTTTATCTAAAAAAAAGACAAAAAAAATTAGTTCAGGGATTATTCCCAATCAGAAAAAGCAATCTTTTTTAGATAAATTCTTGCTTTGGATACGAGGCAATTTGTTTATTCCGGATGCTCGCTTTTTTTGGGTAAAACCTTCAGTTGCTTATTTAGAGAAATACATTCGTGAGAATGAAATTGACACGATAATTACATCTGGACCGCCGCATAGTTTGCATTTAATAGGATTGGAATTAAAGCTAAAACTGAATATGAATTGGTTGGCTGATTTTCGGGATCCTTGGACCACTATTGGTTACCACAAATCCTTGCGATTATCTCATTATGCAGCAAAGAAACACAAACAATTGGAAAGCCGAGTTTTGAATTCGGCAGACACCATTATTGTAACTAGCAAAACCACTAAAACGGAATTTCAAGCTTTGACTAATAAACCAATTGCGGTTATTACCAATGGTTTTGATGTTGAAAAAGTAGCAAAACAAACATTGGACTCTAAATTTAGTTTGGCACATATAGGTTCCCTTTTATCAGAACGAAATCCAAAGATTTTGTGGGAAAGTCTGGTTGAACTCTGTGCTGAAATACCTGATTTTAAAAACCATTTAGAAATTAAATTAATAGGTGCAGTAAGTCAAGAAGTAATAGCAACTATGGAGCAATTTGGGTTAACCCAATATTTGAAAAGTTTAGGCTATGTTTCCCATTCAGAAGCAGTGGAGCACCAACGAAAATCTCAAGTTTTATTATTAATTGAAATCAATTCCGAAGAGACTAAAAGCATCATTCCTGGAAAATTATTTGAATACCTAATTTCTGGACGACCGATTATAGCTATTGGTCCAAAAGAGTCAGATTTTGCTGAGATTATTGCCAATACTAATACAGGAGTGTTTTTTGACTATTCTGAAAAACATAAATTAAAACATACGATTCAAGAGTATTATAATCAATTTTTAGAAGGCAAGTTGGAATCACATGGAATAGGACTTCAACAATATTCTCGAAAAAATTTGACTCAACAACTCGTTGAATTACTCCAACAACACTAATATTAAAATTTACGTATGGGAATCGTTTTAAATCAGTCTTTGAAAAACACTATCATCACCTACATTGGTTTTGGAATTGGTGGCATTAGCACGATTTTTTTATTTCCTTCCATATTAGGTAAAACTTATTATGGTTTGTCTAATTATCTTTTGTCTTGCGCTAATGTAATTATGCCCTTGTTTGCCATAGGAATGCAGAACACGTTAGTTAAGTTTTATTCGCAATGCAAAACTGAAAAAGAACAAAATCAATTTTTATCTTTTTCAGTTTTATTTCCATTAGTATTAACTATTCCGCTTTTATTTTTAGGCTTGTTTTTTTATGATGAAATTAGTTTTTTCGTCACTAAGAAAAATCCAATTGTTAAAGAGTATATTTACTTAATTCCATTTATTGGCTTATGCATGGCGTACTTTGAGATATTTTATGCTTGGGCTAGGGTGCATATGCATTCCGTTTTTGGTAATTTCATAAAAGAAGTTGGGCTAAGATTATTTTCATTGGTTGCGCTTTTGGGGATGTATTTTGGATGGATTAGTGCAATTGAGTTTGTATATCTAACTGCCGGCATTTATTTTTTCGCCTTTTTAATTACTATGTTGTATGCTTTTAGAGTAAAAAATCCGGAATTTCAACTTTCTCTTCCTCATAATGTCAAAGGCATTTTAGAATATACTTTTTATATTATTCTATCAGGTAGTGTAGCCAATTTACTTTTGGACGGAGATAAAATTATGTTAAACCAATATATGGATATTGGCAACATTGCTTATTATTCCGTAGCAACTTATATAGCCTTAGTGATTTCAGTACCAAGTCGTGCTATGCACCAAATTGTTTATCCTATCACTGCAAAATTAATGCATGATAACAAACATGACGAATTAAATGATTTGTACAAGAAAACATCCATTAATTTACAAATTGTCGGTGGCTTTGTCATGTTGTGTATTTTTGTCAACATTGAACAATTGTATGAAATGCTACCTAAAGAATATGCTGGCGGAATTTGGATTGTTTTCATCATTGGTTTGTCCAAATATTTTGATTTGATTTTGGGTAATAACAATGCGATTATTTTTAATTCAAAATACTATCGAATGGTTTTATTTCTTGGATTAATGCTCGTTTTTTTTACTATTGTATTGAACATGTTCTTTATTCCTTTATATGGGATCACCGGATCAGCAATTGCCACTTTACTTTCCATAACTATTTACAGCGTTGCCAAGTTAATGTTTGTTGTTAAACGAATGCATTTGTATCCTTTTACTATTCAAACAATGTATTCAATTATAATTACAACGGTTTTGTTCGGGTTATTTTATTTTTGGAAATTTCCGTTTCATCCCATAATTGGGATAGTATCGAAGTCTTTACTTGTTTCGATTGCCTATTTATATTTAAATTATAGATTAAACATTTCTATAGAAATAAACCAAATTTTAAATTCGTTTCTAAAGAAGTTAAAATTGTGATTTATACAAAATCACTAAATCTGGGTATTGTACAATAGATGTTATCCAATTACTTTTGATTGATTTAAAAATTAATTTCAAAATCTAATGGATATTAATCATTTTAGTTCTGAAAAAAGTGTACAAGATTTTTATATAAAAGTAAGCTCAAAAATAAGTGCAGGCTTTACAGTAAAAGAAAGAAATGACAATTTGCCCTTTGCAATTTTATCACGAGAAGCAAAAGTTATCAATCACACCTTTAACTTTGTATTATTTTGTTTAACCTTTGGTTTATGGTCTATCGTTTGGTTGTATTTAACTTTTAACTACGCTAAAGAGAAACGAATTTTAATTGCTATCGATGAAGATGGCAAAACATTTGTAGAAAGCTGTTACTAATTAGTTGCGTTTTAGTTTTTCTTTTAAATAGTCTGCTGTACTTGATTTTTTTATTTTCACAATGTCTTCTGGTGTTCCAACTCCGAGTAACTGACCACCATTTTCACCACCTTCAGGCCCTAGATCAATTATCCAATCGGCACATTTGATAAGGTCCAAGTTGTGTTCTATCACAATGATGGAATGTCCTTTTTCGATTAAAGCATCGAAAGAAGTCAATAATTTTTTTATATCATGAAAATGTAATCCTGTCGTTGGCTCGTCAAAGACAAAGAGTGCTTTATCTTTTGTGGCACCTTTTACTAAAAAAGAGGCTAATTTAATTCGTTGGGCTTCACCACCAGATAGTGTAGAAGACGATTGTCCTAATTGAACATAACCCAATCCTACATCCTGAAGTGGTTGTAATTTTTGATTGATTTTTGTCTGATTATTTTTAGCAAAAAAAGCAATTGCATCATCAATTGTCATTGTTAAAATATCGTGGATATTTTTGCCGTCAAAAGTTATTTCTAATACTTCTTTTTTGAAGCGTTTTCCGTTGCATGTTTCACAGTGCAATTGCACATCCGCCATAAAAACCATTTCAACATTTATAGTGCCTTCTCCTTTGCAAGTTTCACAACGACCTCCATCTACGTTAAACGAAAAATGTTTGGGTTGGTATCCTCTCACTTTTGATAATTTTTCTTTGGCATATAAATCCCGAATATCATCGTAGGCTTTGATATAAGTTACAGGATTGGAACGTGAACTTCTCCCAATGGGATTTTGGTCTACATATTCAATATGCTTAATATGAGAAAACGAACCTGTTATTTCAGTATATTGTCCCGCTTTTTCGCTACTGTTTTCGAACTTCTTTTGCATCGCTGGAAACAAAATCTTTTTCACTAAAGTGCTTTTTCCACTTCCAGAAACTCCAGTAATAACAGTTAAAACATCTAATGGAAAAGTAACATCTATGTTTTGTAAATTATTTTCTCTTGCGCCTTTAATTTCGACATAATTTTTAAAAGGTCTTCGTTTTTTCGGAACTGATATTTCTAATTTCCCATTCAAATATTGAGATGTTAACGAATCAGATAATAGAATTTGATCAAAGGTTCCTTGTGCGACTAAATTACCTCCTTGGGTACCTGCCTCTGGGCCAATATCTATAATCATATCGGAGGCTTTCATAATATCCTCGTCATGTTCAACTACAATTACTGTATTGCCTAAATCACGTAAAGACAACAAAACCTTAATCAAACGTTCTGTATCTTTTGGGTGTAAACCAATACTAGGTTCATCCAAAATGTACATCGAACCTACTAAACTACTCCCAAGAGATGTGGCCAAGTTAATACGTTGCGATTCTCCACCTGATAGTGTAGCGGAATTTCGATTTAGAGTTAGGTAATCTAAACCAACTTTAGACAAAAAAGACAACCGATTATTGATTTCAATTAACAATCGTTTTGCTATTTGTTTTTCGTATTCGTTAAGTTCGATATTTTTAAAAAAATCAACTAAATGTAAGATAGGTAAATCAACTAAATCCGAAACTGTTTTACCATTGATTGTAACATAAGAAGCTTCAATTCGCAACCGTTTTCCTTTGCATGAATTGCATTTGGTTTTTCCTCGGTAACGCGACAACATTACTCGATTTTGAATTTTATAATTTTTCTCTTCTAGTTCTTTAAAAAAACTGTTTAATCCTTCAAAATATTGATTACCAGTCCATATAACATCTTTATTCGCTTCGCTAAGTTCGAAAAAAGGTTTGTGAATAGGGAAATCAAACTTGTATGCATTTTTAACTAATTCATCTCTGAACCAACTCATACTTTCACCTCGCCAAGGGAAAATAGCATTTTCAAAAATGGACAAACTTGTATTTGGGACCACCAAATCGGCATCAATTCCAATTATATTTCCATATCCTTCACAAACAGGACAGGCACCGTAGGGATTATTGAAACTAAATAAATGCACATTGGGTTCTAAAAAAGAAATCCCGTCTAATTCAAAATTATTAGAATAATAAAAACGTATTTTAGAGTCTAATTCTTGTAAATAGCAAATTCCCTTTCCTTCAAAAAAAGCGGTTTGTACTGCGTCTGCTAATCGGTTATAGAATTCTTCTTCCTCTTTAACGATGATTCTGTCGATTATTAATAACAGTTCACTTTTATTCAAATTTTGGGGTAAATCATCTAAACGAACCATTTCGCCATTTACCAGAATTCTAGCAAAACCTTGTTGTAAAAGAGCATTAAGTTTATCTTCTAGTTTGCGTCCTTTTTCTATTTGAATAGGAGCAAGGAGGAGCCATTTGCTATTTAATGCAAATTTTTTTACTTCCGATACCACATCAGTAACAGTATTTTTCTTCACTTCTTGTCCAGAAACAGGTGAAAAAGTACGCCCAATTCTGGCATACAACAATTTGATGTAATCGTATATTTCAGTTGAGGTTCCTACCGTTGAACGAGCATTGGTAGTATTTACCTTTTGTTCAATGGCAATAGCAGGTGCAATCCCTTTGATGTATTCAACTTTAGGTTTGTCCAAGCGCCCTAAAAATTGGCGCGCATAAGAGGATAAACTTTCTACATAACGACGTTGCCCTTCCGCATACAAGGTATCAAATGCCAAACTCGATTTACCAGAACCTGAGAGTCCTGTAATTACTACTAATTTATTTCTTGGTATGGCAACATCTACATTTTTTAAATTGTGTACTTGAGCCCCTTTTATAATGATGTTTTTCTTCGGATCTAGTTTGGTAATATCAACTGGCATAGCACTTTTATTTTAACAAAAGTAAGCATTTTCAAATTGAGTAACACAATCGTTAAATGAGCAAATGTCTTTTTTTTTTTGAACTATACTACAGTATTTTTTAAGGATATTCTACCGTTTTTAGAAGGTAATATTTTAAATTATTACATTTTTATTTGGATATTTTGATAAAAATAAATTAAATTTGAAATGTTAAATCATCAATAAATCAAAACGCCTATATAACAATTTTACTTTTTAGAATATTTTTTTAATTACAAACCCTCTAAAAGGTATAATATGGCTATTACTCCTATTGATGATGCTTCATTAGTAAATTCTTATATTGCTGGAAATGAAGCGGCTTTAGAATCTTTGATCAAAAGGCACCAATCTAAAATTTTCGGTTTTATCTATTCAAAAGTTGGAGATAGAGATATCACCGATGACATTTTTCAAGATACATTTATAAAAGTCATTCGGACTTTGAAATCCAATGCTTATAATGAAGAAGGTAAATTTCTTCCTTGGGTAATGCGTATTGCTCACAACTTGGTTGTAGATCATTTTAGAAGAAACAAAAAAATGCCGTTGTATAGAGAAACAGAAAATTTTTCTATTTTTTCAATCATGACTGACGATGCATTGACGATAGAGAATAAATTAATTTCGGATCAAGTGACTAATGATTTACGAAAATTAGTAGAAGAACTTCCTGCAGATCAAAAAGAGGTGTTGATGATGCGATTATACCAAGACATGAGTTTTAAGGAAATTTCGGAGGCTACAGGTGTAAGTATTAATACTGCATTAGGTAGAATGCGCTATGCCGTTTTAAATTTGAGAAAAGTGATTGACAAACATCAAATTATTTTGACTAATTAAATACTATTTTGAGATTTTTGTCGTTAAAGTGTAAATCGTAAAAGGAAACTATGGCAAAAATCTACTCAAAAAAATCATTTGTTGCTCCAAAAATGAAACCAAAGAAAGAAGTTATTTCTTTTTTATTGAATTATTCAAATGCGTTGAAAGTAGTCAAAACTGAGCAAGCTACTTATGAATTTATCGCTAACTAAATTAAAAAAGACTCTTTTCAATATAAAAAGAGTCTTTTTTTTATTTTAAAAATCAAATTTTATCCCTTGTGCTAGCGGAATTGTGGCACTGTAGTTGATACTATTCGTTTGTCTTCTCATGTATGCTTTCCATGCATCAGAACCGGATTCTCTTCCACCCCCAGTTTCTTTTTCACCCCCAAACGCTCCGCCAATTTCAGCTCCACTTGTTCCAATATTTACATTTGCGATACCACAATCTGATCCTTCAGCAGACAAAAAGTGTTCAGCCTCACGCATATTTAAGGTCATAATTGATGATGATAATCCCTGAGGCACGTCATTTTGAATGGCTATAGCTTCTTCTAAATCAGTATATTTTATGACATATACCAATGGAGCAAAAACTTCTTCCTTTAAATATTGGAATGTTTTATCTACCGCTACTATACTAGGACTTACATAACAACCCGAATCATATCCAGACGAATTCAATTGTTTTCCTTTTATAACAAAAGTTGCTTTTCCATTTTCGCATTTCAAAAGGGCATTTAAATATAATTGAACAGCATGTTGATCAATTAACGGTCCAATATGATTACTAGCATCCAAAGGGGAACCTATTTTGAGTTGTTGGTAGGCTACAACTAATTTTTCAAGAAATGCATCATATATACTTTCATGAATGATAAGTCTTCTTGTGGTTGTACAACGTTGTCCAGCAGTTCCGATAGCTCCAAAAACAGCCGCTCTAACTGCTAAAGATAAGTCAGCATTTTCAGTGATGATGATAGCATTGTTTCCACCTAGTTCTAAAAGACATTTTCCTAATCTATTTCCAACCGCCACAGCCACTTTTTTACCCATAACTGTTGAACCAGTTGCTGAAATTAGTGCGACACGTGAATCTTTGGACATGATTTCGCCAAGAGCACCATCTCCCATAATTAAATTGGAAATTCCTTCTGGTAAATCATTATTTTTAAAAATTTTAGCTACAATTTTTTGGCAAGTAATAGCGCATAGCGGAGTTTTTTCGGATGGTTTCCAAACACAAACATTTCCGCATACCCAAGCTAGTGCCGTGTTCCAACTCCAAACGGCTACTGGAAAATTAAAAGCCGAAATTATACCTACAATTCCAAGGGGATGGTATTGTTCGTACATCCTATGTTGAGGTCTTTCAGAATGCATTGTTAATCCATACAATTGTCTTGATATTCCCACCGCAAAATCACATATGTCAATCATTTCTTGAACCTCACCAAGACCTTCTTGTAAACTTTTTCCCATTTCATAGGCAACTAACTGCCCTAGTTCTTCTTTTTTATTTCGTAATTCATTGCCAATTTGTCTTACGATTTCTCCTCGTTTTGGGGCAGGAACTTTTCTCCAAATTAATTGTGCTTTTTGTGCCTCTTCAATTACTTTTTCATAGTCTGAAGTTGAAGTAACTCCAATTTGAGCGATCTTTTTTCCGTCAACTGGAGAAAATGACTCTATACTATTTTCAAAGCTACCATAAGAATTTAGTCCTGTGTAGGTTCCTAATTCTTCTTCGCTTAAGCCTAATTTTTTTATAAAACTATGTTCCATTGATTTTTATTTTTTTATGGTTTGTGAGGTAAAAGTACTTTCAAAGATTTTATCCGCATTTTTGGCTTCAAAACCATCTCGTCGATGCTCTCTTCGTATCGCATCTTTGGGCAAATGATTGAATTCGGGTAGTACTTTTCTTTCGGCAAATTCTACATAAGAGCCCGAAATCATCATTTTTTTATTATCAGAAAAAGTAGCTTCAATCATTTGAGCCACTGTAGCAGTTTGCCAAAGTAACCCATCAGGACTTTTTTTAATTTTACTTCCTGAGTCATTTAATTGAATCCCTTTCCCTTCCAACCATCTGTTAAAAGATTCCAAATCATTGCATTTTGATAATTCATGAACACTAATGGTAAAATGATTCAAATAATACCTGTTATAAATAGTCCATGCAGCATATTCACTCTCCAATAATAGGGCTTTGTAATCAGATAAGGTAGGTAAAGACCACAACGCTTTATGAAGAAAATGATCAACTGCTATTGGATTGTTTAGATCAAGTGAGTCAACTGGATCAGTAGTTACCTCGTTGGTATATTTTAATATTATTTCTTGAGTAGAATTTGATAATTCTGTTACGCGTAACTCACTGATAAATATTCTGGGATATTCTGGACTTGGTGGATGGTACCAAAAAGCATTCAACTTTTTTTCTTCAAAGTAGAGATAGTCTTTTTTTTCGTAACCGTAATGTAGAAATATTTTTTCCATGGAGGCAATTCCTAAATTAGCCACACCCATAGTTCTAAAAGCAATATGATCATTATGAAATGCAGACTCACCATCTAGAATACCTTCTTCTAAAAGTCCGTTTATTATTATATCAACATCGGGAACTCGCTCTTTGTAGCGAGTTATCAATCCATTTAAGATGAATTCTAAATTTGTATATTGACTATCCATAAAAGTTATTTTTTAAAATAATATTTTAAAAATGGGCTTTTCACATAATCATCATACGGAATATCTTCTTGCATTACATAGCCCGATTGTGTAATTTTTCCTTGAGAATGAAGATCAATAACCGCACATACTGACCCTGCTGTTGTAAGTTGAATTCCCGTAAAATGTTTGTGACCCACCATTTGATTTGGAATAGTATGTGAAACTGTTTTTTGTTCCAGTATTCCATTTTTTAAGCCAGTTACACTAATATATATAATAATTACATCTTCAGTTGTTGTTGCAATATTCTCATTAAATATTTTAGTTAATAATGGTCTGTCGTTCTTAAATCCAAGATCGTCAAATAAGAATTTCATTAAATCGCGATGTCCTTTGTAACGAATGGTTTTGTAATCTAAATTTTCTACTTTACCCTCTAATTTTTCAGCCAAGCCACCAATACCACCTGAAGTATTAAATGCTTCATATTCAACCCCCTCTAAATAAAAATACTCTAATCCTTCAAGCGGTAGTACTTTCGTTATTGTACCGTTTACGATGGCATCACAAGGATGAGAATATTCATTCAACAACCCATCGGTACTCCATGATAGGTTATATTTTAGCATATTATTTGGGTTGAGCGTTAGTGCACCAACTCTTAATTTCACATCTTTCAACTCATCAAAATAATTACACAAATGTTTGGCACTAATACTTATAAAACCGGGTGCAAGTCCACATTGAGGAATAAATGCGTGCTTAGAATGTTTAGCAATTTCTTTAATATAATTGGAGGATGTAACATCTTCTGATAAATCAAAATAATGAATACCTTTCTTAACTACCGCATCTATGATTTTAATATTTAAACTGTAAGGACAGGCATTTAAGACATATTCGTAACCATTTCCTAAAATTTCATCTAGTATGATCGGATCTGAAATATTTTTTATTACAATAGTTACTCCCTCCTTTTCTAAGTCAGTTTGTAAATCGTTTCGGTAACTGTCTACAATAGTGACCTGAAACTTTTTACTTTCTTGAAGCATAAATGCTGCTGTAGACCCTATTTTTCCACTTCCTAAAATAATTATTTTTTTCATAGTTTATATATTTAACATTTATCGGTTCATATGTTACAAATATAACAAAATATTAATCTATAAAATTTTAATACAAATATTTATTGGTAAAAAAATTAATTGATTTAATTACATAATATGAGTAAACTGATTTTTTTATTTGTTATAATTAAATTGTGATTTTTAAAGATTATCTAAGTTTATTTATGACTGATTTTCGACCTATAGTTTTGGTAATTATATCTTTGTTTAAATCCCAACCCCTAGCGGGCGAATATTCACGACCATACCAAATAATTTGTAAGTGCAATTCATTCCAAATTGCTTCAGGAAAAATTCGTTTAGCATCTTTTTCGGTTTGAACCACATTTTTACCATTGGTTAAATTCCATCGATACATCAAACGGTGAATATGTGTGTCAACTGGAAACGCAGGAACTCCAAACGCTTGCGACATAACTACACTAGCTGTTTTATGTCCTACAGCGGGTAATTCTTCTAAGTATTCAAAACTTTGAGGAACTTGTCCGTTGTGTTTTTCAATCAAAATTTCTGACAGGCCGTGTATTCCTTTTGATTTCATTGGTGATAAGCCGCAGGGGCGAATGATTTCCTTAATCTCTTGTACAGACAATTTGACCATATCGTAAGGATTATCAGCTTTTGCAAATAAAAGTGGAGTAATCTGATTTACTCTAACATCAGTACATTGAGCTGAAAGCAATACAGCAATCAATAAGGTATAGGGATCTTTATGATCTAAGGGGATAGGAATTGTGGGATATAACTCTTTTAACGTATTTATAACAAATGTTACTTTTTCCTGTTTATTCATTTTTGTATATTTATTCCTGTAAAAATAAACAATTGCAATAATTCAAGAATAGAATTTATGACAACATTAAAAAAAGGAGATCAAGCACCGCATTTTTCAGCACTAGATCAAGATGGAAACTCACATCAATTAACAGATTATAAAGGTAAAAAACTCGTTGTTTTCTTTTATCCAAAAGCCAATACTCCAGGTTGTACAGCCGAGGCTTGTGATTTAAGAGATAATTTCCAACGCTTTCAAGCCAATAATTATGCACTTCTAGGAGTTAGTGCTGATGTTGCCAAAGCGCAAGCCAAATTCAAAGAAAAATATGATTTCCCTTTTCCTTTGTTGGCAGATGAGGATAAATCAGTAATTCAAGCCTTCGGAGTTTGGGGGCCAAAGAAATTCATGGGTAAGGAATATGATGGAATTCACAGGACTACTTTTGTGATTGACGAAAATGGAATTATTGAAGATGTTATTTCAGAAGTAAAAACTAAAGACCACGCTTCGCAAATACTAAAGTAATACTGTTTGATATAAAAAATCCCCAACTGGTTGAGTTGGGGATTTTTTTGATTTTATATTTCAGTTTTATACTTCTTTTAAGAATTTACTTGGTTCATAACCAAATAAGCGATGTTCTTTGATAATTTCAGGGACACCTGGCGGAAGCATTATTTCCCAACCTTCTTTTCCTTGGTTGATCATTTTTAAAATTTCGCGAGAGAAAACCTCTAAAATTTCATGATTGTAATCAACAATATCAACCACTTTACCGTTGAATTTAAAGAATTTATACAATTCTTTCATTCTTGGATGTACCTTTAGATTGTCTGAAGTAATGATTTCGCCATTTTCTCCTAACATTGGGTACAAGAATACTTTCATGTCTCTATAAAACAATTTTCCAAAAGCCTCTAAAATTCCTCCACTCAAATGGCGGTAGTATTTTTCGTCAAAAATATCAATCAAATTATTTACTCCCATAGCTAATCCCATTCGAGCTTTGGTATAATTAGCGAAATATTCAACTACTTTATAGTATTCTTGGAAATTAGAAATCATTACAGTTTGGCCCAATGAACAAAGTAATTCTGCACGATCCATAAAATCCCGTTCGTCTATTTCACCATCAGAACGGAGGTTGGATAACGTAATTTCAAAAATTACAAGCGTATTGTCTTTTTCTACTTTGTTTTCATCTAAGAACATTCTTAACGATTTTTCGTACATGTCCATATTGACCTTGGTTACTGGGCGAAAACTACCTCTAAACGCTAATATATTTTTCTTGTATAAAATAGAAGCAGGCAAGATATTTTTTCCTTCAGGATTAAACATTACCGCGTCAGTCATTCCATTTTTTACTAATTGAAGACTCATTAATCTGTTATCAACATCAGCAAAACGAGGGCCTGAAAAGTTAATAGTGTCAATTTCTAGTTGGTCTTTGTCTAAATGGTCGTACAAATAGCGCAACAGTTTTTTTGGATCGTTGTACTTGTAATAGGCGCCATAAATTAAATTAACACCAAGAATACCCAAGGTTTCTTGTTGCAACCTTGAATCGGTTTCTTTAAAGCGAATGTGCAGAATGATTTCGTTATACGCTTCATCAGGTTCTATTTGGAAACTAATACCAACCCATCCATGACCTTTAAATTGTTTTGCAAAATCGATAGTTGCCACGGTATTAGCATAACTAAAAAACATTTTATTAGGGTGCTTGTCGCGGCTTAAACGCTTTTCAATCAAACTTACTTCGTGTGAAAGCATTTTTTTTAATCGGCTTTCAGTAACGTATCTTCCATCTTCTTCTATGCCATAAACAGCATCACTAAAGTCCTTGTCATAGGCAGACATTGCTTTTGCGATTGTTCCAGATGAACCTCCAGCTCTAAAGAAATGTCTAACCGTTTCTTGTCCTGCACCAATTTCTGCAAAAGTTCCGTAAATATTT
>CANHKZ010000027.1 GCA_947461425.1 Flavobacteriaceae bacterium | reverse complement strand
GATTTTACTTGATCGTAAATGCCGTTTTTAAAGATACTCCCGCCTCCATAAGCTATTAAAACTTTCGCGTCTTGCGGAATAAGTGTTGGTAATTTTTCTATTTGTCCTTTTCCAAAAATTAATTTGACAGGATTGTATAATTCAAAGTTTAACATGATAAGGTGTTTTTATTAAAGATAATGAAATAAGAACTACTAACTAAACAAATAACTGTTAATTATTTGGCACTATTTTTTGTAAAAATTATTATGATCAATGTATTCCCAAACTTTTTGAGGTAGTAAAGGCAGTACATTCTTTCCTTTTTTGATTTGGTCTCTAATAGCCGTTGAAGATACTTCTACTACTGGAGCAGCAATCACATGAATTTTCGGATGATTTTTGAAAAGTTCATTTTCGTTAGTATCAATTGTAGCATCTAATCTCGGATAGACATAGATTTCATGATGCGCTAAAATGGCTTCGTAATTTTTCCATTTGTGAAACGACTTCAAATTATCTTCACCCATAATTAATGAGAACGAATGTTCTGGGTGTTTTTCTTCTAAATGCACTAAGGTATTTACAGTATAATTCGGTTGCGAAAGTTTGAATTCAATATCCGAAGGTTTGATTTTTGGAAAATCTTCCGTTGCCAAAAATACCATTTGTAAACGGTGATGATCAGCTAAAAGGGTACTTTTCTTTTTCAAAGGATTGTGTGGAGTAACCACCATCCAAACCTGGTCTAAATCGGCATGCTCCGCCATGTGATTGGCAATAATCAAATGCCCCACATGAATAGGATTAAAAGTACCGAAATAGAGTCCTATTTTCATTTTATTTCTTTTAAGGCAATAGGCAATAGCCATAAGTGATTAGCTATGATCGATTGCCTTTTGGCTAATGGTTTTTGCCTTCTATTACAAATCCTTTTACCAATTGATTCGCTTCGTCTAAAGCTACCTCTAAATCATAATTTTTTATAATGACATCAAATTGCGGAGCAGTGGCCAATTCTACGTGGGCTTTTGCAATTCGCATATTGATTTTCTCCTCGCTTTCAGTAGAGCGTTCTTTTAACCTACGTTTTAATTCGTCCACACTTGGAGGTTTTACAAAAACAGCTAAGGTTTCTTTTGGGAATTTGGATTTAATTCGCAATCCACCCGCTACATCAATATCAAAAATGACATTTTTGCCTTTGGCCCAAATGCGTTCCACTTCGCTTTTTAAAGTGCCATAAAAATTATCGCGGTAGACTTCTTCCCATTCAACAAAATCTTCGTTTTTGATGTGCTGTTTGAATTGGTCTAACGACATAAAATAATAGTCTTTTCCATTGATTTCTTTGCCACGCGCTTCACGAGTCGCTGCTGAAATCGAAAATTCCAAATTCAAATCGGATTGCTCCAACAAATGGCGTACTATGGTAGTTTTTCCTGAACCTGACGGAGCCGAGAATACGATTAATTTTCCTTTCATACTATTCTAATTACAGTACATTCAATACTTGCTCTTTAATTTTCTCTAATTCGTCTTTCATTTGAACGACTAATTTTTGCATTTGAGCATGATTTGATTTAGAACCCATGGTGTTGATTTCACGTCCCATTTCTTGTGTGATAAAACCTAATTTTCTTCCATTGGCTTCATTTCCTTTGATGGTTTCTAAGAAATAATCCAAGTGATTGGTCAAGCGCACTTTTTCTTCGGTTACGTCTAATTTTTCTAAATAATAAATCAATTCTTGTTCGAAACGATTCTGATCTACATTTACTTTCAATTCGGCAATAGCCGTTTGTAAGCGGTCTTTGATGGCTTGAACCCGTTCATGATCTAAAGCTAAAGCTTCGTTCATATATTGGCGAATATTGGCAATGCGCAACTGAAATTCCTTTTCAAGAGATTGCCCTTCGTCTCTTCTAAAATTCAAGATATTTTGGAGCGCTTCTTCAATAGCAGTTTGAATTAGGTCCCAATCGTTTTCGTCAATTTCTTCCCGCTCAATCTTCATCGTTTCGGGCATACGCATAGCCATTTTCATCAATTCGATTTCCTCTGCATCAGCATAAACGGCTCTTAATTGTTCCATATACCCTTTTACAATGGGCACATTAACTTTAGTCGAAGTTTGTTCAGCAGTACTTTCAATAAAAATTGAAAAATCTACCTTACCTCTTTCTAGTTTTAGAGCAATTTGGTTGCGTAAACCCAATTCCATTTCGCGGTAAAGCGAAGGCATTCTTACATTTAAATCGAGTCCTTTACTATTTAACGACTTTACTTCTACCGTGATTTTTTTGGTTGGTAATTGCAAAGCGGCTTTACCAAAACCCGTCATTGATTGTATCATATATGATTTGTGTAATAGCTACAAATGTATTGAAAATTTAGGATTTCTTTATTGTAACTAAATAAACCCCGCCAAAAATTAGGGCTGCCGAAAATAGTTTAACGCCGTTTAGTTCATCTTTTCCTAAACCTATGGCGAAAATTGTTGCAAAAAGAGGCTGTAAATAAATAAAAACAGCTACTGTATTAGGACTCAATTCTTTCATTGAAAGTAAATTCAATAAGTAGTTGACAAAGGTGGAAAAGAAAACTACAAAGCCAATTTTCCAAAAAATACTAGTAGGTATAACTACCCAATTCACGGATTCAAAAACGTCCCAACCAAAAGGCAACACCATAAAAAAGCCAACTAAGTAAAGCCATTTTACAAAAGTAAAAGCGTTGTAGGTATGCATTAATTTTTTGACAAGGATGAGGTAAAATCCATACGAAATGGCATTAATCAAGACCAACAAATTTCCTAAACCTGCATTGGGGGCATTCCCAACAGATTTTCCATACAGAATAAGAAAAGTAGTTCCAATTAACCCCAAGACTAAGCCCATAATCATGCGCTTTTGCAAGCGTTCTTTTAGAATTATAGCTGAAAGTACTAAGACAATCATCGGCGTTGATACCATAATAACCGCTGCACTAATAGGAGAGGTTAAGCTGAGTCCTTTGAAAAAACACAACATATTTACCGCAATTCCGAAGAAAGCGGCTGCAATAATTCTTGGATAATCGGACCATTTAATTTTTTCTGAAGGCATTTTGCCGCTCCACTTCATTACAATCCATACTAACCAAAAAAGCAGCGTAGCGCCACCCACCCGAAATACAATAAATCCGTAAGCGTCTAAATAGCGAGGCATCACATCTTTGGCAATGGTAAACGTCATTCCATAAATAATGGAAACAAAAGTGGCAGCCAGTAAAGCAAGACTCCGTTTTGACATTAGCTTAATGCGGTATGGACTTGTAGCATATTTTGTTGGCTGTTGCCAATGTAAATTGCGCCATTTATAATAAATACGGGCCGACTTAAAAAAGTATAATGTTCTAAAATGTATTTTTTGAAATCAGCTTCGGTTAAGGCTTTGTCTTTTAATCCTAACGATTTGTACAACTGTGCTTTTTTACTAAAAAGTGTTTTGTAACTTCCTGATAGTTGATACATTTCTTCTAGCTGTTCTTCAGTGATGGGGTCTTGTTTGATGTCTTGAAAACCCAAATCATGCCCTTGTGGTAAAGCTTTAATAATTTTGCGACAAGTATCGCAAGAAGCGAGGTAATATATTTTGTTCATATTGAATTCGAATTACTTTTTTGCAAAGAAAATCCATTTGCTAGTTAAAATGATTAATTTTAGCAAAAATTTCAAAGTAAATCCAATGGAACAAGCATTCGAACTGAACCGAATCATCCGAAAATTAATCGCCCCTTTTTTAGAGGATTTCACCTTAGACCAGTTAAATGTCATTCCGGAAGGATTTAGCAATAATTTGTTTTGGAATATTGCACATGTGGTGGTAACACAACAACTATTAGTTTATAAATTATCTGGTTTGCCCATGCTGATTTCTGAGGAATTGGTAGACCAATATAAAAAAGGCACCAAGCCAAAACAAGCAGCAACTCAAGAAGATGTGGACCAAATAAAATCTCTTTTATTTGATACTATTGATCAAACTCAGGCAGATTATACTACTGGAGTTTTCAATAATTTTAATGAATATCCAACCTCAAGCGGATTTATTTTAAAAAACAGTACAGATGCTATAGCTTATAATAATTATCACGAGGGACTTCATCTGGGGATTATAATGAGTTTCAAGAAAATAGTATAGTCATAAATAACAATCATTTTATAAGATTTTTTACGAAAACTACATCGTTTTCGTAAAAATTTATGTTATAAATGTATATTTCTTTAAAATAGTTTATTAAAACAATAAATCAACAAAAAACTCAAATAAGTTCACAAATTTATTAATCAATTACAGTTACCTTTGTAGGTAGTTACGAAATCGATTTCTTAAAAACTATTTTGAATCCGAACAATCAGTATAGACCTAAATTTAGTAGATGATATGGAAGATAAAATAAATCAATTTATGGCTTTGGTAGAAGCCAAAAATCCAAACGAACCGGAATTCATTCAAGCTGTCAGAGAATTTGCTGAAACAGTAATTCCTTTTATTTCAGAACGAAAAAAATACGACGGAAAAAATATATTACTTCGTATCGCCGAACCTGAGCGTTCTATAATTTTTAGAGTACCCTGGGTTGCTGATAATGGTGATATTATTGTAAATCGTGGATTTAGAATCCAAATGAATTCTGCAATTGGACCCTATAAAGGAGGAATTCGTTTTCATCACACCGTGAATTTATCGGTATTGAAATTCTTAGCTTTTGAACAAGTCTTTAAAAATAGTTTGACTACACTCCCTATGGGCGGTGGAAAAGGAGGTTCTGATTTTGATCCAGAAGGGAAATCAGATGGTGAAATCATGCGTTTTTGTCAATCGTTTATGACGGAATTATGTCGCCATATTGGCCCTGAGTTAGATGTTCCTGCGGGAGATATCGGAGTTGGAGCTAGAGAAATAGGGTACTTATTTGGACAATACAAACGCATTAAAAATGAATTTACGGGAGTATTAACCGGAAAAGGATTGGCTTACGGAGGGTCCTTAATTCGTCCAGAAGCTACTGGATATGGTGTGGTATATTTTACAGAGCAAATGCTGCGTAGTATCGGACATGAAATTAAAGGGAAAACTGTAGCTGTTTCAGGTTTTGGTAATGTGGCTTGGGGCGTTGCTTTAAAGGTAAATGAACTAGGCGGGAAAGTGGTTACTATTTCTGGTCCTGACGGATATATATATGACCAAGAAGGAATTTCGGGCGAAAAAATCGATTTTATGTTAGAGTTAAGAGCTCGAGGTGATAATAAAGCAGAAGCCTATCTAGAGAATTATCCAAATGCCATATTTCACAAAGGCAAAAGTCCTTGGGAAGCAAAAGTAGACATAGCAATTCCATGCGCCACTCAAAATGAATTGAACGAAGATGATGCAAAAAAATTGATTGCTAACGGAGTGATTTGCGTTACTGAAGCAGCTAATATGCCCTGTACATTAGACGCCATTAAACAATTTTTAGAGGCTAAAGTATTATTTGCACCGGGAAAAGCTGCTAATGCAGGTGGTGTTGCCGCCTCTGGTTTAGAAATGACGCAAAACTCTATTCGTTTGAATTGGACGAGTGAGGAAGTAGACGAACGATTAAAAGATATTATGGTGGGTATCCACAATCAATGTAAAAAATACGGTGCTGAGGAAGATGGGTATGTTAATTATGTAAAAGGAGCTAATATTGCTGGATTTGTAAAAGTAGCTGATGCAATGCTTGCGCAAGGAGTAGTATAAGACTATTAATTCAAATGCTAAAAACCTTCTTTCGATTTTTCGGAAGAAGGTTTTTTAGTTTGTGCCGCAGAGTATGCTATATTTGTAAACCAATAATTAATAGATGCAAGTCAAAACCAAAGCGATTGTTATTTCAGCATTAAAATTTCAGGAAAAAAGCCTGATTGTAAAATGCTTTACTCTGAAGTACGGTTTGAAATCCTATTTTGTTCGAGATGCTTTTTCGTCTCGAAAATCGAATCAGAAAATTGCCTATTTCCAGCCGTTGAGTATTTTAGAAATCGAAGCGGTGCACAAGAATAAAGGCACTTTAGAGAACTTCAAAGAAATTAAAATTGCCACGCCTTTTCGCTCCATTCATTCTGATATTATTAAAAGTACGATTGTGTTATTTTTATCAGAGATTTTGCATCATTCCATTCACGAGGAAGAAAAAAACGAACCGCTTTTTGACTTTTTAGAAGCGGCTTTGCAATGGCTCGATAATCATGATGAAACAGCTAATTTTCATTTGATATTATTAGTTGAAATGACTAAACATTTTGGATTTTATCCCGATGTAACTGACAGATACCAAGCTTTTTTCGAATTGGTAGAAGGTGTTTTTTCTCCATTTCACGCGGTGAGTTCGTTGACGGAACACGAAACGCTTTTATTCAAAAAACTGATTGACTTAAAATGGGATTCAGACCAAAAAATCTTCCATGTTATTGAAAGACAAATACTCTTAAAAATCCTAATGGACTACTACAATTATCATTTGGATGGCTTCAAAAAACCCAAATCCTTGGAGGTGTTAAAGGAGGTTTTTGCATAAAAAAACACGAATTCCATGAATTGGCACTAATTAAATGTGATGTTTGAGAGAGAAACTATCTTAAAATAACACTCGAAAGGATTTGTACAACAGCAGAAGGATTATTTTCTTTCAATTTGTGTTAATCTGAGAAATTAGTGTTGAATTTTCCATCTTAAAGTTTTCGTTTCATTAGCAGCAATAACTTTTGCCTTTTGCCTTTTGCCTATTTACTAATATTCACTACTTTCGCAACTCGATTTAGAAAAGCATACCATGAGCACAAAATTTACTGAATACAAAGGACTTGACTTGCCAAAATTGGCAGAAGAAGTGCTGGATTTTTGGAAGAAAGAAACGATATTTGAGAAAACGGTAAGTACCCGTGAGGGGAATCCGCCCTACGTTTTTTTTGAAGGGCCGCCCTCTGCAAATGGATTACCAGGAATTCACCACGTGATGGCACGTGCTATTAAGGATATTTTTTGTCGTTATAAAACTCAGAAAGGGTTTCAAGTAAAGCGAAAAGCAGGCTGGGACACTCATGGTTTACCTGTTGAATTGGGCACCGAAAAAGAATTGGGAATAACCAAAGAAGATATTGGCAAAACTATCACTGTAGAAGAATACAACGAGGCGTGTAAACGAACCGTCATGCGCTATACTGATGTTTGGAATGACTTAACAGAAAAAATGGGGTATTGGGTCGATATGGAAGATCCGTATGTGACTTATAAATCCAAATACATGGAAACCGTGTGGTGGTTGTTGAAGCAAATCTACAACAAGGATTTGATGTACAAAGGCTACACTATTCAGCCGTACTCACCAAAAGCCGGGACTGGATTGTCTTCGCATGAGGTCAACCAACCCGGTTCGTACCGCGATGTTACGGATACCACTGTAGTGGCGCAGTTCAAAACAAAACCCGAGTCATTACCGAGTTTTTTACAAGGATTTGGAGATATTCATGTTTTAGCTTGGACGACAACACCTTGGACTTTACCATCCAACACGGCTTTGACTGTAGGTCCAAAAATCGATTATGTTTTAGTACAAACATTTAATCAATATACTTTTTTACCATCGAATGTTATTTTGGCTAAAAACTTGGTGGGAAAACAATTTGGTAAAACGTTCTTCGAATCGGCAGAAGCTGCTGATTTTGAAAATTTCAAAGCAGGAGATAAGAAAATTCCATTCCAAATTTTGGCGGAAGCCAAAGGAGCAAATTTAGTTGGAATTCGTTACGAGCAATTGATGCCGCTGGTTTTACCGTATCAAAATGCTGAAGATGCTTTCCGTGTGATTGCAGGAGATTTTGTTACTACTGAAGATGGTACCGGAATAGTTCATACCTCACCTACTTTTGGTGCGGATGATGCCAAAGTGGCGAAAGAGGCTACTCCAGAAGTACCGCCCATGTTGGTTTTAGATGACAATGGCACGCCAGTTCCTTTGGTGGATTTACAAGGTAAATTCGTAACCGGATTGGGAGATTTATCAGGCAAATATGTTAAAAACGAATACTATAACGAAAGCGATGCACCAGAGCGTTCAGTCGATGTGGAAATTGCTATTCAGTTAAAAGAAGAAAATAAAGCGTTCAAAGTAGAGAAATACGTCCACAGTTACCCACATTGTTGGCGAACGGACAAGCCTATTTTATACTATCCTTTGGATTCTTGGTTCATCAAAATTACCGAAGTGCGCGACCGTATGTTTGACTTGAACGACACCATCAACTGGAAGCCAAAAGCTACGGGTGAAGGTCGTTTTGGGAACTGGTTAAAAAATGCGAACGATTGGAATTTATCCCGTTCTAGATACTGGGGAATTCCTTTGCCAATTTGGAGAACCGAAGATAAACAAGAAGAAATCTTGATTGGTTCCGTTGAAGAATTGTACAACGAAATTGAAAAATCAATTCAGGCTGGTTTCCAAAAAACAAATCCGTTTGCTGGTTTTGAAATTGGAAACATGTCAGAAGCAAATTATGATTTGATTGACTTGCACAAAAATGTGGTGGACGAAATCACTTTAGTTTCGGCTTCAGGAAAACCAATGCAGCGCGAAAGCGATTTGATCGATGTTTGGTTTGATTCGGGCGCTATGCCTTATGCACAATGGCATTACCCATTTGAAAACAAAGAGTTGATTGACGAAAATAAATCGTTTCCAGCAGACTTTATCGCTGAGGGAGTGGATCAAACCCGTGGTTGGTTTTATACCTTACACGCTATTGGAACTTTAGTTTTTGATACAGTTGCCTATAAAAATGTGGTTTCTAACGGATTGGTATTGGACAAAAACGGACAAAAAATGTCGAAACGTCTAGGAAATGCCGTAGATCCTTTTGAAACTTTGAAAGAATATGGTCCAGATGCAACACGGTGGTACATGATATCCAATGCGAATCCATGGGACAATTTGAAATTTGACTTGGAGGGAATAGCCGAGGTGCGTCGTAAATTCTTCGGAACCTTGTACAATACGTATTCGTTCTTTAGTTTGTATGCCAATATTGATGGCTTTACCTACTCAGAAGCTGAAATTCCTTTGACAGAGCGACCGGAAATTGACCGTTGGATTATATCAGAATTGAATACATTGATAAAAGATGTCGATGGTTTTTATGCTGATTATGAGCCAACAAGAGCCGCGCGCGCCATTTCTGATTTTGTTCAGGAAAACTTGAGTAACTGGTACGTTCGTTTGTGTAGAAGACGTTTTTGGAAAGGCGAATACGTTCAAGATAAAATTGCCGCTTACCAAACGCTATATACTTGTTTGTTAAGCATAAGTAAACTGGCTGCGCCAATTGCGCCATTTTATATGGACAAATTGTACAGAGACTTAACACAAACGACACATTCGGAAGGTTTTGAGAGTGTACATTTGGCAAAATTTCCAGAATACGTTGAAAACTTTGTTGATAAATCTTTGGAGAGTAAAATGCAAAAAGCCCAAACGATTTCATCATTGGTGTTATCACTTCGTAAAAAAGAAATGATTAAAGTACGTCAACCGTTGCAAAAGGTAATGATTCCAGTACTTGACAATAACCAAAGAGCTGAAATTGAAGCAGTATCAGACTTAATAAAAGCGGAAGTTAACGTAAAAGAAATTGTGCTTTTAGATGATGCTTCTGGGATTTTGGTCAAACAAATTAAACCTAATTTTAAGACATTAGGACCACGTTTTGGTAAAGAAATGGGCTTGATTTCTAAGGAAATTCAGGGGTTTACGCCAGATCAAATTAATGAATTGGAAAGAGAAGGGACTGTTGTTATTGTTATTTCAGGTAATACAGTATCTTTAACTTTAGAAGATGTAGAAATTACATCACAGGATATTGAGGGCTGGCTGGTTGCCAATTCAAACGGAATCACAGTGGCTTTAGATATTACGATTTCTCCTGAATTGAAACAAGAGGGAATTGCAAGAGAATTGGTCAACCGAATTCAAAATATTCGCAAAGATTCAGGATTTGAAGTAACGGATAAAATTAAAGTGACATTGCAACATAACGCGGAATTACAAACAGCGGTCGAAGCAAATGAAAACTATATTAAATCAGAAACATTGACTGAAAATTTGGTTTTTGAAAAGGAAGTGGCTAAAGGAATAGAAATAGAATTTGACGATATAATAACAAGAATACTAATTACTAAATAAAGGAACATGATAGATGAAATTGCAAAATATTCAGAAGCAGATTTAGCAGAATTCAAAGAATTAATTCTAAAAAAAATTCAGAAAGCACAGGACGACTTGGATTTGATAAAAAGTGCCTACATGAATGACATGAATAACGGTACAGATGACACATCCCCTACATTCAAAGCATTTGAAGAAGGCAGCGAGACCATGTCTAAAGAAGCTAATTCTCAATTAGCCATTCGACAAGAAAAATTCATTCGTGATTTGAAAAATGCGCTTTTCCGTGTTGAAAATAAAACCTATGGAGTGTGTAAAGTAACAGGGAAATTAATTAGTAAAGAACGATTGTTGATTGTGCCTCACGCTACTATGAGTATGGAAGCCAAAAATCAGCAACGATAAAAAACGCTTTAAAAAACATTACTATTCCAAATTCCAAGAACTTCTGATTAGAAAACTTGGAATTTGGAATTTTTATTTTTAGAATTTATTTACTTTTGCCGCATGAAACACAAATCAATATCATTACTTAGGGCCTACTTTCTTGTTTTTTTTATATTGATAATAGATCAGGTATCAAAAATTTATATCAAAACCAACTTCATCTTAGGAGAAGAAGTGGAAGTGTTTTCGTGGTTTAAGATTTATTTCATCGAAAACGAAGGAATGGCATGGGGAACAAAAATCCCAGGTGAATACGGTAAATTATTCTTGACAGTATTTCGTTTGTTCGCAGTGGCAGGAATAGGATATTGGCTTTGGGATAGTATAAAAATAAAAAAAAGTTCAAATTATTTAATAGTTGCCATAGTATTAATCATGTCGGGTGCTTTTGGAAACATCATTGATTCTGTTTTTTATGGAGTATTATTTGATGACAGTCAGCAAAATGTAGCCACATTATTTTCTAATCAATCGTATGGAACTTGGTTTCACGGTAAAGTAGTCGACATGTTCTATTTTCCTATTTGGCAGGGTAATTTACCCTCATGGCTTCCTATTTGGGGCGGAAAAGAATTCACTTTTTTTAACGCCATTTTTAATATTGCCGATGTGGCTATTTCTTCTGGGGTTGGAATTTTACTTTTTTTCAACAAAAAGGCATTTAATAAACCTGAATAAAAATCACCTAATAAAGAAGGCTTCATTTAAGAGAAAGAAGCCTTTTTTTTGGAATTAATTATAAAATTTTCTGATTTTAGCCACTATTTGGTTGGCAGTCATTTTATCTGCACTAACGACCGCCTTTAATTTTTCAGGGGCAATTAAATGCGCTTCCAGAATCCTTTTTTTTAATTGGGTTTTTGCTCCTGAGGGTCCAAAAATTTACAATTCATCCGATTTTTTAACGTAGTCAATTATCGCATCCATATAACGATTAGTTTGTTCATGAATCCGATTTTCAAATTGGGTTTCGCTACTACCGTGACGATTTCCTGAAAACGTGCCTTTGTTTCCTTCATCATGGTGGTGCGATCTATTTTCAATATCCGAATCGATTTCGGTAATATTTTCTTTGTCTCCGTCTAAGCTAATGATGATGGCTTTTGAGCTATCGATCCAAATTCCGGTCTGTCTATTCATAATTTCTTTTGTTAAGTTAAATTGTAGTTTTACTTAAAATTACTGAATAACGTGACGAATGTGATCAATTAACGATGAACGCTACAAATTAAGGACAAAAGGAATATATTAGTTTATTATCCAAATAATTCACTGGCTACATCTTCAATTTTAGCTACTAAGCGAATTTTGATTCCGGTGTTTTTTAAGGCAATTTTATTGTACTTGGACACAAAAATCGTAGAAAAACCAAGTTTTTCGGCCTCCTGAATACGCTGGTCTACACGGTTTACAGGTCTAATTTCGCCCGAAAGACCCACTTCTCCTGCAAAACAAAAATCTTTGTTCACGGGTATGTCTTCATTTGATGATAAAATAGCGGCTACAACGGCTAAATCAATGGCGGGATCATCAACCGATATACCTCCAGTTATGTTTAAGAAAACGTCTTTGGCACCCAAACGGAAACCTGCGCGTTTTTCTAACACAGCTAAAATCATATTCAATCGTTTCGCATTGTATCCCGTAGTGCTTCGTTGAGGGGTTCCATAAACTGCGGTGCTTACTAAGGCCTGAATTTCTAGCATTAATGGGCGCATACCTTCTAAAGTAGAGGCAATGGCAGTTCCTGATAATTCTTCGTCTTTGTGCGAAATCAAAATCTCAGAAGGATTTGATACTTCGCGAAGGCCGCTCCCTAGCATTTCGTATATTCCAATCTCTGCAGTAGACCCAAAACGATTTTTTAGAGAACGTAAAATGCGATACACATGATTTCGGTCGCCTTCAAATTGTAATACGGTGTCGACCATGTGTTCCAAAATTTTTGGACCAGCTATGGTGCCGTCTTTGGTAATGTGACCAATTAAAATCACTGGAATGTTGGTTTCTTTAGCAAATTTAATCAGCTCGGCAGTAGTCTCTCTAATTTGAGAAATACTCCCCGGTGTGGATTCAATATAATCAGTATGTAGTGTTTGAATCGAATCAATAATCACAATTTCTGGCTGGATAATTTCAATTTGTTTGAAGATATTTTGCGTTTTGGTTTCGGTAAGAATATAGCAATTATCGCCATTTGGGGTGATCCTTTCCGCCCGCATTTTAATTTGTTTTTGACTTTCTTCACCCGATACATACAGTGTTTTGTATGGCAAACTCAGGGAAATTTGAAGTAAAAGTGTACTTTTTCCAATGCCCGGTTCACCTCCCAAAAGGATTAAAGACCCTGGAACAATTCCGCCTCCTAAAACGCGATTAAGTTCATTGTCTGTTGTATCTAACCGAATTTCTTGAGTAGAATCGATTTCATTTATTCGCAAGGGTTTTGGTGCTTTTCCGGCAATTGTCGGTTCACTCTTCCAGGCCAATTTTTCTTGTTTTTGTACAATTTCTTCGGCAATAGTATTCCATTCTTTGCAGGCATTGCATTGTCCTTGCCATTTGGCGTATTGTGTTCCGCAGTTTTGACAGAAAAAAGTAGTTTTAACCTTCGACATAATTCTTGGAATAAATTGAATTCAAATTTACAGCAAAGAATCGTTTAAAAAAACAATTAAACAATTGTTTTTCTTCGCTTTCAATCCTTTATAGGCTGAATGGGTTAATCTCAAATAAAAAACCACTCCTTTAGAGAGTGGTTTTGATATTGTATTTGTGATTTCGATTATGTCAAAGAATTGTCTTTTTCGTTAGGAAAAATAATCCAAGGCTGGAAGGTTTTAGCTTCTTCAAACTCGAGTGTAGCATACGAAATTATAATGATAATATCGTCTTTTTGCACTTTTCTAGCTGCAGGACCATTTAAAGTAATAGTACCTGAATTTTTCTCTCCTTTAATGGCGTAAGTTTCAAAACGTTCGCCATTATTCACGTTAACGATGGCTACTTTTTCACCTTCTATAATATTAGAAGCTTCCAGTAAAGCCTCATCTATTGTAATACTACCGATATAATTTAAATCGGCACCAGTTACTTTAACGCGATGTATTTTTGATTTTACTACTTGAATTTGCATGTTACAAAAGTAAATTAATTTAATGAAATGGTATCTATCAATCGAATATTCTTAACAAAAACGGCTATAAAAGCTCGGTATTTCTTATTTTTTTCTTTTGTTACGCAAGGCAAAAGAGTCTCTTCATCAGCAATAACAAAATATTCTAAATTAAATAGCGGATGATTTTTAAAAGTTTGCATTACAAATTGATTCGTATCGTTTACATTATCATTTTGAAACATCTCTTTTGCCTCAAGGAGCGTTTGATAAATTAAGCTTGCTTTGTTGCGCTCTTCAGATGATAAACGCTCATTTCTAGAACTCATAGCAAGCTGATTGTCTTCTCTATAAATAGGACAGCCAATGATGGTGACTTGCAACTTATTTTTGGCCACTAATTTTTTAATAATTTGCAATTGCTGGAAATCTTTTTCTCCAAAATAGGCATTATTTGGACTTATAATTTCGAAAAAGCGTTTGACTATTGTGCCAACTCCATTAAAATGTCCCGGTCTAAATTGCCCTTCCATTTGATTTTCTAATCCGTCAAAATCAAAAGACTGAGAAACTGGATCACCGTTGTAAATGTCTTCAACAGTAGGAGCATAAACGATTATTTCAGGATTCAAAGCGGAAATTTTATATAAATCGGCCTCAAGGGTTCGGGGATATTTAGCTAAATCTTCAGAATTGTTGAATTGAGTTGGGTTCACAAAAATACTCACAACTGTAGTGTCATTTTCTTCAACAGAACGTTCCATTAAAGCAAGGTGACCTGCATGTAGCGCGCCCATAGTAGGAACAAAACCAACAGTATTGTGAGCTGAACGAATTGAACTTAAGAAGGCTATTAAAGTTGCTTTTCCGTAGAAAATGTGCATGTTAGATGTTTTAAATGGATGGCAAATTTAACATATTTGTAATAAAGTGCATAAATTTTTGTAAATTTGCTCGGTTTTTATTGCCATAAAATAGTTATACAATATTATGAAAGACAAGAGGATATTATATGTATCATCTGAAGTTGTACCTTATCTTGACGAGAATGAGGTTTCTTTGATGTCCTACGATGTACCGAAAATGATTAATGATCAAGGCGGACAGATTAGAATTTTTATGCCAAGGTATGGAAATATCAATGAAAGAAGACATCAATTACATGAGGTAATTCGACTTTCAGGGATGAATTTGGTAGTTAATGATTTAGATATGCCTTTAATAATCAAGGTAGCCTCAATTCCAAAAGAAAGAATTCAAGTTTATTTTATAGATAACGAAGAATACTTTAAAAGGAAAGCAACTTTCACAGATGAATCAGGAAAAATGTATTCAGATAATGACGAACGAGCTATTTTCTTTGCAAAAGGGGTAGTAGAAACCGTTAAAAAATTGAATTGGGTACCAGATATTATTCATGTTCATGGATGGATGGCGGCAATGTTGCCCATTTATATGAAACATTTTTATAAAAACGAAGCTTTATTTTCAGATACAAAAATAGTTACATCGGTCTACAGTCAGTCTTTTGAAGGGACTTTAGATAAAGAAATGATAAATAAAGTGAAATTTGATAATGTGCCTTTGGATTCCATTTTAGATTTGGAAGTACCTGATTACGAAAACATTATTAAAGCTACTATAAAACATTCGGATGCTGTAATAATTGCATCTGAAAATCTATCGTCAAGTTTAACAAAATTTATAGAATCTTCAGGAAAACCTTTTTTACCTTTCCAATCGAAAGAAGTATTTGCTGAGGCATATACTAATTTTTATAAAAACACGGTTCTTTAAAAATTAAACTTTATTTAAAATATGCATACTTCTTCTTTTTTTAAAAGGATACTTTTCGTTGTTAGTGTTCTCTTTTTTTATTCTTGTGACAAAGAATACAATGCGATTGGAGCGGATTTATTGGGTGAAAATAATTTCGACTTTTTACAATACACATCAGATGTCGTGGCGTACAATCAAAAAGTCGGCCCTGCAGATGCGACTAACTTACTCACAAACGCTTTAGGAATCTATAACGATCCTGCTTTTGGAAAAACGACAGCTCACTTTTCAACTCAATTGAATTTAGCAGTTTTATCTCCAAAAATAGGAGCCAATGCTGTCGTGGATAGCGTTTATTTGTCGGTTCCTTATTTCAGCACTTTAAAAACCATTAACGCTGACGGAAGCAAAACCTATGAGTTAGACTCAATTTATGGAGCGCAAGCTCCAATAAAATTAAGTGTTTTTGAATCGGGATATTTTATGAGAGATTTAGACCCTACAACTGGTTTTACGAGTTCTCAGTCTTTTTATACCGATCAAACGACCCTTTTTGAAAACTCAAAAATAGGGTCGCGTTTAAATAATGCTTCAAGTGTAAATCAAAATGATGCTTTTTTCTTTAATCCTAAAGAAATTATTCAAAAAGTAATTGCTACAGATGGTAAAGTGAGTTTGGCTCGTTCCATTCCAGCTATGCGTTTGAAGTTAGACAATACTTTTTTTACCACTAAAATACTGAACGCTCCGGTGGCTAAATTAGCATCTAATGATGTGTTTAAGGATTATTTCAGAGGTCTTTATTTTAAAATAGAAACAGTGTCTGGAAGTGCTGGTAGTATGGCAATGATGAATTTTAAAGACGGGAAAATAACAATTAATTATACTGAAGATTTAGTTACAAATGGGGTAACAACTAGAGTTGCTAAAACAATGGAGCTTAATCTGAATGGAAATTCTATTAATTTACTAGATCAGTCAAATGTTAATTTGGCCTATTTAAATGCAGTAAATAATCCTAATTCGGCTTCAGGAGATGCTAATCTTTATTTAAAAGGCGGTGATGGTGCTATGGCTGTAATTGATTTATTTAAAACCTCTGGTGAATTGGCATTGATAAGAAGTAAAGGCTGGTTAATCAACGAAGCCAATCTAATTTTTCATATTGATGCTGCAAAAATGGCAACTAGTAATGAACCCAATCGTATTTACTTGTACGACTTGACAAATAACCGCCCCTTAGTTGATTATTTTCTTGATAACACAAATTTTATTGATGCTAAAAAATCTAAATATGTTTTTAGTGGATTAATAAACAAAGAAGCTGTTGCCAATGGAAGGGGTCAAACCTATAAAGTTAGAATAACAAATCAAATTCGTAATTTAGTAAAATATGCGGATTCTACAAATGTAAAATTAGGTTTAGTAGTAACAGAAAATATTGCCGAATCTAGTTTTTCAAAATTAAGAACTGCGAATGGACTTACTTCAAAAGTACCTAAAGCATCTGTGATGAATCCTCTTGGAACAGTTTTATACGGTAGTCATTCTTCCGTACCATTAGATAAAAGACTAAAACTTCAAATTTATTATACAAAACCTAATTAAACCGAATTTATGTGTGGAATTGTTGGATACATTGGTTATAGAGAAGCTTATCCTATTGTAATTAAAGGATTAAAAAGATTAGAATACCGCGGTTATGATAGTGCTGGGCTTATGTTGTATGATGGAGCTTGTATGAAGTTATGCAAAA
Source organism: Flavobacteriaceae bacterium (assembly GCA_947461425.1). Taxonomy (GTDB): domain Bacteria; phylum Bacteroidota; class Bacteroidia; order Flavobacteriales; family Flavobacteriaceae; genus Flavobacterium. Next base: position 6,505 of record CANHKZ010000027.1, on the reverse strand, counting down.
CAAAAGGGAAAGTATCTGATCTAGAAGCAAAAGCGGCAGCTGAAATTACAACTAACGGAACCATTGGAATGGGCCATACTCGATGGGCAACTCATGGCGTACCTAACGATGTGAATTCGCATCCTCATCTTTCTAATTCTGGAGATTTAGCGATTATCCACAATGGAATTATTGAAAATTATGCTCCTTTAAAAGCGGAATTGATCAAAAGAGGCTACGTTTTTCATTCTGATACCGATTCAGAAGTTTTAATAAACTTAATTGAAGAAATTCAATTAAAAGAAAACTTAAAATTAGGAAAAGCAGTCCAATTAGCATTAAACCAAGTAGTGGGTGCGTATGCAATTGCGGTTTTTGACAAGAAAACCCCAAATGAAATTGTTGCAGCTCGATTAGGAAGTCCCTTGGCTATTGGTGTAGGAGAAGGAGAATACTTTATTGCTTCAGATGCTTCGCCTTTTATTGAATACACTTCAAATGCTATTTATTTAGAAGATGGAGAAATGGCAAATATTAGGTTACATAAGCCAATGAAAATTCGAAAAATCAAAGACGATTCATTGGTAGATCCCTATATTCAAGAACTTCAAATGAATTTGGAGCAAATTGAAAAAGGAGGTTATGATCATTTCATGTTAAAAGAAATCTACGAACAGCCAAGTGTAATTAAAGACACCTATAGAGGAAGACTTCATGCCAACGAAGGAATTATACAAATGGCAGGTGTTGAAGACAATTTAGAAAAATTTTTAAATGCTGACCGAATTATTATCGTTGCTTGTGGGACTTCTTGGCATGCTGGTTTAGTTGCCGAGTATGTTTTTGAAGAATTTGCAAGAATTCCGGTTGAGGTTGAATATGCTTCTGAATTTAGATACCGAAACCCAATCATAAGTAGCAAAGATGTAGTGATAGCAATCTCACAATCAGGAGAAACTGCTGATACGATGGCGGCAATCAAGCTAGCTAAGGAACAGGGAGCATTTGTTTTTGGTGTTTGTAATGTGGTAGGATCTTCTATTTCTAGAGAATCTCACGCAGGGGCTTACACCCATGCTGGACCAGAAATAGGCGTAGCTTCAACTAAAGCTTTTACAACGCAGATTACAGTTTTGACTATGATTGCACTGCGTTTGGCGAAAGCAAAAGGGACACTTTCAAAATCAGATTTTCATAAATACTTACAAGAATTAGAGATTATTCCTGAGAAAGTAAAAGAAGCATTAGAAACGAATGAGAGAACTAAAGAAATTGCAGCTACTTTCAAAGATGCCAATAATTGTTTGTATTTAGGCAGAGGTTATAATTTTCCAGTTGCTTTAGAAGGAGCGTTAAAATTAAAAGAAATATCTTATATACATGCTGAAGGGTATCCAGCAGCAGAAATGAAACACGGCCCTATTGCCCTGATTGATGAGCAAATGCCGGTAGTTGTTATTGCACCAAAACAAGGGCATTACGATAAAATTGTTAGTAATATTCAAGAAATTAAATCTCGAAGCGGTCGTATCATCGCGGTGGTAACTAAAGGGGATACTCAAGTTCGTGATTTAGCGGATTATGTAATAGAAATCCCTGAAACTTCGGATGCCTTATCACCACTTATTACTACAATACCTTTGCAATTGTTATCGTATCACATTGCTGTAATGAGAGGTTGTAACGTGGACCAACCGAGGAATTTAGCAAAATCAGTAACCGTAGAATAAAATATTAAAAATCATACAATTTTTAAAAAAGCAAGATTTATCTTGCTTTTTTTATGACCTGACTTAATCGTTTTGTTTTTTTTGAATTTTTGCAACTAAATTTAATTATGATTTATATAATAAAAGAGGATAATTACAAATATAGAAAAGTCAAAATGGATGGAAATAGTTGTTAAATGTGAATTTTTTTACTGTAATTTTAATAATAACCAAAAATATTTGTATTTTGGTCGCATAAACCAAAAAAATTTTAACTAATGAGAAAACATTTACTAATTTTAACATTGTTTTTTTGCAGCATTTCCTTTGCTCAAAAAGTAGTTTCAGATACAATTAAAAAAACAACAATCCTTGATGAAGTTGTAGTTTCTGCTTCTAGAACTCCTGAAAAAGTTTTACAATCACCAGTTACAATTGAAAGAATGGGAATCGCTGATATTAAGAAAACCGCATCACCTTCTTTTTATGATGGATTAGAAAACCTTAAAGAGGTTCAAATGAATACGAGTAGTATGTCATTTAAGTCCATTAATACTAGAGGTTTTGCAACTGTAGCAAATACTCGTTTCATGCAACTTGTAGATGGTATGGACAACTCATCTCCATTGTTGAATTTCGTAATTGGAAACATGATTGGTGTGTCAGAAATTGACGTGCAAAATGTAGAATTACTTCCGGGAGCTTCTTCTGCTTTGTACGGAGCGAATGCTTTCAACGGTATTTTATTTATGAATAGTAAAAATCCATTTACAAGTGAAGGAATTACAGCGTATGCTAAATTTGGACAAACTAGTCAACAAGCAGCTGGAGTTAATGATTATTTGGATTATGGTGTACGAATGGCTAAAGCATTTAGTCCCTATTTGGCTGCAAAAGCTAATTTTACTTACATGAGAGCAACTGATTGGTTTGCTACCAATTATGATGATAAATTAGTAGAAGGAAGAGACAGAAGTCACATCAATTATGATGGAATCAACGTTTATGGAGATGAAGTTTCTACTAATATTAAAGGTGTAGGAAATTCATTAGCCTCATTAGGAAGAATTCCTGCTGGAGCTGTAAACTTATTACCAAATACCAATGTGAGTAGAACTGGATATAATGAGACAGAATTGACAGATAATAAAGCTTCTAATACAAAAATTGATTTCTCGGTTCATTTAAGACCTTTTGGTAATGAAAAATTAGAAGTGATTTGGCAAAGTAAATTCGGTTTTGGTAACGCGGTTTATCAAGGTGCCAACAGATATTATTTAAATAATTTCTTCATGCAACAGCATAAGTTGGAATTTAAGGGTAAAAACTTCTTTGTTAGAGGGTATACTACTACGGAAGATGGAGGACAATCGTATGATATGTTGTTTACAGGTATAAACATTAACCGTAAGTGGAAAGCAGACAGCCAGTGGTTTGGGGAATATGCAGGGGCTTATATCCAATCTACTTTAGGTGGTATGACTCCTGAAAATGCACATAAAGCTGCAAGAACTGTTGCAGACACAGGAAGATTGTTACCAGGAACAACTGGATTTGTAAATGCTTTCAATCAAGTTATAGCTGATCCAAATGTATTATCAGGATCTAAATTAGTGGATAACTCAAGAATTTACCACTCAGATTTAAATTATAACTTTAAAGACCTTATTAAATTTGCTGAAATTCAAGTTGGAGGTTCATACAGAGCATATCAATTGAATTCATTTGGTAGAATTTATACTGATGCAGACGGTCCAATCAATTATGATGAATACGGAGCTTACTCACAAATAATGAAGAAAGGACTAGATGACCGTTTGAAATTTACTGGATCTATTCGTTATGATAAGTCACAAAACTTTGAAGGTAATTTTTCTCCACGAGTTTCCTTGGTATATTCAGGAGGAGAAAGTAGAAGACATAATTTTAGAGCGTCTTTTCAAACAGGATTTAGAAACCCTACTACACAAGATCAATATATTGGGTTTAACGTAGGTAGTGCTATTTTATTGGGTTCTGCTCCTGATAACTTGACTAGATATAAAGAAACATTGCCAATTTTAACTTCAGTTGGTCAATTTTTTGCTGGGGGGTCATCAGTAAATATCACAGGTTTAAATGCATATAACAACTCGTATACCGCTGCTTCTGTAGCTCAGTTGAGTGCAACTGGGAATCCTGCTTTATTAAGAAAAACAAATTTACAGTTCGTAAAACCAGAAGAAGTTAAAGCTATAGAATTAGGATATCGTTCATTTATCAAAGATATGTCAATAGATATTAATGGTTACTATAATGTGTACAACAACTTTATTGGAAACTTAAATGTAGTTGCGCCATTATATGGTAAAGCACAAGATGCTCCAAATCCAGCTGGAGGAGCTGCTGATCCAGGTGCACAATCGCTTCATGCGTTGCAGAATGGAAACATCAGAGCTTTCCAATTGTATACTAATACAGATGTTGAAATCCAATCACTTGGTTTAGGTATTGGGTTATCTAGAAAAGTGTACAAGGATTTTGAAGTAGGAATGAACTATAACTTTGCTGAATTTGACTTTGATCAATCAGTGAATCCAAGCTTTGAAGCAGGGTTTAACACCCCTAAACACAGGGTAAAAGCTTCTTTTGGAAACGAAAAATTGTTTAAAAACTTTGGATTTAATGTAAGTGGTAGATGGAATAGTGAATACTTATGGCAATCTACAATGGTGGATGGAATCATTCCTTCAGCTACAGTTATTGATGCACAAATCAACTATTTGATACCAAAATTGAAGTCTACGCTTAAAATTGGAGCGGCTAACTTAGGAGGCAGAGAGTATATCCAAGTTTTAGGTGCAGGTGCAATCGGGCAACAATATTTTGCTTCATGGACAATTAATCCGTAATTGATATAATAATTTAAAAAATACAATCATGATAAAAAATTTCAAATGGCTATTATTGGTTTCGTTAACCTTTGTAGCTTGTAATAATGATGAAGATAGTATAGTTGAAGAACCAGTTTCTGCTGGTTCTGCAGTATTCTCAAAATATGTTGCTCTAGGTGATTCTTTTGCTGCGGGTTATAGTGATGGGGCCTTGTTTATTGAGGCACAAAAAGGAGCTTATCCAAATATATTAGCACAACAATTTGCAGCAGCAGGCGGTGGTGCTTTCTCTACTCCTTTGATGGCGGATAATGTTGGCGGTTTACTTTTGGGCAGTACTGTAATTGCAGGACAGCGTTTGTATTTCAACGGTTCAGCTCCTGTAGCTGTTTCTGGAACGCCATCAACTAATGTAACTACTAAACTGACTGGCCCATTCAATAACTTAGGTGTTCCAGGCGCTAAAAGTTACCATTTAGTAGCTTCAGGTTATGGTAATGTAGCTGGTGTTGCAACAGGATCAGCTAATCCATATTATGCTCGTTTTTCAACTTCAGCTACAGCCACAGTTTTAGCGGATGCAGTAGCACAGTCACCGACCTTCTTTTCATTATGGATTGGAGGTAATGATGTTTTGGGATTTGCAACTTCAGGTGGGATTGGGGTAAACCAAACAGGAAATATGAATCCAGCGACTTACGGATCAAATGATATTACTGATCCTACCGTTTTCGCAAGTGTTTACAACACACTGGTAAATGGTTTAACTGCTAATAGCGCTAAAGGCGTGGTCGCAAATTTACCTTATGTAAATACCTTACCTTATTTTACGACTGTGCCAATTAACCCTTTGTCAACTTCGGTTCTTGGTGGTGGTAATGTAGCAGTTGGACAAGCAACAATTACGCAATTGAACACTTTATTATATGGTCCTTTAAAACAAGTGTTAACTGTTTTTGGAGCGGGGGATAGAATTAATTTACTTTCTGCTACTGTTGCTAATCCAGTACTTATTAAAGACGAATCGATAACTAATTTATCTGCGCAATTAACAGCAGCATTTACACCATCACTTGGGGCTCAAACTGCCGCTTTTTATGGAGCTGTATTTGGTCAAGCTCGTCAGGCTACTTCTGCAGACTTAGTTTTGCTTCCAACTCAATCTGTGATTGGAGCAACTCCAACTGCAGCTAACTCTGGAATTGGTATGGCACCACCTGCGCCTTTAGATAAGTTTGGAATAACATATCCATTACAAGATACACATGTTTTAATTCCAGCGGAAATTGAGGCTATAAAAGTAGCTACAGACGCGTACAACGTAAGCATAAAAGCTATTGCAGATGCAAAAGGATTAGCTTTTGTAGATGCTAAATCTATTATGACTAGTTTGTCTAGTTCAACAGGTATAGTTGAAAATAACTTTACAATGAAATCAGATTATGTTTTTGGAGGGTCGTTTTCTCTTGACGGAGTACACCCAAGCCCAAGAGGGTATGCGCTTATTTCAAATGCTTTTATTGCTGCAATTAATACTAAATACGCTTCTACTTTTAAGAAAGTAAATTTAGGAAATTATAGAATTTTATTCCCAGCAAGTTTATAGGGAATTCATTTTAAGATCATAAAACTAAAAGCCACTATCTTTATTGAAGTGGCTTTTTTTCTTTGTAAAGAAATATGCGGTTTTTTTATAAAAAAATTATTGATTTTATATTTTAAAAATTATCTTTGCACACTGTAAAAAGGATTTAATTGATCACTTTCGATTAAGTCAATTTCATAAACCTAAATAGCTATTTAATAAATACATAAGTAATGTCTAAAGTAATAGGAAAAGTTGCCCAAATCATTGGTCCAGTAGTTGATGTTGTTTTCAACGGTAAAGATGTTGAACTTCCAAAAATTTATGATTCGTTAGAAATCACAAGAAAAGATGGAACT